>DATABA010000025.1:0-74736 GCA_036259835.1 Actinomycetota bacterium
AGATTCCCCCCACCACCGCGCAACCGAAGATCACCCAGATCAGCGGCGGTTTCCGTTTCACGAAGACGAAGTTCACCGTGACGGCTTGAGAATTGGTCAGGATGAACACGATGAAGATCACCGCAAGCGCCAGCGCGAGCAGTGTCTTGACCACCCGTCCCTGCCGGGCTTTCTGGAGGTCACGGAGATGTTCCCGGTCCGCCTGGAGGGCCTCGTCGCCGTCGGCTCGGCCGGTCGTCTTTCCCGCTTGATTCGGCTCCTCGCGACGCATCGGGGGGAGCCTACCCGATGAAGCGACGCTGGTTTCCAGCGGTGGCCGGACTCGGAGCGCTTGGCATTGCCGTCGTGACGGCTCGAGGACGGGGGAAGGCCCTCGACCGGCGCCTCTACAGCGTGGCGAACCGAGGTCGGGGGAGGATCCCGGATGCGCTCTTCAAGAGCACCACCGAGCTCGGTTCCATCTGGGCTTCCGGCGCGGCCGCCGTCACGCTCGCCGTCCACAGACGCCGGCGGGAGGCCCTCGATGCGTTCGGCGCCGCACTCACCATGTGGGCCCTCGGCCAGGTCCTCAAAAAGGCGATCGGGCGCCCGCGCCCGTACGCGGCGCTTCAGGACTTCCGCCTGTTGATCGACAAGCCCAGGGGAACCACGTGGCCGAGCAGCCACCCAGCGGTGGTCCTGGCGTTCGTGACGGTGGCCGGGAGAGACCTCGAACTCTGTCCGGCCGCGAAGGTCGGAGTGATCGCCGTGCCGCTACTGGTCGGAGTATCTCGGGTTTACCTCGGGGTCCACTTTCCGGCGGACGTCGCTGGCGGTTTGCTTCTGGGCCGAGCGGTCGCCGATGTGTGGTCGTCCCTCGTTTCACCCGGCGTTCTGGGCCGGGATCCTTCGATCCGCGCGCCGGTACAGTAGTCGCCGATGTCGGTGACGCCCCTTGCCGAAATAGGCTGGAGAGTGCTCGATCGCCTGATCAAGACCGGCGATATCGGACTGGTCTCTCCTCACGGCCTGGGCATCGCCTTCGGATTTCTGGCCGGCGCCTACATCTTTCTCCACGAGGCGCGCAAGCGCGGCATTCCTGATGAGCAGGCCTCCGCGGTCCCGTTCTGGGCGCTGATCGGCACGCTCGTCGGAACACGCCTCGGTTACGTCCTGACGCATCTGTCGGAGTTCGAGAACCCCATCGAGGTCCTCTACGTGTGGAGGGGAGGTATCAGCCTGCTCGGTGGGATCGTGGGAGCGGTCGTGTTCTGCTATCCGGTCCTCCGCCGGCGAGGGGTGAAGTTCCTCGTGGCGTTTGACTCCGCCTCCATCGGGATCCCCATGGGCATCATCATCGGGCGCATCGGCGACCTGATCATCGGCGACCACTTGGGCAAGCCGACGTCGTGGCTTCTCGCATTCGTGTATCGGGGCGGAAGCCTCTCTGGCTACAGCTGCGCGGCGGGTGAGTGCACCACGCGCCTGGCCGAAGAAAAGACCCAGATCATCACGTCGCAGGGCGCCAACCTGATTGCCTCGGATGGCACGGTGATCGCCAGCGGTTCGGGGGTGCATCAGACGGCGCTCTACGACCTGTGCGCCACCATCCTCCTGGTGCTGTTGCTGCTCTTCCTCAACCTCCGACCGCGGAGGATGGGAATCCTCACCCTCACCTTCGCCGCGTGGTACGGAATCGGGCGGATCGTCACCGATCTCCTGCGCGTCGAGAATCGCTTTTTCGGGCTGACGGGCAGCCAGTGGACCAGCGTGGTCGTCGTCGTGCTCTCCGTGGCGACGTTGGTTTGGTTCGCCCTTCGACCGGAGCCAGGAGCCGTCGCGGCGGCGGCGAGCGAGGAACCCGAGGCGGAGCGCACCGACAGCGCCCCGGTATGAGGAGGATGGTGCGGGCCTACGTGGCCGCGCTTGGGGGCTGGTCCAGCTGCGGGATCGAACGGGCTAGGCGACGAACCGGGAGCCAGCCGGCTGGCTAGGCGAGCCGCCGGTCCGCGTCGGGCTCGAGAACCAGGTACGTGACCATGGTCATGAGGACCAGCCCGAACGGAAGCAGGAGCCACACCTCGTCGGGTGCCTGAGGCACCCGCGTTGAGACCGGGGCGACCCGCGTCGCGTCGATCACCGCCGTGGAGACATCGCTGCTGAGCGGCCGGCCGAACGCGCTCAGGTAATACACCTTCCGGTAGGTCTCGTACCGCGACAGACCGCTCGGGGAGAAGAACGTCTTCCCGCCGCCGAAGTTGCCGAAGAAGACGCCGTACGGGGTCCCGTAGGAGTGGGCCGACGTGATCGAGGAGCTGATGAGGTGGGGCCGGCCGCCGGAGCTCGGGCGTCCGGTCGTCGGTGGTGAGGTGCCAGTCCCGGTGCCCGGGGCTGGATTCGGCTGGGTCCCCGAGGGGAGTTCGGTGCTCGGCAGGGTGGGCGGGTTGACCGGGAGCTCGGGCGGTGACGAGTAGATGATCTTCCTCGTGATCGGGTCGATGATCACGCCATCCGCGTAGCACAAGCCCTTATAGAGCCCCTTGGTGATGAGCGTGGTTCCCCGCGGACAGAGGGACGGTTGGGGCTTGGGCGGCAGCAACTGGTTCGTGGGGGCCGCGTCGGCCGGACCGAAGAAGCCGAGTACCCCGGCCGTCGAAAGGAAGAGCGTGAAGGAGACGGCCACCAACGAGCGGCGCCGTCTCGCCACAGCCCCCGTGACCTCCATTTTGCTCCTGGCCCGCATATCCCCCCGGTCCCTCGCTTGCTCAAAGCGAATCGACCAACAGAGTTCTTTACCGCCCCAGAGGCGCCTTGAAACGCCTATCTAGCCCGTTCAGGCCGCTCCGGTGCCGACATTTTGGGGCCAGCGGCCGTTCTCGTCAACGCGGCCTTTGGCGTGTTCGGGCGAGGGCCCGGTCGCGCTGGCCGTCTCACTCCCGTTTCGCCGGTGCGGGCTCAGTTCGGTTCGGCAGGGCGCTGCATCCAGTCGCAGCCCGCCGGCTCGTAGTTCTGCCGGCTCCACGTCGCGCACGGCCCAAGGAGCGCCGTCTTCGCCGGATTCCCCTTCCGGTCCACGTCGACACCGGGGTCATCGCACACCGGTAGAAGTGGGTGGGGTGGGTCGCTCGTGATCTGCTCGCCGTTCGCAGGGATATTCCCGTCCCAGCAATTTCCGCTGCCTTCCTCATCCCACCAGAAATCCGTGCCGTTCGAGTCGGCGTTCCCATTCGGCCGGACGCCCATCCAGTTCTCGAGGTACTGGTTCCGGTGCGAGGTGTCGTACTGCTTCTGAGGGTCATTCTCGTTGCGGAATGTCGCCGGGACCCAGAACTGCATGGCCCCGTAACGCCAGTTGTCGAAGATGTAGTTCTTTTCGAAGAGGTTGTCGTTGCCGCCGGCGAGCATGATGCCGGTGCCGATCGGGACGGGAACCGATGGACAGACCTTCCCCGCCTTCGTGGCTGCGACGAGGTCGTCGCACGTCCCGTTCCGGTAGTTCTCGTAGTAGTCCTCGTTGTTGCTGTAGATACGGTTGTTCTCGAACCTCGCCGAATTCTGTGGCAGGCCCGGGTGATTCGGGAAGAAGCTGTCCAGCGTCACGCCGACCATGTTGTGGTGCAGGCGGTTGTCGTGGACGTAGATGTCGTCACCGGCAGTCCCGGACACTCCGATGGTGTTGTGATGGGCGTTGCAATTTCGAATCTCCTGGGACGGTCGGTCTGCTTCCGGTGGAAGGTCCGCCGCTGAGCCGGGATACAGCCCCCCGTCTCCGTTTCCATAGGCCTCGCAGTTCTTGTACAGCCCGTGGTCCGACGCGAACGTGAGGAACCCGTACTCCCAGTTCCACCGCCCGATCACTCGATCGATGACGAAACCGTCCGTTTCGATCACATAGAGCGCATTGAATTCGGCGAATTGGACCGTGAAGTTGCGGAAATAGATGCCGTCGGCGCGGTCCGCCCGAATGACGTTGAGCTTCTTCACGTCTCCGTTCACGATGACGTCGAGCGGCCTCCGGCCGGTTCCCTCAACTTGGAGATTGCAGAGCGGTCCATCGCACTTGATGCCCTCGTCCTCAGGGCTGTCGCCGAAAATGGCGATCAGGTTCTCCACGTGAGGGCACCGTTTCTGGTCCTCGTAGGAGAGGGGTTTCGCGTCCTCTGAGGCGAGCGGGGCACACTCCTGGCTGAGAGGCGCCAGGCTTGGCTTCTCGCGGTACGTACCCGGTTGGACCAGGATCCTGGTTCCCGGTACCCGCACAGCATCGACAGCGTCCTGAATGTGGTGGAAGCCGTTCCTCTGACACCTTCGGTACAGCCGTTGGTTGAACGCCTTGAGCCCGGCCGGAAAGCCGGCGATTCGCTTGGGCGTGTGGGGTTTGCAGACCACCAGGGACGGCCCGGAGGTCCGGTACTTCGGAACGGTCCCGGAGCCGTCGGGGAAACTCGAGGGCCGCTCCTCGTGGCTCACGGCGATATCTGCCGTGAGCAGAACGAGAAGAAGGGCTACTGGAAGGGCGATGCGCTTCGTCATGAGCGACTGGTCTCCCGCGGAAGGACTAGTGAAGTTTGACTGGTCCGGTGGGTTCGCCGCAACCGGGCCCGAACACGCGAATTCTCCAGCGTGTCCGTATCCTTCGGGCATGCGTCGACGTCTGGCGATACTTCTCATGGCCTCCGCCGTGCTCGGAACGGCCTGTCCGAACGGGGGAGACGAACCGCCCCGGGCAACCCCGTCCCCAATTCCGACCGCCACGCCCACTCCTTCGCCCTCGCCATCGCCATCCCCCGAGCCCGCAAACATCGAGGACATCGACATTCGCGTGAAGCGGATCGCCACCCTGCGGGCCCCGCTCGCCATGGCCGGTCGGCGAGGTGACCGAACGCTCTACGTGGCCGAACAGCTCGGGCGGGTCGTGGCGATCCGGGGAGGAAAGGTGCTCTCGCGCCCTGTCCTCAATCTCTCCGAACAGGTCACCTCGGGCGGAGAGCAGGGCTTGCTGGGCATCGCCTTTTCGCCAGGCGGGCGTCGACTGTACGTGAACTACACCGACCTCAACGGCCACAGCCGGGTGGTCGAGTACACCATGCGTGGCCGCCGAGCCGACCCCTCCACGCGGCGACAGCTCCTATTCGTGGAGCAGCCGTTTGCGAACCACAACGGCGGACAGCTCGCGTTCGGGCCCGATGGATACCTGTACATCGCGTTGGGGGACGGCGGGGCGGGTGGTGATCCGTTCGACAACGGACAGTCGCTGCAAACCCTCCTGGGCAAGGTGCTTCGAATCGATCCGCGCCCTGGAGGAGGAAAGCCGTATCGAATTCCGCCGGACAACCCGTTTGTTGGGAAGGACGACGCTCGCCCAGAAATCTGGGCGTACGGACTGCGGAACCCGTGGCGGTTCTCGTTCGACCGCGAAACGGGCGATCTGTGGATCGGCGACGTGGGGCAGAACGCCAGGGAGGAGATCGACTTCCAACCCGCCGCTTCCGACGGGGGGGAAAACTATGGATGGAACCTGATGGAGGGGTCGTTGCCGTTCGCAAGCGAGGCCGTGGCGGACGATACGGTCCCGCCCATCCACGAATACGACCTCCGCGGGGGCACCTGTTCGGTGATCGGCGGCTATGTGTACCGCGGGACCCGCATCCCCGACCTCACCGGGGCGTACGTCTTCGGCGATTTCTGTGACGGACGGATCATGGCTCTCCGGCAAAGAGGCGGGAAGGTCCGCGAGCGCGGAGCTCTCGGACCTGCCATCGAGCAACTGAGTTCCTTCGGAGAGGATCTGAACGGTGAACTCTACGCGCTATCGCTGGCCGGAGGGGTATATAGGGTTCTGCCGACCTAGGTCTGGAATCGGGAGTCCGTCGCGATCCCTTGCCTCTTCAGTCACACGCTTCCCTCGATCCTGAGCGGGTGAAGGACTCCATCACGCATGAGGAACATCTCCACCCTGTTGGATCCAATGCGGAACGCTCGCTCCGGAAGTAGCGACATGAACCGAGTAGGCCCTTGACCTTCTCGAAAGAGAGGCGAGCGACCCGCCACCGTTCCGTTGAGCGCAATGACGACGCTGTCGGCACGTTCGGGAGACTCCAGCGTCCCCACGATGAGTCCCGGCAGGGGTCCTCGGGCAGGATCGACTCGGTTCGGCACCGGCACGTGGAGCTCGGCGACACCGGAGGCTCGTGGCCCGACCAGGAGCGAACCGACGGGCCTGCCGATGAACCCCCGAGCGGGCCCGATCTCGTAGAGCCTCTCGACGCTGTTCGCCGCTGGCTCGAACACTTCCGCGCGGAGGCGTCGCCACGCCTCATCGACTGTGATGGAAAGGCGGCGCCGCGGCAGGGGCTTGTTGTTCCCATCCGAGTGCCTGACCACCGTCTTGGTCTGCCTTGGTCGGCGTCGATGCAACGCCGACGAGCCATCGCTGCGCCACGGAAGGTTGGTGCCGAGCGCATCCGCGATAGTCGGAAGGAGATCAGGTGCAGTCATCCCCGCATCGACCACGGCGCCCGCCTTTTGTTGTGGCATCTTTATCAGCAGCGGAACCCAAATGATTTCGTGCAGGTTCTCGGACACCATCGCACCGCGAGGCCGCCCTGCCCCAAAGCTGCGCCCTTGGTCTGAAGTGATCACGATGAGAGCGTCGTCGTAGATACCTGTCTTCTTGAGACGGTCGACCAGGTCACCCAGGAGCCTGTCTACGTAGATCGCCTGGAGGACGTGACGAAGTCTCATCACGCGGACGGGCCAGGGGTGATCGACATAGCGCTCTGGCTGAGATCCAGCGGCGTAGGCGACGGCGTCGGTCTGGATCGTTCGCCCATATTCGACGCCTGACGGATAGAACCGCCACGGGTTATGAGGAAGCAGAAGGTGCAGGAAGTAGAGCGTCGGTGGCGCGTTTCGCCGGAACGTCTTCAGGAACTCCGCGAACATCAACGGCCGACCATACCTTCGATGGAATCCTCTTCGAACGCCGGTCGTCGGGGTCTCGACGCGCTCTTCGAACTGCGCGGTGATGTCCCGCTCGATGCGTCTGGGCAACGAGATATCGACCCAGATATCGCGGGCTTCGACCATGAGCGTGGAGAGCCCTCCTTGTCTCTGAGTCGGCGGCCTGCAGAGATCGGGTGGGCACAGACGAGTGACGGATTCAAAAACCGCCATGCGATGCGTGTCGCCGAGAAGTGTAAAGAGCGTGTTGGGATGGTCTCTTGCCGTGGAGGTCTTCGAACGGTCGGTCACCACGGCGCCAGAGAGGATCGTCGGCATTGATTTGTCGGTATACGACTCGGTGATGGTGTAGTTGCGATACCAGAACGCGTTTTCTGCTAACGCAGCGAAGTTGGGAAAACGGCGCTGATTGATACGTCCATCACGGCCGATCAGTGTCAGCAGGGGAAATTGATCGAAGTTGACCATGACGATCGGGACTGGGTTCGGTCGCTTGCCGGAAGCTCGTTTCGTATCGCCCGCTGGCAACACGAGTTTGGAGACGTCGGACAGAAAGAGGAAGACCATGAGGAACGCGATTGGTGCCGGCCAGAGTTGAGCCAGCCAGCGGCGGATGGACCACGGTCCAAATAAGACCCACGTGAGCGCTGTCCCGACGGCGGCACCGCCGACGGCTAGCGCGAGCTCCGGGAGGGGAGTGAACTTCTTGAGGACCTGAACCCCAACCACGGCGCAGAGCCCCCAGATGAGGGCAATGTGCGCAGCGACGCGAACCCGTCGCCCCGCCAGTCCTGCCGCAGTCGCCAAGATCCAAAGGACTAGCGGCGGAAGCGCCATAACCAGGACGCCAAAGGCGGCGATTTCCAACCGCCCCGCATCAGCGAACACAAACGTCTCGGGACTCTTTCCGAACACATCCAAGACGGGCTGGCCGACGGCGAAACTCGAAACAACGAGGACCTCAAGGAAGAGGACGATTTCGCTTCGCAGCCTGGAGGGACGTCGCGACATGGGATCGGTCATCATGCCAAAACGGGGATTCTAGGCGGCGCCGGTATTGCGACTGGACTACTGGGTCGTGGCGGTCGTAGGAGGGAAGTCAGACCTCTCCGGCCTTAGTGGTGGTGATGACCGTGCCCCGCGGGGGCCGAGGTTGCCTCACGACCCGGCGCCACGGCGAGGCCGAGTGGCTTTCGAACCAACGTTTTCGTTTCGTGGGCCAGGCGCTTGGCCGCGTCACGGAAGACCCGTCCGGCCTCCGACTCCGGCTGAGACACCACGATCGGCGTGCCGGTGTCGCCGCCTTCACGAAGATCCGGAACCAGCGGGATTCGGCCCAGGAGCTGCACGCCGAGCGTCTGCGCGGCCACCTCGCCGCCGCCCGCGCCGAAGATCTCGGTCTTCTCCCCGCAGTGAGGACAGGCGAAGTACGACATGTTTTCGATCACGCCGCAGACCCGCAGCCGCGTCTGCGCGGCCATCTTTCCCGCTCGCTCCGCGACCTTCCGCGCGGCTTCCTGCGGTGTGGTGACCACCAGCATCTGCGCTCCCGGAAGGAAGCTCGCCATCGAGATCGAAACGTCTCCGGTTCCGGGAGGAAGGTCGGCCAGGAGGAAGTCGAGGTCGCCCCAGTAGACGTCGCCGAGGAACTGTTGGACGGCCTTGTGGAGCATCGGCCCCCTCCAGATCACGGGCGTTTCCTCCGGGACGAAGAACCCCATCGAGATGACCTTCACGCCGTGCGCTTCCAGCGGCATGATCATGTTGTTGAAGGCGACGGGCTGGCCGAACACACCCATCATTCGCGGGACCGAGAACCCCCACACGTCCACATCGACCACCCCGACTCGGTGACCTTCCGCGGCCAGCGCGGCCGCCAAGTTCACGGTCACCGAGGACTTGCCCACGCCGCCCTTTCCGGAAGCGACCGCAATGACCGCGGTGTTGGTGTCGGTGAAGAAGGCGCGCTGCTGGGGTTCGGGTTGGCCGCCGCGAAGCTTCGTGACGAGCCCCTGGCGCTGCTCTGCCGTCATCTCTCCGAGGATCACCTCGACGCGTTGTCCGGGATCGAGAATCGGAGCCACCGCGGCGTTGACGTCGGTGTTGATTCGGTCCTTGAGCGGGCACCCGGCAATGGTCAGGAGCACGTGGACCTTGACCACACCGTTCTCGACTTCGATGTCCTTCAGCATGCCGACGTCTTCGATCGGCTTGCCGATCTCGGGGTCGAGAACGTTTCGAAGTGCCTGCCTGACCTGTTCTTTCGTGGGCATGCGACGGCTCCCGATTTATCCTGATTCGTACGGTGCTTACCTCGATAATACGGGTCGGTATCGTCGGGCGACCACGAGAGCGAGCACGCTGATGCCTGAAACGAAGGAGCTCGAGGTCCACAAGGCGCTTGCGGACGACACTCGTTATCGCCTCTACAGGTACATCGGGCTCGCGGGGCGCCCGGTCTCGATCCGCGAAATGTCGCGTCGCCTGTCCCTGCACCCCAATACGCTCCGTCCGCACCTTCGACGGTTGGAGGAGGCGGGGCTGCTCTCGAGGGAGATCCGGAAGTCCGCGACGGTGGGGCGGCCGCAGACGGTTTACTCGGCGCGAGACATCCGAAACGAGGGTGGAGGCGACTATCGGCTGCTGGCAGAGATGCTCTGCGGGGTCGTTCGGACCACAAAGGCGATGGAGGAAGCGAAGAACCTCGCTCGTCAGTGGGGCGCATACATGGTCGCGCAAGGCGGTCCGAAGCCGGGCGTCCGTCTTCCGGCCAGGCGGAACCTGGCGGTCCTCCAGGAAGCCATGGCTCGAGCGGGCTTCGACCCTCGTTTTCGCCGGATGCAGGGGTCGGCCATCGAGATCACGCTTCGCGACTGCCCGTTCCGTGACCTCGCGGACGACTACCGACAGCTGGTGTGCACCCTGCACCGCGGATTGGTCGAGGGGATGGTGGCGGGCCTGAAACCGCCCGTGGCGATAAAGGAGTTCCAGCCGTTCGCCGAGCGCGGGATCTGCCGCGTCCGAACCGCCTGAGGACACGGAGCGAATTCACCGTTTGCACCTATGGCGAGGCCGCCGCACAATTCTGAGATACGAGGAGCGAGGAAGGAGACGACGTGCCGCTTTTCATGGACATTCACGAGAGCCTTCCGGAGGGAGCATCCGCCAAGGATGTGGCCGAGGCGCACGCGGCCGACGTAAAGACGCAAGAGAAGTACGGCGTGAATTACCTCAAGTACTGGGTTGATGAAGACGGGGGCAAGGTCTTTTGTCTCGTGGACGCTCCTGATGCCGAGACGGCTCATACCGTGCATCGCGAGGCCCACGGACTGGTCGCCGACAGGATCTTCCCGGTTCAGGAAGGTTCGTAACCCGCCGCTTATTGGTTTAGAGCGGGCAGTTCACCATTCCTTGGTTTAGAGCGGGCAGTTCACCGTTCCTTGCCGCCGCCCCCCTGGTTGTTGCCGAACGATCGTTCCGTCAGACCGGTCACGCTGGACAGCATGTTGGCCAGCTCCATTGGAACGACGAACTTCGTGGACGGCGACGAACCGATCTGCTTGAGCGTCTCGAGGTATTGAAGGCTCATGGTGTTGGCGTCGACACCTCGCGCCACTTCGAAAATCTTGTCGAGCGCGAGTGAAAACCCTTCCGCTCGAAGAATCGCGGCCTCGCGGTCTCCCTGTGCTTGCAGGATGGCGGACTGCTTGCTTCCTTCAGCGTTCAAGATGGCAGCCGTCTTGTTTCCTTCAGCCACCGTGATGGATGCCTGCTTGGATCCTTCGGCCTCGAGCACCGTCGCCCTGCGCATCCGCTCCGCCGACATCTGACGGGTCATCGACTCCTGCACGCTCGGCGGCGGGATGATCTCCCGGATCTCGACGTTCGTGACCTTCACGCCCCATCGGCCGGTGATTTCGTCGAGCTTCGCCCTGAGGATCTGGTTGATCTCGTCGCGCTTCGCCAAGACGTCGTCGAGGAGGATGTCGCCCACCACGGCGCGCAGGGTCGTCGACGCGATGTTCTGCGCGGCGCCCGCGAAGTTGCCTACCTGCACCACGGTCATCGTGGCGTCCACGACCTTGTAGAAGACGATGAAGTCGATGGCGATCGGGGCGTTGTCCTGGGTGATGCAATCCTGTCGGGGCACCTCCAGGAAGAACTCCCGCAAGTCGACGGACACCGCTCGGTCGACGAGCGGAATGAGGATCACCAGGCCGGGACCTTTCACACCCAGCAGGCGACCGAGCCGGAACACCACCAGGCGGTTGTATTCCCGAACGATCTTTATCGAGGCCGGGATCAGAACGAGAACGAAAAACGCGACGAAACCCAGCAACACGTACCCAAGCATCAAGCTCCTCCTTCGGTTTGCGATGAGGCGCTCTCGGTGAGCTCCTCCCGGGCACGCAGCGGCCTGGCCGGCGCCACGGTCAACGTCAACCCGGATACATCGATGATTCGAACAGCGGTGCCCGCCGGGATCGGCGGTCCCATGGTTTCCGCGCTCCACGTCTCGTGGCGCGCCAGAACTTCCCCCCGGGGATTCAGCTCGCTGAGCGCCACCGCGCGTTCGCCGATCATCTGCTCCAGGCCGGCCGGCTTCGGCAGTCGTCTCATTCGAAGCGCCGCCTGCACGACGAAGCCAAAGAACCCGACCAGCAATCCAGCCACGGCGACGAGCAGCCAGGGCGACACGGCGGCGTTCGGGACCGACGGATCGAAGAGAACCAGCCCGCCGAGGATCAGCGAGATGGCGCCGCCGACGGTGGGAAGACCGACGCCGGGGTGCTTCAGCTCGAGCAGGAAGAACCCCGCCGACGCAAGCAACAGGACGATGCCGGCGAGTTGAACCGGAAGCAGTCCGAACGACAGGAACGCTCCAACCAGCATCAGCACACCGAGGACCCCGGGGACCGAAAGCCCGGGATGAAGGAGTTCCACGATGATCAGAACCAGGCCGACCCAGAAGAACAGGAACGCGAGATCGGGAGTGATGAGGCCGTGGAGAAGTGCCGCTCCAGCGCCAAGGTCGCGAGGCTCCAGCGATGCGTTAGCCGTCCGGAGGACGACGTTTCGGCCGTCGCTCAGCCTTATGAACCGCTCGTTCACCTCAGTTAGGAGTGCAGGAACAGACGGTGCGATTACGTCGACGACGTTCAGTCGCACCGCTTCCTCAGCGGAGACGCTGATCGACCTCCGGACCGCCTGTTCCGCCCAGTTGGCATTTCGTCCCCACTGCTGTGCCAGCGACCGGATGAACGCAGCAGCGTCATTGGTGGCCTTCTGCTGCTCGATCGCTCCGGGCACTCCGACCGGATGGGCTGCGCCGATATTCGTTCCGGGCGCCATCGCGTTCACCGGGCAGGCCAGCATGATGAACGTCCCGGCGGAAGCGGCTCGCGCGCCGGCCGGTGATGTGTAGCAGATCACGGGCGTCCTGGAGTTGAGGATCGATTCGGTGATTCGTCGCATCGACGAGCTCAGGCCGCCAGGCGTGTCGATCGTCAGCAGAACCGCCGCTACGCCGTCGCGTTCGGCCCGTTCGATCTCACGCTCGACGTAGGAAGCCACGAACGGATCGACCACACCGGTCAATGACAGGACGACCACAGTGGACCGCCCTTCCGTTTGCGCGCCGGCCGGCTCCCCGGCCGCGGTGAGCACCAGACCAGCGGCGATCATCACCATCGCTGCATGCTTGGCGCTCATACAGCAATGATCCCACCTGCGGGACTCCATGAAAGAGACACGCTTCGCGCGGCGTCCTTGCCCCTCAGACGCCGCACCGCGGGCGGATAATGGATGAGGCGATGAAAACCTCCGGCAGTGCGCTCCCGTATACCCACGGTGGAGGTCCTCGTGACCTTCCCTGAAGGCCCGCTCTCCAACGATTCCGAACGGGAGTTGATGAGGCAGCTTGTCGCCGGTGACGAGGGAGCGATCCGCACGCTGTACGCACGGTTCGGTCGTTCCGTCTACACGCTCGGATTCCGGATGCTGGGGACGGCGGAGGCGGCGGAAGAGCTGACCCAGGACGTTTTCCTCTCGGCCTGGCGAAAGGGCATCCATTTCGACGCCGCGCGAGGGCGGCTTTCGACCTGGCTCATGACCATCGCGCACAACCTGGCCGTGGACCGGCTCCGACACGAGCGCGGAGGTGGAAGGCCCATATTGATCCTGGTCGATCAGCTCCCCGAGCCGCCCCCGGTCGATGACGACGACATGGTGGTGGAACGAGATCGAGCACGACGGGCGCTCGCGGAGTTGTCGCCCGCCGAGCGGCACCTCCTCTCCCAGGCGTACTTCTACGGGTGGACGGCGCGAGAGATCGCCGAAACAGACGGGATTCCTCTTGGGACCGTGAAGACACGGCTGCGAACCGCACTGCTGAAGCTGAGAAACCCGCGATCCGCGGGAGGGCGTGCGCAGACTCCGGGTGGCGGTGCGGAATGAACTGCGCTGAGGCGAGAGATCTGTTGCCCGATCGCGTCGTTGGTGCGCTTTCGCTGATGGACGAGCGGCGCGTCGACCGGCATCTTGCCCGGTGCACAAAGTGCCGAGGAGAGCAAGCCGCCCTCGAAGAGGCCATAGCGGCCATCGGGCTCGCCCTGCCTCCCGTCGATCCTCCACCGAACCTCGGCCCACGGATCGCTGCCCGCGTGGCGGCGGCGAGTGCCGGTAAGCCAGCGTCTTCCGTGCGCGTGCGGACGCTCGCCGCGGCGACCATGGCAGCCGTTCTGGTTGCGGTCGGAGCGCTCGGCTGGGCGGTAGCCGAGCGAGGTCAGGTCGATCTGGTGAGGCGGGAGCAGGTTCAAAACGTGAGGCAGCTCACGCGGGCACTGGAAGCCGTGGGCGCTCGCCCGTATCGCGCCGATCTGCTGCCGGCGCGTCAGGAAAAGAAGGGCTTCGGGTCCGTCGCGATCTACAGCGCCACGCGGGTGAACGACTTCATCCTGGTCGGGGTGGTGCTTCCGGACGACAACGCCCCTCCGTACACGGTCAAGGCGATGGACCCGAAGGGCCGGGTCCTGTCTCGAGGGACGCTCTCGAAGACCAACAACGGCGACTGGGTCTTCTACGAGTCCACTCAGGTGAATCTCTCGCGAGCAATCTCGGTCTCCGTCATGGACCGGTCGGGAAGAGCGGTCATGGTGGGCTCGATTCGTCCGGCCATGGGGGAATAACGCCGTGACGAATCTGCGCTTCCTCGACGCCCTTCTCGGCGACGGCCAGGAGGCGGGTCCGGTAGGCGAGCCGGATGACGCTGATGCGCTGGACGCGTACTCGACGGTCATCACCCGCGTCGCGGAGCTATTGACGAAGTCCGTGGCGAGTGTCCGGGTGGCGAGGCGCCAATGGCGTGGTCCGCAGGGTGATGGAGGCGGCAGCGCGGTGGTCATCACGCCGGATGGCTTCATGCTCACTTCGGCGCACGTCGTGGTCGGATCCGACCGGGGGAGCGTGACGTTCGCCGACGGACGCGAATTCAGCCTGGAGGTCATCGGGACAGATCCGCTTTCGGACCTCGCCGTCCTCCGATCTTCTGCGTCGGGGCTCACGCCCGCATTCCTGGGCGATGCTTCTCGTCTGAAGGTCGGACAGCTGGTGGTCGCCATCGGCAACCCGCTCGGGTTCGAAGGGTCAGTCACGGCGGGAGTGGTGAGCGCGCTCGGTCGTTCACTGCCGACGCGCGCCGGCTCGGTGACGCGAGTGGTGGAGAACGTGATTCAGACCGACGCCGCGCTACACCCCGGAAACTCGGGAGGAGCTCTCGCCGACAGTCAGGGACGCGTCGTTGGGATCAACACCGCGGTGGTCGGTCCGGGGATCGGCCAGGGACTCGGTCTGGCCGTCCCGATCAACGCCACGACGCGGAGGATCATCGCCGCTCTCATGACTGAGGGGCGGTTCAGGCGGGCCTACCTCGGAATCGCCGGCGGCCCCCGGCCGCTTCCTCCGCGGGTCGCGCGGGAGGTCGGACGCGACGTTGGGTACGAGGTGGTCCAGGTGGTCGAAGGAAGCCCGGCCGCAAGGGCAGGCCTTCGACCCGAAGACCTGATCCTCGACGTGGACGACCGGCCGATCCTTCGACCGGATGATCTTCAGTCGCTCATGGTCGGCGATGCCATCGGCAAACGAGTCGCCATTCGCCTGTACCGACAGGGCCGCTTGCTCACGATCGACGCCACCCCCATTGAGCTCGGCGCCTAAGCGGCGTTCCACCATCTCAGGGGCTGAGCCGTTCGGCCAGGTACTTCAGGCCGATCGGATAGCGATACTCGATCCCGCCGTGCTTTCCGTCGAACAGCTCGAAGAACACGTCGGTGACGCCGATGTTCCCAAGGGCTCTGCGAAACGCTTCGGCACCGAGGTCCAAGAAGTACTCGTCCTTTCGTCCGGCATCGACGTAGATCGCCTTCATGGAGCGAAGCGCGTCCGCGTGCCGATCGACCATCCGAACCGGGTCCCAGGCGAGCCACCGTTCCCACACTTCGGGAATGAGCTGTCCCGTCGCCGTATCGAACGGCAACCGGACGGTGCCGTCGTCGTCGGTTGAGTAGCAAGCCGCCATGCACCACTGGTTGAGGAGGTACGGGTCGCTGTCCTTCGAAAAGGGTGGGCGGCTTCGAAACGACGTCCAGAACTTCTCGTAGGAGCCGCCGTATTCGTCGCGGAGGGCTCGCGCACACTTCGCGAACTCGTAGAGGTAACAGGCCTCGAAGAGCGCGTCGCCGGCATGCGTGGCCATCCCTCCCCACAGGTCGGGCCGGAGCATCGGCGTCACCATCGCGCCGTATCCGCCACTGGACTTTCCGGCGATGCCTCGATTCGCCGGATCGGCCAGCGTCCGATAGCGGTCGTCGATCCATGGGACGACTTCGTCGCAGAGATACGTGTGGTACTGGCCGGTCCCTGGCGAGTCGAGGAACTGGCTTCCTCCGAGAGAGGTCCAGCAGTCCACCCAGACGACGATGCATGGTGGTGCGCCGCCGCTCGCGAACAGCTCGTCCGCAAGCTCTGGGAAGTTCTTTCGAAATGCGGATCGGTTCCGCCACATGTCGAGCTGCCCGGTCAGTCCCTGGATCTGATAGACGCTCGGAAAGCGACGGTCGGAGTCATCGTCGTAGCCGGGCGGTAGGTACACCCACAACGGACGCACGTGAGGGTCACCGAGCGGATTGTCTTTGAGAGCCGTGCTCTCGAAGCTCACTTCTTCGAACCTTCCGCTCAGCTCGAAAGACCATGGTTCCACTGGGTCGCCCTCCTCGGTGTCTCGATTCGGCCATGTCGACCACGAAAGTAAGTTGTCTGTCGTGCGCGCTGACGTCCGCGTCTCCTGGCTCGCCGTGGGATCATCAGACTTCGAACGTGTAATCCCGTCCACCCGCCGGCACGTTCGTCTTGACCCCAATCCTCTATCACGCCCGGACCGATTGCTCGCAAGCGTGGCGATTGCGCCGCCCAGCGTGAGGTCGGCACATCGAGGGCTCGCGGTCCGCTGAATGACTAGAGCATTTTGACTAGCCGATTCGATATGATGTGCGCCGATTCGTCGTGGGAGGGGAGGCTATGTTTGAGGTCCGACGTAAGCCCGAAGCTTCACGACGTTCCAGTGACGTTCGCCGACTCGGCCTTGTATTGGCGTCTTTCATGCTTCTCTTCGCCGTTGTGCCGGGCGCGGGGACGGCCGCAGTAGACCCGAATCGACTCTCCTTCGCCCCGCCGGTCTACCTCTCGACGGATCCCGCGTTTCAGGCTGCGGAGCCTTCGATTCGGGAGTGGATCACGTTCGTTCAGCAGAAGGGCGGGAAGGGGCTGTTCGACTAGGCCGCATGCGTGTCGGCCTGGCGCTGCCCCATTACGATTTCTCGTTCCCCGACGGCCGCCCTCTGACCTGGCCGCGGCTCCTTGAGGCCGCCCGACGAGCCGAATCTCTCGGGTTCGACTCGCTCTGGATCTCGGACCACTTCTTCCTGGACCTCGGTCGGTACGGCGGGTCATCCGAGCCGGTCGGCACGGTCGAGCCGTTCACCGCCCTGGCCGGCCTTGCCGCGTCGACCGAACGAGCGCGGCTGGGCGTGCTGGTGGCGTCGGCCCCGTTCCGGCATCCGGCCCACGTCACCAAGATGGCGACCACGATCGACCTGTTGAGCGGTGGCCGGTTCGACCTTGGGGTCGGCGCCGGGTGGTACGAGCGAGAGTTCGCGGCCTTCGGCTATCCGTTTCCCTCGACGGGGGACCGATTCAGGATGCTCGAGGAAACGGTCGCCCTGATCGCGGCGTTGTTCGGCGACGGCCCGGTGGACTTCCAAGGCCCGAACTTCACGCTGTCGGGCGCCTATAACCACCCGAAGCCCACCCAGCCGAGCGGCCCCCCTGTCTGGATCGGCGGAAAGGGAGGAGATCGATTGCTGCGATTGGTCGCTCGGCACGGCAGCGGGTGGAACCTTGTCTGGCGCGCGACCCCCGAGGCACATCGAGAGCGCGTTCAGGTCTTGCGGCGCCTCGCCGAACGCGGTGGCCGCGATCCCGACACGGTTGGGTTGTCGGTTGGGTTGTACACGTTGGTGGGTGAGGACGAGAGCGACGTCCGGGAGCGCTTCAAGGCGCTCCAACGATGGACGGGCGGCGCGCTCGACGGACAGCGGTTGGAGGACTACGCCAAGGACTCGCTCACGGGAACGCCCGAACAATGCTTGGAACGGCTCCGTCGCTTCGCCGAGAACGGCGTGGAAGAGGTCATCGTGGCCGCGGCTTCGCGCCCCTTCGCCGTGTACGACTGGTCGATGGTCGAGTTGTTTGCCGGTGCCGTGGCTCCGGACGCGCGGCGCCTGTAGCGGTGGACTATCTGGAGGCCGCCCTCACGGTCCTCCGTGAAGAGGCGAAGCCGTTGCACTGGACGGTGATCCAGGACCTCGCCCTCAAGCGCGGATATCTCGATCCCTTCACACAGCGGGACATTCGTAAGCACCTTGTGGCGTCGCTGGCTCGAGCGGCGAAGAGTGGATTGGTCTTGAAGGAAGGGACGGGCGTCTACAGGTTGCCCGCCGATTGAGCTCCGATCACCGCACGGTGCTGAGGGAATCGAACACGCTCTCGGGCGTGGCGGAAGCGAACAGGATCGCGTGAACCTGGTGGAAGAACGGGAGCTCGACTCCGGCCCGCTCGGCGACGGTCCCGATGTCGCGGGCGGAGTCCCACCCCTCCACGGTCATTCCGCGGTTGCCCATGTCCTCCAGAGCGGATTTCGGTTCGACCCCTTCCCCGATCATCTCGCCGAACAGCCGGTTCCTCCCACCGAGGCTCGTGACGAGCGTGTCGCCGATTCCCGCCAGCCCGAGGACGGTTTCTCGCCGTCCGCCCAGTGAGCTCACCAGCTCGGTCATCTCGTGGAAGGCCTTGGTGAACAGGGCACTCTTCGCATTCTCGTACCCCCGTCCGGAACCCTTCCCCAGTCCGTCCACGATCCCCATTCCGATGGCCGCCACGTTCTTGGCGACGGTGCAGTACTCGACGCCGACGACGTCATCCACCACCGCCACGTGCAACGTGCGCGAGCGAAACGAAGAGGCGGCCTTTTCGGCAATCGACACATCGGCGGAAGCGAACACGGCGGCGGTCGGAAGCCCTTCGGCCACTTCGCCGGCCAGGCACGGTCCGCCGACCGAGATGACCTGGTCGTGTCCGACCTCCTCCACGAAGACCTCGGACATTCGTTTCCCGGTATCGGGCTCCAGTCCCTTCGCCACCCCGACAACGAGCGGAATGTCGTCACAGCCCTTCTTGACGAGCTGAGCCAGGTTGCGAGCGCCACCGGAATGCGCCCCCATGACCGCGATCTCCATTCCCTCGCCAGCGCGTTCCAGGTCGTCGGGCCCCAGCACCTCCAGCGAGTCAGGAAGGTGCTCGGGCAACGCCGGATGGCGGCGCTCATCCAGCAAACGTCCGAGGACTTTGTCGTCGTAGGGACTCGCCCAGAGCCTCGTGTCGTTGTGCGCTCGGGCGAGATGCATGGCAAACGCGGTTCCCATCGCGCCGGCGCCGAAAACCGTGATGCGGGTCACGCCCGGAGGATAATGGAGCGACGAAAACATTTGTTGGGGGGTCCATGCCGTCGGGCAAGGTGCTCATCGTCGAAGACGACCCGGACCAGGCCGCGGCGCTCGGCGTTCACTTGCGAAGCTCGGGCTTCACCGTGATCACGGCCTCGGACGCCGGCGAAGCGGTTCCCGTGGCGGCGCGAGAAGGTCCGAACGTCATCCTGCTCGACCTCGGTTTGCCCGGCGGCGGGGGACTGACGGCCCTCGCGCGATTGAGGTCCATGCCTCAGACCGCCAGGACTCCAGTGCTCGTGCTGAGCGGCTCGGGCGTTGACCCCGACTGGGCGATTGCCGCGGGTGCGAATGACTACTTCGAGAAGCCAGCGGATCCGGACACTGTGATTCGGTCCATCCAGAAGTTCATCGAAGGGCCGTGACGCGTCGGATCCGTACGCTCAGTGCAGCCCGAGCAACCGGCAAGCCGTAGGCACGAGCTCATCGGGGCGCGACTTCGGCAAGTAGGCGTCCACCGAATCCTCCTCGAGAGCTTTTCGGCGGATCTCGTCGTCGCCCGTGAACAGAATGATCTTTGCGCCTGGCGCCTCCTGTTTGAGAAGCGGGGCGGCTTCGAGGCCTGTCAACGGTCCGTCCAGGTTATGGTCCAGCACGATCAAATCAGGCTCTTCCGTCCGGGCCATCACGATCGCGTCTTCGGCTGACTCGGCCTCCGCGGCGACGGAGAAGCGCGGATCCTCGGAGAACAGCGTTCGGACGACCATGCGGCTGTCGGCGTCGTCCTCGACGATGGCGAAAACGCGAACCGCCACGGCGTCAACGGACATGGCTTTCCTCTCTGGTGGACCGAGTCCGCGTCGATCCGTTGGCCCTCGGCAGTCGCAAGCAGAAGCACGAGCCTCGTGGGTGGTTGGGCTCATACCAGGTCGTTCCTCCGTTGGCCCGAGCAAGGCCGGCAACGATCGAAAGGCCCAGTCCCGTCCCTTTCTCGCGGTCGGTCGAGCCGTCCGGACGCGCGAACTTCTCCCACATCCGCGGGACGAAGTCTTCCGGGACACCACGCCCGTGGTCGCGAACGCGAATTTCAATCCATCCGTCGTCCTCTCTCGCTTCCACCTCGACCGGCCGCTCGCCGTACTTCAGCGCGTTCGTCACGTAGTTGGTGAGGATCCGCTCCAGATGGTCCGGGTCGGCGTGAACCGACGCTGCAGGAATCCGCGTTTGAATGCCGTTCCCGAGGTCGGCGGTTCTCCCCAAGGCTTCGTGAACGGCCCGTTGGAGATCCACGGCCTCCTTATGGACGGTGACCTGCCCGGATTCGATCCGGGAGACGGTCAGGAGGTCCTCGACCAGCCTCGCGATCCGCCGAGCGGCTCGCTCGATGGCCGCGATGAACTCTCGTTTTTGTTCGTCGCTGGTCGAGTCCCAAGTCCGCGGGATGGCGGTCACGAACCCGAGAATCGTGGAAAGCGGCCCGCGAAGGTCGTGAGAGGCGATTGCGACGAAGTCCTTGAGCGTCTGGTTCGATTCCTCGAGCTTTCGGTTCGCCGTTTCGAGTCGGTCGGCGTATTGACGAAGAGCGCTCTCCAGCTCCTTACGCCGAGTGATATCGCGCGCGATGGTCGAGGCACCGGTCACTCGCCCTTCGTGGTCTCGAAGGGGCGAGATCGTAAGGGAAACGTGGAGTGCCCGTCCGTCCTTGGTGAGGCGAACCGTCTCGAACGACTGCACCCTGTCGCCGGCGCGGATTCGTTTCATGAATCCATCGATCTCATTTCGCCGGTCGGGTGGAGCGAGGACGGTGACGGATTGACCGACGATCTCTTCCGCGGCGTATCCGTACATCCTGACCGCCCCTTCGTTCCAGCTGGTGACGGTGCCGTCGAGACTTGTCGTCAGAACCGCGTCGTCGGTCGACTCGACCACCGCAGCAAGACGCCTGGATCTCCCCCGAAACTCCTCGTTGAGCTTCCACGCCGCAATCGATGCGAGTCCCGCGCCGGCAATCATGAAGCCGTGGATGGCGGCCCATTTCCACGGATCCGCGATCGCGTTCGGGTGGTTGTAAACCGACTCGGGGTCGAGCGTGCCCGCCAGCCCGTGATGAATCGCCACGTACGCGACGGCGAGGAGGAAGGGAGTCCAGTCTTCGTAGAGGGAGAGCAGTACGACCATCACGAAGAAGTGGAAGTGGGCCTCGATGAAGCCACCCGACATGTGCACCAGAACAGCGGACGAGGTCAGCAATCCGGCCGAAACGAGCCCCGCCGGGATCTTTCGGCTTCGCCACGGCAAACTGGCGAGGAGCGCGAAGCTCGCGATGATGCTCGCCTCGAAGACGCTGTGGGCTGGGCTGAACCCCTGGACCACCCCGAAGATCGCGAGCCCCGGAGCGTGGAGCCACAGGATGGCCAGCATGGCACGGTGGCGGCGTTTCCAGACATCCTCCGGAAGCGTCTGGCCCGTTGGGAGGGCGTGTTTTAGGCGTGCGCCGGCATCTGCCAGCGCTCGGTGAAGCCCGGCAGGACGAGAGACGGAGGCGCCACGGCCCATCCATTGAACAATCGGCTGGTGACAGACGCCTTTTAAGGGCGTTTCCCGCTAGACGCTGACGGCGCCGTGTCGGAGTCCGAAGACGACGGCCTCAAGCTTGGAGTGGACCCCCAGCTTCGTCAGGATGTTCCGAACGTGCGTCTGCACGGTCTGCGGGCTGATGAAGAGCTTGGCGGCGATTTCTTCGTTGCGGTGGCCCTCTCCGAGGAACTGCAAGATCTCACGTTCCCGTTCGGTCAGATGGCCGAGGAGCATCTGGGCCTCCCGGCGTTCCTCGCGTTCCCTGGCCACCTGGGGAAGCAGCCGGGCCAGCTCGGTCTGGTCGATGAGGATCTCGCCGGCGGCGGCGGCCTTGACGGACGAGAGAACTGCTTCCACGCCCTCGGTCTTGCGCAGGAAGCCCGACGCTCCTGCTTCAACGGCTTCGACCAGGAGCTCTTCACTCTCGTGCGCGGTCATGATGACGACGTTTGTGGGAGGCGAGACTTTCTTAATTTCCCTTGTCGCGTCGATGCCGGAAACGGCGCCGGGGAACTGGATGTCCATCAACACGACATTGGGATGGTGCTGCTCGCAGAGGGTGATGGCTTCCTCGGGCGCATGCAGCGGCGGCGCCACGAGCCGTAGCGCGGGGTCGTTCTCGATCACGGTCCTCAGTGTGTCGGTGAGAAGCCGGTGATCGTCACAGACGAGAACCGAGATGCCATCGCGGGCAGCTTCCTCAGCCAGCATGAACTCCTTCCAGTGCAGCATCGATCCTACTGCCAGGTGCCTTCCGTTCTGCGAATCTCATCCGCCATGAGCGTCGTTCGGCCGTACCAGGTCGTGCTCTTGGTGGTCGGCGTCGTGGCGGTCTCCTTTGCGGCCATCTTCATCAGGATCGCGGATGCGCCTGCACTGTCCACCGCCTTCTACCGGAACGCCATGGCCGCCGCGTTGTTCCTCCCCCTGGTCGTGGCGCAACGCAATGAGGTGCGCCGGCTCTCGTCGCGGCAATTGGCTATCGCGTTCTTGTCGGGAGCGCTCCTCGCCATGCATTTCGCCACCTGGATCGCCTCGTTGTCGTTCACCACGGTCGCGGCGAGCGTCGTTCTGGTCACCACGTCGCCGATCTTCGTCGCCGCTGCCTCCAGGGTTCTGTTCGGCGAGCGAGTCGGAAACACCACCTTCATCGGCATTCTGATCGGCCTGGCCGGCGCGGCGATCGTCTCGGGCGGCGATTTCGGCATTTCGAAACGCGCCGCCGCCGGAGATCTCCTGGCGTTGGCGGGGGCGATCACCGCAGCGGGTTACTTGCTCGCGGGCCGGCGGCTCCGGTCGGAGATGTCGCTGTTTGCCTACGTGGGCGTGGTGTACACGACGTGCGCCGTGTTGCTCCTTCCCGCCGCAGCGCTGGGCGGACGCCTGACCGGCTTCTCGGGCAACACGTGGTTCATGTTTGTCCTGCTCGCCGTGATCCCGCAGGCGCTCGGACATACGGTCTTCAACTACTTGTTGAAGGACATGGACGCCAGCCTCGTGGCCATCTCCATCATGGGTGAGCCCGTGGGCTCCACGCTGTTGGCACTTGCGTTCTTCGGTGAGGTTCCTCCATTGACCGCAATCGTGGGAGGCGTGCTGATTTTGATCGGGATCTATGTCGCCGTTACCAAGCAACCCAAGTCATCGATCCCACCCGGCCCAGACCTGCCCGCATCATCGGACGCAACGAACACGTGACCCTTCACGAGAGCGGGAAGTGACGACCGTGTAGCGCCGCGTCGGGCTAACATTCGCGCATGGGGAAAGCCCCGGTCGTCACCGACATCCGTGACAACCACGTCATCAAGCACAACCGGGCCTTCCTCCTTTCCAATCGCTTCGGCGACGTTCCCGAGGACAATCAGGCCGCGCTCGGGCTCTATTACCGGGACACGAGGTTTCTCTCCCGGCTCGAGCTGACGCTGGATGATCTCCAGCCGCTGCTCCTTCATTCCTCGACCGAGCGCAACTACTGGCAGATCGTGGAATTGGCGTACCCCATCGCCGTCATGGACCCGCAGGGCTTCGAACAGAAGGAGAACATCGGAATCTCCCGGAGCCGTCTCCTCGCCGACTCGCTGCTCGAGCGGATCGAAGTGGCGAATTACGGATCCGCCCAACGGGAGATCCGATTGCGGCTCCAGTTCGATGCGGATTTCCTCGATGTGTTCGAGGTCCGGGGTTTGGACCGAAGGACCAGCGACCCCGGGCAGCACCAAAAGACCGATGTCACCGGCGACACTGTCACCTTCAACTACGCCGGTTCGGATGGAGTGGCCCGGTCGACCGAGATTCGCTTGTCTCCGGCACCAGAGAAACTGACCGCAAACGAAGCCGTGTTCGAGTTCACGTTGGATCACGGCGACGAAACCCATTTGACGCTCGAGATCACCCCCATCATCGACGGCGAACGACGAGCCAGTCAGGAGTATCGCGAGGCGCGCCAGGATCTCGAACAGTCCTATGCCTCCTGGCGGAAACGGTGCACGAGGTTCAAGACCGGCAACACGCAGCTCACCGGTTTCCTCGAGCGTGCCGTCATCGACCTGCGAATGCTCCTGGCGGAAGACGACGACGGGGGGTTCCGGATCGACGCGGGCGTGCCGTGGTATTCGGCGTTGTTCGGCAGGGACGCCATCCTCACGGCTTACGAGTGCCTCGGTGTTAACCCGAACATCGCGTGGGGAGTTCTTCGGGCTCTGGCCTCCCAGCAGGGAAAAGAAGACGACGACTGGCGGGAGGAGGAACCCGGAAAGATCCTCCACGAGGTGAGAGTTGGCGAGCTCGCCGGCTGCGGAGAGATTCCACACACGCCCTACTTCGGATCGGTCGACACGACTCCGCTGTGGCTCGTGCTTCTCACCTACGCCTACGCCTGGACCGCAGACCTCGATGCCGTCCGTGAGCTGTGGCCGAACGCGCTGGCGGCTTTGGACTGGATCGACAAATACGGTGACAGCGACGGCGACGGCTTCGTCGAATATCAGCGGAGGTCGCCACGGGGACTGGATAACCAGGGATGGAAGGACTCCTGGAACGCGCTCATTCACCCGGATGGCACGCTTGCCGAGGGGCCGATCGCCCTGGTGGAGGTCCAGGGCTACGTGTATCAGGCCAAGGCCAGGATGGCTCCACTCGCCAGAGCGGTCGGCGACGAAGAGCTTGCCGGCCGACTCGAGCGTGAGGCGGCGGAGCTCAAGCGGAAGTTCAACGACGTCTTCTGGATGGAAGACCAGGGGTACTACGCGCTCGCTCTCGATCGGAACAAGCGACAGGTGACCACGATCACGTCGAACCCAGGACACGGCTTCTGGTCCGGCGTCATCGACGACGAGAAGGCGCCCCGCGTGGCCCGGAAGCTCGTCTCTCCCGCCCTGTCGTCTGGGTGGGGTGTTCGAACCTTGGCGTCTCGCCAACAGGTCTACGACCCCTTGGGATACCACAACGGTGCGATCTGGCCCCACGACAACGCGCTCATTGCTCATGGCCTGAAGCTCTACGGCTTCGACGTCGAGGCGATGAAGATCGTCGATCAGCTCTCGGCGGCGGGTGCCAGTTTCCCGCTTGGGCGCTACCCCGAGCTCTTCTGCGGGTTCTCCCGCGATGACGTCCCCGTTCCGGTCGAGTACCCCGTGGCGTGCCGGCCACAGGCATGGGCGACCGGGGCTCCGCTCCTCATGGTTCGCTCCTACGGCGGGTTCACGGCGGACGCTCCTGCCGGTCGCCTGTACGTCGTACGACCCCAGCTCCCGGCGTGGCTGGACCGGGTGGACATCATCGGAATGCGGGTGGGTTCGGCGAGAGTGGACCTCAGCTTCACAGCCCGAGACGGCGTAACTGCCACGCAGGTCCCCCACAAGGAAGGTGAAGTCGAGGTGCTCATCCGCCAATGAGCCTGGAATGGCCTGAAGGGGAGACCGAGACCCGGCGTCTGTCGTTGGAGGCACTCGAAGAGGCCGCGCGGCAACGGCTGCCGCAAATGGTCTTCGACTATTACGCCGGCGGGGCCGGAGACGAGTGGACGCTCAGGGAGAACCGGCGAGCGTTCGACCGTTGGGTTCTTCGCCCACGGTTTCTGGTGGACGTGTCGAGCCCCGACCTCCGAACGACCGTCCTCGGTCAAGAAGTTCCGTTCCCCATCCTCATCGCGCCGACCGCCCTTCAACGCCTTGCCCACCCCGACGGAGAGCTCGCGACGGCACGGGCGGCTGCGAGCGTGGGCGCGTTGATGGTCGTCTCGACCATCGCCAGCGTGCGGCTCGAGGACATCGCTCGGACCGGCGTGCATCGGTGGTTTCAGCTGTACATCCACAAGGATCGCGACCTCACCGCCGAGCTCGTCAAGCGTGCCGACGCCGCCGGCTATGCCGCAATCGTGGTGACGGTCGACACGCCGTTCCTCGGGAGACGGATGCGGGACGAACGAAACCGGTTCGCCCTGCCGCCGGGCATCGGTCTGGCCAACCTGGCTGGGGTCCCCCTTCCCACAGACCCGGGCTCGAGTCTGTTCAGGTATTTCGCCTCTCAGCTCGATCCGGCTCTGACGTGGGAGGACATCGCGTGGGTCAGGTCCCTTTCACCGCTTCCCGTCGTCGTGAAGGGCGTACTGACGCCCGAGGACGCGGTGTTGTCCGTCGAAGCGGGAGTGGATGCGCTCATCGTCTCGAACCACGGAGGCAGACAACTGGACGGTGTGCTTGCCTCGATCGACGCGCTGCCAAGTGTTGCCGAAGCCGTTGACGGACGGGTCGAAGTGCTCATGGACAGCGGAGTTCGCCGGGGGACCGATGTATTGAAGGCGCTCGGGCTCGGGGCCCGCGCGGTCCTGGTTGGTCGGCCGCTCCTGTGGGGCCTCGCGACAGGAGGAGAGGAAGGAGTCCGAAGGGTTCTGGACTCGATGCGGGACGATCTCGCCCTGTCACTCGCGCTGGCCGGGCGGTCATCGGTTGAGGGGATCGATCGTTCGCTGGTTGCCCCGGCTCCCGGGTGACCATTTTTTTGATCAATCCAAGCTAGTCCTCACGAGGGCTGCGGGCGTTTAGGGCCTCCAGGCAGGGGAAACCCTTAATTCATACGCACGGATCGGGGGAACCTCCCGTACGGGAGGAGAGGCGCTCAATCAAGGGACCCATATGCGAAAGGTGATTCGAAAGCGCATTCGCTATGACAAGGACGGCGTCCAGGTGCGGGGCGACGTGCAGGCCGCCATCGCGACCAACGTGGGTCGCAAGAGGACGAGCACCTCGGTCAAGAGCACCCAGCGCATCGTTCAAAGATCCAGCAGCAAGAACGTTGGGGGAAAGGAGGAGAGGCCAAAGGACTAATTCGCGAAACGCGAACCAGAGGCGCCCTCGAAAAGGAACAGGAGGTGAGTTGAATGGGTGGTGCGAAGCAAAGCGGTGACGAGTACCGCCGTCTGACCAAGGAAGACCTCGAGTCCCTGGCGGGCGAGGCTCTTCCCGAACGCGCGGCCATGTCACTCATCAACGCCAACATCGCAATTCCTGTGAACGCGGCGGTCGCGGCGAACGTCCTTTCGGACGACGCCATCGCCTACGCCGAGGCGGCACAGGACACCCCCATCGATCAGAGCAGCTGAGCTCAGGGGACGAAAGGAGAACGCAATGACGAAGGAGCAAGAGGAATACAGGAAGCTGACCAGAGAGGATCTGGAGAAGATCGCAGGGGAGCCGCTTCCAGAGCGCGCCGCCATGTCGCTCATCAATGCGAACGTGGCCGCTCCCGTAAACGCGGCGCTCGCCCTGAACGTGCTCTCCGACGACTCGGTGGCCATCGCCAACGCCGAGCAGGACGCCACCATCGACCAGAGCAACTAGCTCTGCAAGGGATGGGGGAGGAAATCGAAATGACGGAGAAGACCGAATATCAGCGGTTGACCAAGGAGGACCTTGACCGTCTGGCCGGCGAGCCGCTTCCGGAGCGCGCCGCCATGTCGCTCATCAACGCGAACGTGGCCGCCCCGGTGAACCTGGCGGTCGCCGCCAACGTGGCCTCTGATGGCTCCATCGCGTATGCCAACGCCGAGCAGACTGTCGACATCGACCAGAGCAACTGATCGGCGGTTGGCCGAATCAGCGGAAGGGGCGGCCTTCGGGCCGCCCCTTCGCACCTGAGAGACGGGAAACGCTACAGATGGCGGACCAGCAGCCCACGCGTCGGCTTACGCCCGACGACCCGGAGGTCACCGAGCGGCTGCCTCCAGCCGAGGAGGCGACCGAAGAGCTCCATCAAGCTCCCGAGGATCGCGCCGTCGGGGAGCATCGTGAAACCGCCGAGCGAGTCGCGACGACCGTGACGGAGCGTCGCGCGGCCGCGGACGGAGATGGGGCAACCGCAGACGGCGACCGCCCGCGTCTCGCCGACGGAGTCGAGCTGCTCGGCCGCTATGAGGATTCCGGCTTCAAGGAGCCACCATTCATGGCCCGGCGGCCCGATGGTCAGATCGTGCAGCTGGCCCCGCTCCTGTACATGGTGGCCGAACGATCAAACGGCCAGAACGACCACGCCGCGATTGCGCGGGAGTTGACGCAAGCCTTTCGGCGACAGGTCGAACCCGACGACGTCCGGTTTCTGATCCAGCAGAAGCTGACCCCTCTCGGACTGATGGTGATGCCCGACGGCAAGGCGCCGCAGGTTCAGAAGCTCGACCCGCTTCTCGCCCTGAAGTTCCGGGCAGCGGTCGTGCCGAAAGGGTTGGTGCGGGCGATCACTACCCTGTTCAAGCCGCTGTTCTTTCCGCTCTTCATGGTGGCGGTACTGGCAGCCCTGATCGCGTTCGACTACTGGCTCTTCGGTGTGCATGGAGTGGCGCAAGGCCTCCGAGCGTCACTGTACCGGCCGGCGCTGCTCCTACTCGTTCTGGGATGCGTCGTTCTCTCCGCCGCCTTTCACGAGATCGGTCATGCGACCGCCTGCCGGTACGGAGGCGCCGAGCCCGGCGTGATGGGAGTCGGCATCTATGTCGTCTGGCCGGCCTTTTACACCGACGTGACGGACGCGTATCGCCTGGGGAAGGGCGGCCGGCTGCGAACCGACGTCGGCGGGCTCTACTTCAACGCGATCGTGGTTCTCTCGGTTGCTGCGATCTATTTCCTCGGCGGGTTCGAGGCGTTGCTCCTGATTGCGGTGATCCTCCAGCTCCAGATGATCCCGCAGCTCATGCCGTTCCTGAGGATGGACGGCTACTACATGGTCGCCGACCTGACAGGAGTCCCGGACCTGTTCGCCAGGATGAAGTCGATCCTTCTCAGCCTGATTCCGTGGAGGAAGACCGACGAGCGGGTCAAGGAGCTGAAGCCTTGGGTTCGTCTTGCCGTGACCGCGTGGGTGCTCGTCGTGGTACCGCTTCTCCTGTTCAACCTGGCCTTCATCGTGATTTCCGCGCCGCGAATCTTTGCGACGGCTTGGGATTCGTTCTTCGTCCACTGGGGCCGGGTCTCCGACTCGTTCGGTTCCGGGCGGGTCTCCGCCGGACTGCTTGGCTCGGTGCAGATGGCGGCGCTGCTGCTGCCGGCCGCGGGGATCACGTACTCCGCCGGACGGTTGGGGAAGCGCGCTGCAACGGGTGCCTGGAGGTGGTCGGCGGACAGCCCCGTTCGTCGTGGCGCGGCCATCTTCGCTGTCGCTGCGGTAATTGGAGTGCTCGCCTACGTGTGGTGGCCGAACGGCGACTACCGGCCGATTCAACCAGGCGAGCGGTGGACCGCGGGGCAACTGGTGAGCGCGGTGAAGGACGTAGCAAGCGGACGGCCCGCGCTGTCGCTTCAGCAGCAGGCCCGCACCGTGGTCCCCGCGCCCCGTACCAACGTGCAACCGACTCCGGGGGCATCGCCGGCGCCTGCGCCCGGAGCTTCGCCAACGTCCGGAACGTCTTCCGCCTCGACGGGTTCGTCGCCAACGCCGTCGCCCGGCGCTGAGCCCAGCCCGACCTCCTCGCCCAGTCCCAGTCCGAGCCCCAGTCCTTGAGAGGTGAATCCATGAAACGCACCAGAAGTCGCGTTCGTCGCGGGACGAGCCTCGCGCTGGCGACGGCGCTCGCCGTGACCATGTCGCAGGTGCCGGCTGGCCCGGCCGGAGCGGCTGACAATGTCGCGGTCACGATCAATACGAAGGACGGCTTCTCGGTCTGGAGCTTCGCCTTCAAGGTGACCCGCGTGATGCAAGACGTGGTCGACGACTCGAACGCTGCCGCCGCCGTTTCCAGCTGTACGGATTGCCAGTCGATCGCAGTGGCCCTCCAGGTCGTCTTGATCATGGGCGAGGCGAGCGTGATCGCCCCAACCAACCTCGCCCTTGCGTTGAACATCGAATGCACGTCGTGCGAGACGCTGGCCTCCGCATACCAGTGGGTGTTCACGACAGGAGGTCCCGTTCGCTTCACGGCCGAGGGCAATCGCCGGCTCGCCGAAATCCGGCGAGCGTTCCTGGAGTTACTGAGGAATGCCGAGACCCTGACGCTCGCTGAGCTTCAGGCCGAGATTGCGAAATTGGCCGAGCAGCTGGCGCAAGTCATCCAGACGGAGCTGCTTCCGGCCGGCCAGGGCGACGAGCCGACGACCGGTCCGACCTCGGAACCGGAACCGGGACCCACACCGGCGCCTTCGCCGACGTCGACCTCGCCCGACCAACCGAGTCCATCGCCGAGCGAATCGCCCAGCCCCAGCCCTTCCCCTTCGTGAACGCGGTCCGTCCGCTCGCGATCGGCATGGCCCTCCTGCTCGGCGCGTGCACCGGATCGCCGGCTGTCGACGCGCTTTCCGAGACCGCGTCAAAGCTCGATGAAATCAGGAGTGGTCACCTCACGATGCGGCTCCTCGCCGTCTCCCGCGGACTGAGCCAAACCACGGTGGGCTTCGAGCTCGATGGGCAGTTCGCGTTGCCGAGACCCAATGCCCTGCCGGTCGCCGACATGACCTACACGCGCATCCAGGGTGACGATCGGACGGAGGCGCGGTTCATCTCCACGGGAAGCGAGGCCTTCGTGGAGCTCGACGGGACGATGTACCAGCTCGGCGACGAGCAGACCGCGACCCTGGTCGCGCCGGCTTCCGGAGACGCGGGGACTCCACTGACCGAGCTGGGCATCGACGGTTGGGTCGTGAACCCGCGCCTGAGCGTCGCGGCGAGCGAAGCGGGGGAATCTGTCGAGCGGATCAGCGGACGGCTCGACGTGGCGAATGCCATCAATGACTTGCTCGACCTCGCCAGGCAGCTTGGTGCCGAGGACCTCGCCGCGGTTCCGAGGATCGAAGGCCGCGCCGAAACGCAGCTGGACAGGGCTGTTCGTTCGTCGACGTTCGAACTGTTGACGGGGGAGTCCGACCGATACCTCAGGCGGCTTGCGATGCAGATCGACTTCGCCGCGACGGCGCCGCCGTCACTTCGTCCCGCGCTCCAGACCCTGGCCGACATCAACGTCCGGTTCGAGCTGGCGCTGAGCAATCACAACCAACAGGTGACGGTTGACGCGCCCGAGGGTGCGATCCCGTATTCGGAAGGGTCCCGGTAGCTGGGCGCTTCCGCGTGAGACCATAACCAGCCGTGCCCGGGATCGACCTGCACACCCACTCCGTCTACTCAGACGGCACCTTTACGCCGGCGGAGCTCCTCCGAGCGGCCGGCGATCGTGGGCTCGACGTTATCGCGCTCACGGACCACGACACGATGAACGGGCTGGGCGAGGCGTCCGAGACCGCGGCGGACCTGGGGATCGAGCTGGTCCCGGGAATCGAGCTGTCGGCCGTGTACGGGGGCAAGGGGATTCACATCCTCTGCTATTACGCCGACCCCGATGACGCCGCGCTTCGAGGCGAGCTCGCGCGGCTGAAGGACGAGCGGTCGCGGAGAGGCGAACGGATGGTGGAGAAGCTCCAGGAGCTGGGGTATCCCGTGACCTTCGAGCGTGTTCTTCAGATCGCTCAGGGTGGGAACGTGGTCCGTCCGCATGTCGCGCAGGCTCTTGTGGAGGCCGGAGTCGTCGCGACGATCAAGGACGCGTTCACGGAGGAGCTCATCGGCGCGGGCGGAAAGGCGTACGTGGAAAAGGACGCCCTGCACCCGCTGGCCGCCATCGAGCTCATCCATCGAGCCGGTGGGGTGTCGGTTCTTGCCCACCCGGGAACGTCCCGCGAAGTGTCGCCTGTCTCCGACCACCTCATCGCCGAGCTTGCCGCAGCAGGACTCGACGGTATCGAAGCCGCCCATCCAGATCACTCTCCGGAGCTCGAAACGCATTACGTTGCGCTGGCAGAGCGGCTCGGTCTGTGCTGGACGGGATCCTCTGACTGCCATGGCGCGATCTACGAGCCGATCCGCCTGGGGATGCGAACGACTCCGCGAGAGCAACTCGACGCGCTGAAGGCCCGAAAGTTGCGTGAGTGAGAGACTGAGCGTATGAGCGCCGAGCAGGAACGCGCCATCGAGCGCTTCAAGGACGCCGAAAAGCTGATTCGCCGCTCGGAGAAAGCACTCACCGAGATCAAGGTCGCTCAAGGCCTCTCGGACGAGCACGCGTCGGTGCTCGCCGCCCTTCGGATCTATCTGAAGGGAGATCCGGGCAAGTCGCTGGAAGACCTGCTCACCGCGGCCGGAGACCTCGGTTCGTCTGAGAGTCTCGAAGGCTTTCTCGAGACAAGGGGCTCTCAGAAGAGCAAGCCGACGCTCGACGACGTCCTCACCGAAAAGCGCAAGAAGCCGACACTCGACGATATCCTGTCGCCGAAGCCGAAGACCGACTAAGGATCAGCCAAACCGCGCGGCCGCGAACGGCTCCGCGTCGAAGGGAGCCTCCGTCTCCAAGACGATCGACGCGACCAGTCTTGCCGTCCCTCCACCCAGGATCACGCCGAGGGAACCGTGACCGGACGCGACGACCACTCCCGCGCCGACCTCGTCGATCACGGGGCGTCCATCCGGCGTCATGGGCCGGATTCCCCACCAGGCGCCCTGAACGGGTGCTCCGGCCAGCGACGGGACGAGGTCGATCGCCCCAGCGAGAAGCCTTTGGGGAACCGATGGATCGTCGGGTTCGGGCGTGAAGGCGAATTGCCGCGACCCGCCGATCAGCATGGTTCCGTCGGTGTTCGGTTGAAGCATGGTGCCGATCATCTCCCCCGGCGGCGATCCGCCGACGAGATCTGCCGCGCGCACCGGCGGAGTGCCGTCGGGGTCTGGAGGAGCGTGCCAGCCTGCTCGCGAAACCAGCCGCCGGACCGGGGCTTGGGCTGGAGCGACGTTGACCAACCAACCGCGGGCACCGGTGATGGGCATGTTCACTCCGAGTGGACGCACCAGCGTCGGCGTCCACGGACCGGCTGCAACAACGACGACGTCGGCGGAGAGCGAGCCTTCGTCCGTGAGGACGCCGCGGACTCGGTCTCCTTGTGTCGACAGGGCGCGAACCGCGAGGTGCGTCCGAATGACTGCCCCGGCGGCCGCAGCCGCCTGCGCAAACGCGGCGGTCAGGACCGCCGGCTGTAACCGCCGGCCGTCGTCGAATAACCATCCTTCGGCGACGCTCTCATCGAGCTCCGGCTCGAGCTCACGCACCGCCCGTCGATCGAGGTTTTCGATCTTCACGCCGCATGCCGCCGCCGCTTCGGCCTCCAGGCTTGCCGCTTTGCGCTCCGCCGGGTCATCCATCGCTACGAGTAGGTAGCCCACCGGCTCTGCATCCATCCCCACCGGAACCGTCGTCGAGGCGGTCAGTTCGGCGTAGGCAGCCAGTGTCGACTCGGCCATGGGCGCCAGGCCCGGGTCGAGCGGCGAAAGCAGGAGTCCGTGATTCCTGCCAGACGCACCGGCAGCCAGCTCCGAGCGCTCGGCAAGGACCACCTTCGCCCCATGAGAGGCGAGCTCATACGCGCACGCGCAGCCGATAACGCCGCCGCCGACCACCACGACGTCGGCCCCTTTGGACATGGGGAGGTTGTTACCGAGAAAAGACTCGGTCGATGGCCGCTCGAGTCTTGTCGACGGCTTCCGTGATTTCCTCGTCGGTGATCACGTACGGTGGTCCGAGCATCACCACGTCCCCGTTGATTCCGTCGGCCGAACCGGTCGCCAGGTACAGGATCAGGCCTTCTTCCATGGCGGCGCCAACGACTCGTTCGCTGATCCGTTCCCGCCTTTCGAACGGCATCCTCGTGTGCTCGTCCTCGACGAGCTCGATGCCGATCATCAGCCCAAGGCCTCGGACGTCACCGACGTGAGGGTGGAGTGACAGCGCCTGCGTCAGCTCCTTCAGGAGCCGCTCGCCCTTCACCCTGCTCGCCTCCACCAGGTCCTGCTCTTTCATCTTTCGGAGGACGGCCCGACCGACGGCGGCCCCAACCGGCGAGTGAGAGAACGTGAAGCCATGGACGAAGCCAGGCCGTTCGATGGTCTCGAACACCTGGCCGGAGCACGCCACCAGGCCAAGGGGCCAGTATCCCGATGAAGCGGCCTTGCCGGCGATCAGGATGTCGGGGCGAACGTTCCAGTGGTCGCTCCCGAACCACCGCCCCGTTCGACCGAAGCCCGTCATTACCTCATCGGCGATCAGGAGCACGCCGTAGTCCCTGCAGACTTGCTGGATGTTCGACCAATAGTCGTCCGGAGGAACTGCGGCGCCCAACGTAGCTCCGACGATGGGCTCGGCAACGAAGCATGCCACGGTCTTTGGTCCCTCCTTGCGGAACGCCTCCTCCAGGATTTCGGCGTGGCGTTCACCGCAAAAGTCAGGATGGGTCGGGAGTGGACAGCGGTATTCGTAGACCCGTGGGACGTGCTTCGCCCGCCCCAGCCACGGTCGGTACGGTCGGCGCAGGGGGCCCCGGCCAGACGCGTCGAGGGCCCCGAGGGAGTTTCCATGGTATGAACCGACTCGGGCGATGATCTTGTACCGAGAATCCTCTCCGCGCGCCAGGTGATAGGAGCGCGCCAGCTTGAGCGCCGTCTCCATCGCCTCGCTGCCGCCTGATACGGGATAGATCTTCGGGAGCTCCATCGGAAGCAGCAGAGCCAGCTCGGAGGCGTACGCCTCGAGGGCCTCGCTTGTGAATTGGGTGCCGTGGACGTATGCGACGCGGCTGGCCTGTTCAACCATCGCCCGGACGACGTCAGCGTCCCCATGGCCCACGCCCACGACGAGGGCTCCACCCGACGCGTCGAGGTATCGGTTCCCGTTGACGTCCCAAATGGAGGCTCCATGGGCCAGCGCCACCGTGGGAAGCGGGCGGTCCATCACCCTTGGGAAGACCGCGGTCATGGGCGCATCATCGCAGGTAGAGGCGACCTGTGGGCGGCATCAGCGACGGTACGTCCCTTCCGGATCGAGTTCCTCCCTGATCAGGCGAAGTTCGCTGTCTGTGGGCGGGGGCGTGTGCTCGACGTCGGTCCCGACATCGAGGTCCCACCCCGTGGCTTCGCGGACCTCCTCACGAGATACGCCCGGATGGAGGCTGGCCGCGTACATCTCACCGCTTTTCTCGCGGAACCGATAGACGCCCAGATCGGTAACGACGACGGACGGCCCTTCTCCCAACCACTCCTTCGGCCTGGCGCCAGCGAGATGCCCTGGACTGGTCCGGAAATCGATTCGGTCCACGAATGAGCGCCTCGACTGCGGCATGATGACGAAGACCTTCCTGGAGTTGATTGCGATCTCGCAGGCGCCTCCGGAGCCGGGAAGACGAACCTTCGGTCTCTCGTACGAGCCGATCACGGTGGTGTTGATGTTGCCGAACCTGTCGATTTGAGACGCGCCCAGGAAGCCGACGTCGACAAGGCCGCCTTGAAGGTAGTACGCGAAGAGGTCGAACATGTTCGTCACCTGCAAGCTCTTGGTGACCAGTGTCGGATCCCCGATGGAAAGCGGAAGCCGGGGTGGCACCGCGCCGAACACACCCGACTCATAGACCAGCTCGAGCTGGGGCGCGACGGTTCGCCGGGCGAGGTTGCAGGCGATGTTCGGCGGCCCGACTCCGACGAAGCACACGCGTTCTCCCGCCAACTGACGCGCGGAGGCCACGATCATCATCTCGGCGGGCGTGTAGGGACGCTCGGCTTGCTGGGTCATGAGCGAGGATCATAAGCATTCGCTCGGCGGGAATGGAGCTATGGAAACGAAAAAGGGCCGCCGGATCCACCGGCGGCCCCCTCGCGTGACTACGGTCCTACTTGCGACAGGCGGCCGGCTTGAACCCTGGGCTGGGGTTGCCATGCTGGCCGGGTGCACACTTCTTCTGAGCCGCTCCCGCGGACGCTGCGAGCAGCGTTACGGCAAAGACGACGACCATGAGGGTCACGGCTGCGATACGCCTCGTTGCCTTCATCAAGTCACCCCCTTAGCCCACAGCATCTCCATTACGGACCGACACAGTCAATGCGATTTGGCGCTTTGGTTATCGAATGATCACAAAGGACTACAGGGGGAACGGAACCTAACAAATAGCGTCATTCGTAACGCCCGTAGTTGACCGGTTCGGACCACGACTCTCCGGGCGCCAACCGCTCCCATCGTGCTTCTCCCAGCTTCTCGACGTACTCGCCGTGCGACTCCAAGCCATACACCCACTCCTTCAGCCACTGCTCGAGAACTGCTGGATCACGGCTGATCTTGTCCCACTCGAGATAGAAGCGGTTGTCCCGGTCGTAATAGCCCTGCGCGTATGACGGGTGGCACGCGCGTGGCTCCTCCACGACGGCATCGACGATCAGCCCCGGGATCACGGTCCGATTTGGGTCGCTTCGGACCACGTCTTCATCGACCAGCTCTTCACACACCACGATGACCCGGTCCGCCGCGAAGGCGGCCTCCTTCTGGCAGCCGAGCAACCCCCAGATCTGTGTGTTGCCGCTTGGGTCCGCCCGCTGCGCGTGGACCACCGTGACGTCAGGCTTCAGCGGAGGGACGGCGTAGATCTGCTCATCCCCAAACGGGGAGGCGATCGGGACGATTCGAGGGTTCGCCTTCGGGAGGTCGCTGTCGAAGTAGCTCCGGATCGGGAAGAACGGAAGGTTCGACGCTCCCGCCACATACCGGCACACCATCCCGAAGTGGCTGTACTCCTCGAGCTCGAGCCGGCCGCCGTTGCCTCGCTCCACCGCCCTGCGGACGGCGTGCAGTGAACCGACACCTGGGTTCCCCAGCCAGGAGAACACCAGCTTGGTCGCCACGCCGGCCGCGATCATTTGGTCGTAGATCACATCGGGGGTGAGGCGGCAAAGGGTCAGGTCGCGTTTTCGCTGGCGGATGATCTCGTGCCCCGCGGCAAAACAGATGAGGTGAGTGAATCCCTCGATGGCGACCGTGTCGCCGTCACGAACCAGGTCGCGAACGGCATCGCGAAGGGACCCGACCTTCGACGTGTCGGGCAATCGCTACCTCAGGCGCCCTCGGGGATGTCGGCCTCGCGTGAAGGTGCGGGGACGCCCGTCTCGCCAACGTCTCCACACGCCGCTTCGAAGATTCGAAGGCCGCTGGCGACCTGCGCATCCGTCACGACGAGTGGCGGCGCCATTCGGATGGCCGAATCCCCCGTGCGAAGTGTCAGCAGGCCTCGCCGGAGGCAAGCCAGCTCGACCGCGTCCGCGATCTCTGCGCTGCCGAATTCGACGCCAACCATGAGACCGAGGCCACGCACGTCCTGGACGAGAGGCTCCCGACGGCTGAGCTTGTTCAGCCCCTCGATCAGTTGGGCTCCCACTCGGGCCGCGTTCTCGATCAGCCCGTCCTCGAGCAGATCGATGGTGGCAAGCGCCGCGGCGCATGCGAGTGGGTTTCCGCCATAGGTGGACCCGTGTGCCCCCTTCTGCCACGTCATGAGGTCGGCGCGGGCTGTCATGGCGCCGAGCGGAAGTCCGCTGGCGATTCCTTTTCCGGTGAGCAGGATGTCGGGCTCGATCCCATCGTGCTCGACGGCCCACATCCTTCCCGTCCTCCCCATTCCTGATTGCACCTCGTCGGCGACGAACAGGATGCCGTGTTCCGAACACAGCTCTCGGAGGCTGCGAAGCCATCCCGTCGGGGGGAAGACGTACCCTCCTTCTCCCTGCACCGGCTCGACGAAGATCGCGGCCACTTCCGAGGGCACGACGAGGCGCTTGAAGATCACCGACTCGATGTAGTCCTCGACGGGAGTTCCGTAGGGAGCGTGGAGAACGCCCGGGAGCATTGGGCCAAAGCCCTGGTGGTACTTCGCCTGCGATGCCGTCAGCGACACGCTCCCGTACGACCGGCCGTGGAAGGCGCCGATGAAGGCGATGAGGTACTGACGGCCAGTGTGCTGCCGGGCGAGCTTGATTGCGGCTTCGACCGCTTCGGTCCCGGAGTTGGTGAGGAATGATCGCGTTGGGCCGGTTATCGGGGAGACCTTGTCGAGCCGTTCGCAGACTTCGGTGTAGACCGGGAGATAGAAGTCGCTCGCCGAATAATGAAGGAGCCGTTGGCTCTGGCGGCGAATGGCGTTCACCACCTTCGGGTGGGCGTGACCGGTGGAGCAGACGGCGATTCCGGCGTTGAAGTCCAAAAAGACGTTGCCGTCGACGTCCTCCAGCATGGCGCCCGCACCTCTCAGCGGCGCGAAGTCATACGCACGCGGAAGCGACGGGCTTGCCACGTGCGAATCGCGCTCGACGACCTCGCGGGTCTTCGGGCCGGGAATTTCCGTATGGAGCTGGGGCGCTGTCAGGGAGGAAAGCTCCTGCCAGGTCCCGGCATCGTCCGGTACGAGGTGCGTGAAAGGCTCCGCGCGGCCCGGCGGCTTCGCAAGTTCCGGCTCGGTTTCCAGCGGCGCGCCTAGTCCTCGATGACGGTCTGGCTCTGTTCCCTGAGGTACTGCTGGACGTAGTGGAGACCGCCGCCGGCCTTCCCGGTCGTCCCCGAGCCCTTCCATCCGCCGAACGGCTGCATGCCGGGCCACGCTCCCGTGGTCGCGCCGGCCCTTCGGTTGACGTAAACGACGCCCGCCTGGATGTTGTCGAGGAACTTCTGAATCTCGGATTGGTCCTGCGAGTAGAAGCCCGCCGTCAGCCCGTATTCGGTTTCGTTGGCATGCTTCAGCCCCTCGTCGATTGAGTCGACCGGAGCAACCGCGACGAACGGAACGAAGAGCTCCTCCTTCCAAACTCGGTGGCCAAGGGGAGCTTCCACGACGGTGGGTGCGGCGAAGAGCCCGCGTCCCAAGTCACCCTCCTTGATGCGCTCTCCGCCGACCAGCACGCGTCCGCCTTCCTTCTCCACGTCTTCGGCTGCCTTCTCGAACGTCTCGAGAGCCCGTTCGTTGATGACGGGCCCTGTGTACGTCTCCCGGTCGAGCGGGTTCCCGACTTTCAGCTTCGAGGTCTTCTCGACCAGTCGGTCGACGAAGTCGTCGTATACCGCCCGCTCGACGTAGACGCGTGAGGTAGCGGAGCACTTCTGCCCGCTGAAGCCGAACGCCGACCGCATGACTCCCTCCGCGGCTTCGTCCAGGTCGGCCTTGGAGGAGACGATCACCGGGTTCTTGCCACCCATCTCGCAGATGGCCGGCTTCGGATAGTCCTTGGCGAAGTTCTTGTAGATCTGCATGCCGACCTCGTACGAGCCCGTGAACGTCAGGCCGTCTACGTCGGGGTGCTGCCAGATCGCCTGGCCGACCGTCGAACCAGGTCCCGTGATGATGTGGAACGCGCCTGCCGGCACGCCTCCATCGCGCATGCACTCATACAGCTTCAGCGCGGTGAAGTAGCCCTGGTGGGAAGGCTTGAGCACGACGGTATTCCCGGCCACGAGCGCTCCACCGGCCGGCCCGCCGGCCAGCGCCATCGGGAAGTTGAACGGGCTGATTACCGCCCACACGCCGTACGGCTTCATGACGCTTCGGTTTCGCTCCTTGTCCGAGAGCGCGTCCATTGGAAAGCTGAAACCGTCGTTCTCTTCCATCTGCTTGCAGTAGTAGCGAATGAGGTCGGCCGTCTCTTCGACGTCGCCGAGAGCCTCGAGCCGGCTTTTTCCTACCTCGATGGACATCAGCGCTGCCAGCTCGTAGACGCGCTCGGAGATGGTGTCCGCGACCTGCCGCATGATCTTCACGCGTTCTTGCCACGGCGTACCGGACCACTGGGGGAAGAACGCTTTCGCCGCGGCCACGGCGTCGTTGGCGTCCTGCTCGGTCGCCCGAGCGAAGTGGCCGACGATGATGTCGCGGTCGATTGGGGAGCGTTCCTCGTCGTAGCCGACGCCCTCCCGCGCTTCACCGTTCACGTAAAAGTGGTGCTTTTCCCCGAGCCATGAGGACTTGACGCTCTCCACGCCTTTCTCGAACGCGGCGTGCAGTTCTTCGTTGTCCGCCCGCATCGTGGCGTAGGTGATCTTGACTCTGGTCTGTGCCATCAGCCCGCCTCCCGCTTTGGTTCTCCTCCGAATCTGCGACCGATGTTACTCGGTGCCGACCCGGGTAGTGTGCCCTGGTGGAGCAGGACACCCTCTCCTCCCGGACGCGGCACGCGAGAAGGCTCTTCGCCGAACTGCCGTCCACGTATGACGGGCTGGGACGTCTCGTTTCCTTCGGTCAGGACCCCCGGTGGCGGCGGTTCATGGTCTCCCGGCTGCCCTCCAATCCGGCTGGGCGAGTTCTCGACGTCGCCACGGGAACCGCTGCAGTGGCCATCGAGATCGTTCGGCAAACGGGCTCGACGGTCGTCGGGCTCGACCAGAGCGAGCCGATGGTTCGGGAAGGGGTTCGGCGAGTCATGCGAGCCGGAGCCTCCAGCCGGATCCGCTTCGTCCTTGGTTCGGGACAGCACCTGCCGTTCGCGGATGAATCGTTCGACGGCGTGACCTTCGCGTACCTGCTTCGCTACGTCGACGACGTCGGCGGGACGTTGAAAGAGCTTGCTCGAGTGGTCCGCCCCGGGGGCGTGCTCGCTGCCCAGGAGTTCCACGTGCCTGCACGTGCGCTCTTCCGCTTGCCGTGGCGCGTCTACACCGGGGGAGTCATGCCCTGGATGGGGAGGGCGGTATCACGTGAGTGGCGTGACGCGTTCCGGTTTCTGAGCAAGAGCATCCCAGATTTCTACCGTCGACATCCGCTCGAGGAGCAGCTCGATCTGTGGCGAGCCGCCGGGATCGAAGACGTCCAGGCGCGCGTCATGTCGCTTGGGGCTGCCGTGGTGGTGTGGGGGAGCAAACGTGGCTCGGCATAACGGCGAGGTACCCGCGGAGGCCGTCACGGATGAAGGAACCGAACCGGCCCGGCCGGCCTTCTACGCGCTGCGGGCAGGGGGATGGCGCGACTACGTCACGCTGCTGCACGTGCCCTACACGCTGTGGCATTTGTCGTACGTGGTCTTCGGCGCCGCGGTCGCGCCACTCATGGACGGACGCCGCCTGGCTGCGACCCTCGTCGGATTCTTACTGGGAGTCGGCCTCACTGCCCATGCGCTCGACGAGCTGAATGGCAGGCCGCTCCAGACGAAGATCTCTGAGCGAACACTCTGGACGATCGCGATCGTCGCTCTCGTTGCAGCCGTTGCTCTCGGTGTGGTCGGCGCGATCGAAGTTTCATGGTGGCTCCTGGCCTTCGTCGCATTCGGCGGTTTCATCGTGGTGGCGTACAACCTCGAGTTGTTCGGAGGACGATTTCATTCCGACCTGTGGTTCGCGCTGTCCTGGGGAGCGTTTCCCGCGCTGACGGCCTATTTCTCTCAGACCGCGACCATTCGGGCCGAGGCCGTCTTCGTGTCGGTGGCGTGCCTGTTCCTTACAGCTGCCCAGCGCCGTCTGTCGACACCGGTGCGAGAACTGCGGCGGAAGGTGGTCTCCGTCGAAGGCCGTCTCGTGCTCCGAGACGGAACGGAGGTCTTGGTCAGCGACACCTCCTTGCGAATGGCGCCCGAAGGCGCCCTTCGCGCGCTGTCGATGGCGCTCCCGCTACTGGCCGTCGGCCTCGCGGTAGCGCGGTTCTGAGCAGGTCCTACTCCCGCAGAGCAGGTTCGTCGATGGTGAGGGTCCGCGCGTCGGCATCCAGCGTCGCGGTCACGCCGAGCGGCATCGCCGCCAGGTGTTTCCCGTGTCCCAGCGGCAGGTTGTACAGGACCGGGACCCCGAGCGGCTCGAGCTTCTCCTCCAGAACATCTTCCAGCGACTTCGTCCGCGGCCATTCCGGTCGCTCCTCGCGCCAGTCGCACCGTTCCATCTGACCCACCACGACGCCGACAACTCCGTCGAGCTTCCCGGCATGCTCCAGCTGGGTCAGATTGCCGTCGATGATCCACGGCGGCTCATCCACCGCCTCGAAGAAAAAAATTGCTCCATCGAGATCCACCTCGTACGGCGTCCGGAGCGTCTGGAGCAGTAGCCACAGATTCCCACCGACGATTCGGGCGGTCACGCGGCCGCCGCGAATCGGCCGGACATAGGGGTCTTCCGGGTCTTTCGGCACCTCGCCTGTGGTATTGCCCTTCAGCACCGATAGAAGTCGGTCCTTGTTCCACGCCGGCACGTCTTTGGATCCGACTCCAGCGAGGCCGTTCGAGTAAATCGTCGCCAGGCCGGTGTTCTGCAGGATTGCGACGTGCAGTGCCGTGATGTCGGAGAAGCCGAGAAACGCCTTCGGGTTCTCCGCGATGACGTCGAAGTCCAGAAACGGGATTGTCTGCGCGGATCCGTAGCCGCCCTGAAGGCACTGGACCACGTCGACCTCCGGATCGGCGAACAAGGAGATGAGGTCGCGGGCTCGGGTCTTTGGATCACCCGCGACATAGTTGTCGCGTTCCCAGATGCCATCCGCGAGCTTGACGTGGTATCCCAGCGATTCCCACCACTCGACGCCTCGGAGAACCTCCGAGCGGTTCTCCCACGGGCTCGCCGGCGAGGCGACCCCGATCGTTCCGCCATCCGGCAGCGGCTTCCCGAAGCGCGACGCGGCCTTCACGGCTTTTCCGAGGGATCCTGGCGCACCGGGAGAGGCTTGGCTCGGAGCTCTCGCACGTAGGAGACGCATTCGGCAACGGCCGCATCGAGAAAGGCCTTGCCCTTCTCGGCCGTTGCGACCGTCGGTGTTCCCTGCACTCCGGTACGGCTGAATGAAGACCACCACGGCATCAGCTTGAGCGGCCCGTCGGCCCACCACTCCAGGTGCGCGTTCTCGCCGGCCGGATACCCCTGTTCATCGACCGCCTTCTCCATGTCCACCGCGTCGGGATCCAGGTGGAGGTAAATGGACGTCTCGAGCTCGTCGGCGTGGGCCATCCCGCCGAAGTTTGATTCGCGAATCTCCTCCACGGCCTTCACGCCTTCCTTGCTCAGGAGGTAGAACGCGGCCGCTGCGAGAACTTCAGGGTGATCGATCATCACGAGGCGCGCCGCCATCTCCACAAGGTTCTGGTTCGACCCGTGACCGTTGAAGAAGAGCATTCGCCGAAAACCATGGTGGGCAAGCGACGTTCCCACGTCCTTGCAGTACCTGGTGAACGTGTCCCATCCGATCGTGATCGGACCGGGAAAGTCCATATGGTGCGGCGAGTAGCCGTGCGGGATGGTCGGGAGAAGCACGATCTCGTCCGGCGCGACCTCGGCGGCTCGCCGGCAGATCTCGGTGATGAGGCGAACGTCGGTGTCGATGGGAAGGTGCGGTCCATGGTCCTCGAGCGTGCCAACCGGAATGAGGGGCACCCGGTCCTCCTGCGCTGCTCGCCTGACCTCGGGCCACGTGAGGCGTTCATAGAGCAGCGGCGTGCCCCACATGTCTACGTATCTCCCCGCTCGACCGCACCGGTGAGGTCGATCTCCTCGTACGCCTCGGTGCACGGATTGCCTACGGCGACCCACATTCGCCCGGCTTCCACGTCGCACACCATTGAGAACAGAACGGACGAAGCCTCGTCGCCCTGGTTCGGGTCTGCGTGCAGGCAAACAGAATTCGGAGCCCCCTTGTGGTCGGCCAGCACTTCCATGATCGCTTCAGGCGTGTCGGGCTGGCGCTCTTCGAGTAGCTCGAGCAGTCGTTCGTATCGGCTGAGGCTTCCTTCCGATGGCTCCGGGCCGAGCTGGGCCAGGCGCGGGTCCAGATAGTGATTCGTGTGGGGTCCAGGTCCGCCGAGGACCGATTCTCTCGTCGCCGTCGTCTCGATGGTGAAAGCGTCGCCTCCCGGAAAGGCGAACGTGTGGCCGTATCCTCCGGACCTCGTCCGAATGGCGGTTCGACGAACCGCGTCGAGCCGATCGTTCGACTCGAGGGAGTGGCGCGACACCAGGACGCGCGGGACGCCCGGGCGTTCGTCGGCTGCTCTCAGTGACTGGATCCCCTGGCTGCCCCGCTTCTCGTTCATTCCGACCGCGGGCAAGCAACACACCACGGTGGGTGAGGCCACCGCTCGGCCGCTGTCCGGCACGTCCATGACCACCGCGACGTTTCCTCGGTCGCCCTCGATCCAGTGCTCGTTGTGCCCGAGAAGGGTGAACCCGGGGCCCGTAACGGTGAACGACGAGCACCGCTCCGCAGTCCGGCTTCTCAGCGCCGGCGACGGCGCACCCTCCTTTTGCTCCAGAAACCCGCGCGTCCCTTCTTCTCGTGTGAGCAGCGGGTCGAGTTCCTCGAACGCGTTCACGGCGAATAGTTCCCATACCGGCACCATCGCGCCCTCGGCCATGCCTTTCAGCGTGGCCATGTATTCCGGAAAGGCCGCCTCGGCCGCGTAGAGATACGGCGACAGCAGGTCCTGAAGTTCGGCCGAGGCCACACCGCGGCGGTCGAAATAGCTGTGATAGAAGCCGAGCGACCTCTCGATGAGCTCCCCGAGCTCGCGCCCGATGGTTCGCCCTCGGGTCGAGGGATCGCCCTCGGCTTTGACCACTCGCGGGGCGCTCATGGACCGAGTGTAGGCTAGGGCTCCATGCGACAGACGGCGGCTCGGCCGGCCACCATTGGCGACCTCCGGGCGTCAGGCCACGCCGATCGTCCTCTCAAGGAGGAACTTCGCGAGAACCTCCTTGCCCGGATGGAGAGCGGTGAGCCGCTCTTCCCGACGATCGTCGGATTCGATCAATCGGTTCTTCCGTCACTGGAGCGCGGGATCCTCGCCGGCCACGACCTGATCCTTCTGGGAGAACGCGGTCAGGCGAAGACCCGACTCATCCGGCACCTGGTCGAGCTACTCGACGACTTCACGCCGGTCGTTGCCGGGTGCGAAGTGAACGATCACCCTTACCGCCCGATCTGCGCCCGGTGCCGGTCTCTGGTCGCTTCGGAAGGAGACGCCGTGGCGATCGAATGGCTTTCGGGCGACCGCCGCTACGCCGAGAAGCTGGCCACGCCGGACACCAGCGTCGCCGACCTCATCGGCGACGTCGACCCAATCCGGGTTGCGGAAGGCCGCTACCTCTCGGACGAGCTGACGATCCACTACGGCCTCATTCCCAGGACGAATCGCGGGATCGTTGCCATCAACGAGCTCCCGGACCTGCCCGAGCGAATCCAGGTGGCGCTGTTCAACATCCTGGAGGAGCGCGATGTCCAGATTCGCGGATACCAGATACGCCTCCCGCTCGATCTCTTGCTGGTGGCGACGGCGAACCCCGAGGACTACACGCACCGGGGGCGGATCGTTTCGCCGCTGAAGGACCGTTTCGGCACGCAGGTTCGGACGCATTACCCGGAGACGCTGGGCGACGAGATCTCGATCATGGAGCAGGAGGCCAGGCCGGCGGCCGGGACGGCTCAGATTCCGCTTCGCGTTCCGGAGTTCATGAAGGAGATCCTGGCTGCACTGACGGCGGAGCTGAGGCGGTCGCCTCAGATCAACCAACGAAGCGGCGTTTCGGTTCGATACTCCATTGGGAACCTCGAAACGCTTGCGGCCAGCGCGGTTCGGCGGGCCGCCCGGGCGGGAGAGCCGGAGGCCGTTCCCCGCCTGGTCGATCTCCCGGGAATCCTCACCGGCTCATTGGGTCGAATCGAATTCGACGCGATCGAAGAGGGCAGGGAGGAAGAGATCCTGCTCCGGGCGCTTCGGAATGCCGTCCTGGAGGTCTTCCGTCGCCGGTTGGCCGGCTTCGACTTCGTGCCGGTCCTGTCCAGATTCGAGCAGGGCCTTGCCGTCGAGACCTCCGACCTCACGCCGGCTGCCGACTTCCTCGGCCAGTTCCAGGAGCTGCCCGGACTCGGGAAGCTTCTCGGACGACTCGGTGTGGAGGAGGAGAATCCGGGCGTCGCCGCGGCGGCTCTGGAGTTCGCCCTGGAGGGTCTCCACCTCTCGCGGCGGCTGAACAGACAGGCTACGGGGAGAATCGGGGCGTACCGGTACGAGGGAATCGACCGGTCGCGCTGACGCTGACCCGTCGGACAGGCTCGTTGCTAGGCTCGCTGGTCCCTCATGTCCATACTCCATCGCTTCATCGGGTTCGGAATCGTCGGCGGCTTCTTCTTGCTGTCGCTATGGGGGTTGGTCGCGTTTCTCCTCAAACGGGATCCCACGCGATGGTTCTGGGCCCTCCTGGCGGTTCTCCAGGTCGTGGTGATCCTCCAGCTCCTTTCCGGGGTCGTCCTGTTCGCGCTCGGCCATCGCCGGCCGATCCTCCACTACGCATACGGAGCCGTGTTCCCGGCGCTGGTCCTGGCGGCGGCGCACGTGATCGCGCGCGAGCTGGAGGATTCCCGAGATGCGCCCCGGGTCTTCGCCATCGCGGGGTTCATCGTCTTCGGGCTCACCCTTCGTGCCCTGACCACTGGCCTCGGGCTGCCCTGAAGTAGAATCCGCCCGTCTGCTCCGCCCGCAGGAGGATCGATGGCCTCAGACAAGCTTCAGCTGATCGCAGACGTTCCGATGTTCTCTGCCTGCACGAAGCAGGAGATCAAGAGGATCGCGGCCCTGGCGAACCGGGTCGAGGTCCCGGCAGGGCAGGCCCTCACAAAGGAGGGCGACCGGAGCAAGGAGTTCTTCATCATTGCCGAGGGCGAGGCCAAGGTCACCGTCCGTGGCAACCGCGTGGCCACGCTCGGTGCAGGTGAGTTCTTCGGGGAAACGGCGCTTCTGGACCCGGGTCCTCGTACCGCCACCGTGACGGCCGAGACTCCAATGGTCGTCTACAAGGTCGAGGGCGAAGATTTCCGAAGCCTTCTGATCGACGTGCCGTTCATTGCTCGGAACATCCTGCGGGGAATCGCTCGCCGAATGCGGGAGCTGACCGAAGCTCCTACCCACTGACCGGGCGGCGGGCGCCCGCCGACCGAGTACGCTCGCACAGTGCGCGTCCGCTACTCCCGTTGGGATGGAACTCAGGACCCGTTCGGACCGGATGTTTCCACCGCCGACGTCCTCGAAGCGATGTCGGAGGATCTCCTGGGCGGCGAGGGTGCCGAGCGCGCCCTGTCACGTCTCCTGCGACAGGGAATGCGAGGGCGGTTCTCCGGCCTCGATGCTCTCCGGGCGCGACTGCGGCAGGCCCGAGCTCGTGAGCAACAACGTCTGAACCTCGAGGGTCCACTTCAGGAGGTGCAGGACCGCCTGGACGAGATCCTCGAACTCGAACGAACGGCGCTCTCCTTCAAGGCTGAGGACGATGCGCGCCTTCGCGAGCAGCTTCTCGATTCGCTGCCGCCCGACCCGGCCGGCGCAATCAAGGAGCTCAAGGGCTATCGGTTTGTCGATCCAACGGCACAGCAGAAGTTCGACGAGCTGATGGACTGGTTGAAGGATCAGGTGATGGGTTCGTACTTCCGGGACCTGACGGAGGGTCTCCGCAACATGTCCCCAGAAGAGCTCCAGCGGTTCAAGGACATGCTCGCCGAGCTCAACTCGATGATCGACGCTCGCGCCAAGGGAGAGGCCTACGGCTTCGACGGGTTCATGCAGCGCTACGGCGACTTCTTCCCCGACAACCCGCGTTCTCTGGACGAGCTACTCGAGGGGATGGCGCGGCGAATGGCGGCGTTGTCCCGACTATTGGCGTCTCTGTCGGATGCGCAACGCGCCGAGCTCGAGGCGCTTGCGCGGTCTGTTTTGGACGACCTCGATCTGGCGTTCGAAGTCGATCGTCTGGCCGGCGCATTGTCGGAGATGTTCCCGGACCTGCCCTGGGATGATCCGGCGCTCGCCGGCGGTGAGGAAGCCGCACCGATGCAGGCGACGGTCGATGCCCTCGAGCGGATCTCGGACTACGAGCAACTCGACCGGTCGTTCCGGGCCGACTACGCCGGCGCCTCGCTCGAAGACGTGGACGAGGAGCAGCTTCGCAGGACGCTCGGCGAAGACGCCGTCCGCGACATCCGCCGCCTGAAGGAAGTCGAGCGCGCCCTCGAGGAAGCCGGACTGGTCACGCGGGCCGGTGGTCGCCTTCAGGTGACCCCGCGCGGAGCTCGAAAGCTCGGCGAGCGCGTCCTGGTTCGGGTCTTCGAGCGGTTGCACCGAGACCGCGAGGGCACCCACGTCGCGAGGAATCCCGGCGGTTTGACGGAACCGACCGGAGCGACGCGACCATGGACGTTTGGGGAGAGCGGCCAAATCGCGGTTCAGCGAACGGTGTTCAACGCTGTCGTTCGCGATGGCCCTTCGTCCAGGCCACGCATTCGACCCGATGACTTCGAGTTGGTGGAAGCGGAGACCCGGACGGAGGCCGCGACGGCGCTTCTCCTCGATCTCTCCTTCTCGATGCCGCTCCGGGGCCATTGGGTTCCGGCGAAGAAGATGGCGCTGGCTCTCCACGCGCTGATCGAAGGGCGTTACCCCCGGGACAGCCTGTACATGATCGGGTTCTCGGACTACGCCCGGCGCATGGACCCCGAAGATCTGACATCCGCGGGCTGGGAGCGGGTTTACGGGACGAACATGCAGCACGCGTTCAACCTGGCCGGACGGCTCTTGGCACAGCACCCACGGGCGACCAAGCAGGTGATCATGGTCACCGATGGCGAGCCCACCGCGCACCTGGAAGGGGACGAAGTCTTCTTCTCCTGGCCTCCGGTACCGGAAACCATTCGGCTGACCCTCACCGAAGCGATGCGGCTGGCGAAGGCCGGCGTGACGCTCAACGTGTTCATGCTGGAGGACTCGCCCGGTCTGGCGAAATTCATGGAACGGTTGGCGCGCCTCACCAGCGGCCGCGTTTTTCAGACAGCCGGAGAAGGCCTCGGGGAGTTCGTCATCCGCGACTATGTCGCCCGCCGGACCCGCTGACGCTTACGTTTTCCGCGGGGCGCGGAGGAGATGCGTGATTTCCACGAAGTGGTAGACGGGATTCAGCTTCCGCCCGTATGCCCTGTCGGGTAGGAGCCGCAGTCCGGCATTGAAGTAGTGGTTGAAGATCACTCGGAACGAGTTGACCGGCGTTATCGAGGGATAGAGCGCTTTCCGCCGAAGGTTCGGAAGGTAGTACGCGTTGATGATCTGGAACTTGTCGAGAAGCTCCGTCCGGGACGCCGTCTCGTAATTGAACTCGTCCGACCGGCCCCAGTACCGAAGCGGCCACTGCCCCTCATCCGGCTGCAGGACGATGATCGGGGGGTTTCGCTTGTCGGCCAGCAGGGTGTCGATGAGCTCCCGGAGCTTCCTGTTGACGAAGATCACCTGATCCCCGAACCGCACGCGCCACGATCTTCGCTGTTCCTCCTCCTCGGTGACGAAACGGCCGTTGCGATCGAACACGTACGGCTCGTGGGGGAGAAGGAGGTGGGCGATGACGAACTGCGGCCGGCGCGACCTTGTGGTTCGGGCGACCTCCTCGAACTGGGAAAGGGTCTCGTGCCAATGCGTTCGTCTCGGGTCGAGCTGCTCTTCGGCAACGTTGAACACCCGGGACAGTGCCGGGAGGACGGTCGTCGAGTAGAGGATCTGGGAGAAGCCGGCCAGGTGGTCCGCGCCGATCCGAACATCGGCAGCGGGATCGCTCGCCATGGGTCGATATGAGCTGGACAGGACGTATCGATATCCAAGCGCCTTGAGAAACCGGACCACCCGAGGATTGCGGAGCGCCCGGTAGACCAGCGGCTTCTTCGGGATCGTGTTCTTTCCGAGCAGCGTGTGCAAGTATTGCATGTTCAACGACGCGGCCAGGGACTGATGCGTCGATCCGTAATTGGCGATGCTCTCAGACGCCACGTAGAAACCCCTGCTCTTGAGGAACTCGAGGAACGGCCGCGTGTCGATTCCGTACGTTCGTCGGTGCATCGGAGTCGCGCCGTACCGGTCGGGCACGATGTAGTAGATGTCGGGAAGCGTCCCCGTCGTCCGGATGGCGTTCGGGACACCGTCACGCCCACCGTCAGCGCTACTCGCAGGCGGCGGCACCGTGACGGCTGCGGGCCGGTACATCGCGATCGGCACGACGTTGAGGATCACGAGCGCCCCCGCCACCCCGTTCAGTCCCCGAGTCACTCCAACCAGCCGTCGCCGAAACGCGAACACGGCGCCGACGATGGCGACCGCCAGGCCGCCCCACACGGGGAGCAGGATGGCATCGCTGCCGAGGTCGATTCCGCCGATGGCCCGGCCCGCGAGTCCGTCCCTTACGTGGCCGTATGAGAAGAACAGCAGCGTCCACCCCGCGACCACCAGCCCGACCGCCTTCAAATTGCGGACCATCAGCCAACCGACCGCCGTCACGAGCGCAACTACCCCTATCGACACGGCAAGCGGACGGATCAGCTCTGAGAGAACGACGTCTTCCTCCAGGTTCCGCGCAAACAGGAAGAGGATCGGAAAGACCGCAAAGAGAAAGGGATGCGCAACGGGAGGCTTTGCGACCCAGCGCTTGAATCGGGACAACCACCGCGTTGGCATGATCGAGCTGGGCCGAACTTACTCGGTTACGAGTTCGGTGACGTCCAGGAACTTGTAGAGGTGCTTGTAGATGAACACGAAGCTGCGGTCGGGCAAGAGCGGGTACCGGGTTCCGAAGTATTCGTTGAAGATCACCCGGAACGTGTTCACGCTGCTGAACGAGGGATATAGAGGCGGCTCGGGAACGCCCGGGAGATAGAACGCATTCATCACGAACATCTTTTGCTTCAGCTTCTTGATGCTGACCTTGGTCGCGGTCTCCGGCACCAGCCCCGTGTACGGTCCTTCGTCGGCCTGGATCAGGATGACCGGACGCTCTGCCTGAGGGGCTCGGAGCAGCCTATTTACCAGTTTTTTCAGTTGCCCGTTGGTCCACTTCACCTGCTCGACGAAGTTGTTCTTGTTGCCCCGTTCCAGCGGCCGCGCCCGGTCGAAGAACCTCCGGGCCACCGGATTGTTCGACATGTACCGGCCGTCGCCCGCGTTCACCCACGGTTCGTGAGGGCAAAGTATGTGTACCCACACGAACTTCGGCCCCTCCATCGTTGGAATCACCTCACGAAGCTGCCGGTACTGCCAGTACCGATGCAGGTACTCGCCCATTCGGAAGCGTTCACGGTTGCTCAGGCCATGCTCCGTGGCGTAGGCATTCAGCGTGTCGGGCTTGTCGTACCTGAAATTCTTATCGGCGTAGGGGTCGCTCGATGTCGCCTTCCACCAGGAACCGAGCTTGATGTAGCGGTAGCCCTTGGACTTTAGGAACCGCGCCACCCGCGGCTTCTTGAGGGTCTTGTAGACCGCTCCGTAGTTCAGCGGATCTTCTGAACGATCCCCCAGGTAGTCCAGAAACCTCATATCCAACGTGGCCGCCACAGCTTGAGCGGTTCTCGGGTAGTTGGTCCGCGCGTCGTCCGCAACGAAGAACCCCTTCCTTCGAAGGAATCTCAGGAACGGCCGGTTGTCGAAGCCGAAGTCCCTCTTGAGTGTCCTCCAACCTCCGTACCGGTCGAGGACGATGTAGTAGATATCGGGCTTGGCCGGGCGGGCGACGGCAGTCGCCGCCTTGCGCGGTGGTGAACCCGGCGGTTGACTCGCCCGGTCGGGTTGCCGGGCCAGCGCAACCGTCAATGAACCGGCCAGGACCACCAGGAGACCGGCGAGGATCCCCCGTTTCATCTCTAGAGCCGGCGCATCAGGTACAGAAAGCGATCCGATCCCGTGATCTGCTCTCGACGGTCGATGGAGAAGCGCTCGGTCAAGGCACTTTCGAAACCCTCCACCGTGTAGTCGGGAAAAATGTCCTCCCGGCTGGCCAGGAGTGTCTGCACCTTGGGGTCGCTCTTCGGGACGAACTCGATGATCAGGGAGCGGCACAGTTCCGAAAAGAAGCCTGCCACGCGCGAAAGCGGCACATTGTTGGCGATGGCGAGGTGGTGGATCAGCGCCAGTGCCAGAATGGCGTCGGTTGGTCCGCGATCCCTCACCGAGAGACGTTCTTTGTTCTCCCACCCGATGCTGGGGCTGGGATTGGTCAGGTCCAGCACGACCGGGAGGATGTTCTCCTCTCCGCGGGCCACGACCTCGCGGTAGTTCGCTTCCACGCATGCCGGGTCGACGTCGAAGCAGACCGTCGGAATGCCGCTGGCCGCGGCGATCCGGCTGAACACGCCGATGTTGCCCCCGAGGTCCCATACGTTCTTTGGTCCGGCCTCCGAGAGAAACTCGGTTACCAGCCGTTTTTTGTGTTCGATCCCCTCAGGGGTGTAGCTGTCGCCCTCGGCGTAGTACTCGGACCACACCGAGCGGTCCGGGGTCCACGTCATTTTCCCCACGACCGAGCGGAGGCTTTCGATCAGGCCGCGGAAGGCCTGCTCGGTGAACCGCCGGCCCGAGGCTCGCTTCTTCGTCTCATCCGCCGAAGCTCCCTCGTGCCGCTTCTGCGTCTTGGCGTGCGCGAATACGTGCAGGTACAGCGCCGGACGGAACCGCGCCCGCCCGGGAAGCAGCCGAGCCGTCAGGTCGAGCGGAACGCCGTCGATGTGAATGCGCGACAGCTGGCCGAGTCGGACGTCGCGGTAGTGCATGAGCGCGAGTGGAGCCAGGAAGTGCTGGCAGAACTGCCGGTACGCGACCCACGGCTCGCCTTCCTTCAGGGGTTCGAAGGAGAGCGTGTCGATTAGGACGGGCTTCCCTCGCCGGAACTGGATGTTGTACGCGCTGGCATCTCGGAGTGACATCCCGAAGTCCATGGCGCGCTGCTGAAGCCGAAGGGTCGTCAACGCGGCGTCCTTCAGTTGACTGAAGGACCATTCGTACGGATACGAGACGTACTCGATCGGTTCGGGCCGAAGGATCTTGTACGCTCCCGGCGCCGCAGCAAGACCCGTATCGACTTCCTGGTGGGGGACGAGAAGACCCTCATCGACCAGAGCCTGATAGAGCCCGGAGTCGATCAGGCGATCGAACTGCTCACGAAATGTGAGGTTGACCTGGCGATAGAGACTTCCATCCCTGATGAAGACGAAGCCACTAGGGTCGCGGAACGACCCGGCCGAAGCAGATTCTGTCAAGCCGGTCGGTCGGCCGTTGCTTCAGTGCGAGCTTCGGTCCGAGGCTCGGCGGGAGCCTGTGCCGCGGCTGCGGCCTCCGCGCGCTCGCGCCGGGTTCTCCCGGTGAGGAAGCCCCAGATCCGACGCCAGAACATCTTGATTGCGAGTCCCGCTCCCAGGATCGCGCCGATCGTGACCTGGAAGAGGAAGCTGCCGCTCGCGGGATCGATGTAGGCGTTGGCGTTCGGCACCGTGATGAGCGAGAAGTACAGGAAGAAAAGGGTGCCCCAGCGAATTTGTGATCTCCGGTTGCTCATGGCGATGCTCCTGCCTCGACGGTTACATTTTGACGCTACAGAAAGAGCCAGCTGAGGAGCCGGCCACTATGACGGCGGATTTTATCAGAGGTTCCGGTCTGACTCACTCGACACGGTGTCTACCGAGCTAGACCTGAACTCGTTCACGCCCGAGGAGGTAGATCGGGCGCGTCGATACCACCGCCCCCTGTATCGGACCTTTCTGATCGACGTGCTGCTCTCGTTCGGCACTCTGGGCGTCCTGGCATTTTCCGGATGGGGCGACGCGCTGTATCGGGTGATCGAGGCGCCGTGGGGGGCTCGGACGATCGCCTTCACCGCTCTGACCGTCACCATCTCGAGCTTCGTGCGAATGCCGGTCTCCTTCTGGCGAGGGTACATTCACGAGAAGAAATGGGGCTTTTCGACGCAGACCGTCGGAGGCTGGCTCACCGACCGTCTCAAGGGTCTGGCCGTCGGTGTGGTCCTGAGCTCCCTGATGATCGTCGGATTTGTCGCCCTGGCGAGATGGTTTCCACGTTCCTGGGTGGTCGTGACGGCAATTGCCGGTGCGGTGTTCGTCCTCTTGTTGAGCTTCGTCGCGCCAGTAATCCTGGAGCCGATCTTCAACAAGTTCCGGCCGTTGCACGATGAGCGCCAGGCGGAGGAGCTACGCGCGTTGGCCGTTCGGGCGGGAGTCCCGGTCCGAGACGTTCTGGTGTCCGACGCGAGTCGCCGAACCAAGAAGGAGAACGCGTACGTCTCCGGCTTGGGGAAGACCCGAAGGGTCGTGCTCTACGACACGCTGCTGGCACGAGCCGATCCGAGGCAGACCTCACTGGTGGTGGCCCACGAGCTCGGTCACCGGCGGCGTAGGCACGTGGCGAAGGGGACCGTCCTCGGAATGCTGAGCATGGCGGCCGGCGTCCTCGTTCTCTGGGCGACGTTGTCGTTCGAACCCATCCTGAGCGCCATCGGCGCGACCAGTGCGGGCGACCCCCGAGTCGTCCCTTTCGTGCTGCTCGCGGGCGGAATGCTTCAGTTTCTCGCGCTGCCTTTCGAGAGCTGGCTGTCGAGGAGTTGGGAGCGCGATGCCGATCGTTTTTCTCTCGAGCTCACCGGTGACCTGGAAGTGTTCGAGCGGTCCCACCGTGAATTGGCCGTTTCCAACCTGTCCGACCTGGATCCGCCGAGGCTCCTTTACCTCATGGCGTTTACCCATCCGACTCCGCCCGAGCGAATCGCCTCGGCCCGCCGGTGGGCGCGAACGCTTCGGCGCGGCGGCGTCAGCGAGCCGAACCGTCCCACCACAGCGTGACCAACGGAAGCGGCGGGAACCCGACCCCCTGGTCGCCCTCGACGAGCCTATCGGCGATGGCCGCGTCGATCTCCGGATCGCGATCTGCCGAAAGGCACAGGCGGCGCCGGACGAACGCGACCACGTCTTCGCGTGAGGCGAATCCGGTGATGGTCTCCGGGGTCCAGTCTTCTCGCTGAGGCACCACACCCAGTTCCCTCAACACGGCGACGGCATCGTCCGCAGTTGGGGTGTCGGGACGCCGAATACCGTGGAACTGCGTCCACAGGTCGTTGAGGCGCCGCAGGGGATGGTGAAGTGTGAGTTCGGCGACGACTCGCTTCTTCGCGTGGTCGGTGAGGCGAGCGACGAACTTCGCCAGGTCCGGCGCGTTGTAGAAAACGTGATGACAGACCACGACATCCGCAACAGGGGTGTGGCCGGCGACCTCAGGCCAGTTCCCCTCGATCACGGAGACGGCGGCGCCGGTTTTCTCGGCTCGTCGGCGGAACTCTCGGAGCATGTCGGGCGATGGATCGACGCCGATGAGTCGGGAGGCGCGGGAGGCAAGGGGGAGTGAGGCCGCCCCACCGCCGCAGCCGACATCCACGACCGACCCGCGCTCGGGTAACGCTTCCATCGCTCGTCCATTCGACGGGCTGGGCTCGGTCGCCGCATGCGAATGGTCGGCTCGTCTGGCGAAGAGCCCGGCCGGAAAGCCCCACGGTGATTCCGGGGCGGCGTTGAGGATGGCTTCAGGGATCGCCCACTTCTCCAGCGACTCAGCCCATTGCCGAGCCGCCCTCATTTCGGGTGCACCACTCGCGCTCACCCCGTAACGAGGCTTTCGCCCGGTTGGGGCCCGGATTCCAGAAGCAGCTGTCTGTATTCATCGGGCCACGGGACGGGACGGCCACCCGCGCGATCGAGGAGTACGGCGACCGCCGTTCCCTCCGCGGCGACGCTTCCGGCAGAGCTCATCCGAAACGCGTACGTCACGGACGAACGACCGACCGCGGCGATGGCGAATTCGATGTCGACCAGGTCCTTGTGTCGAAGCCCCTTTCTGAACTCCGCGGAGATGCGGACGCGGGGCATTCGCCCGTAGATCTCGTTCAGGATGCCCAGTCGTTGAAGCAGCGCCGTCTCGGCAACCTCGATCCACCGAAACACCGCGGTGTTGTGCCAGTACCCCGAGGCGTCGGTATCGCTCCACTCGATACGTCGTTGGACGGTGATTCTGGCGTGCGTCGCTGCGTCGGAAGCGTCGGGTGCGGATGTCCGATCTTCCGCGGAGGGCATCCTCATCGCGGCTATTGTTACCAGTCCAGACACGCCGAGAGGTGACATCGTGCGCGTGGGCATTGGACTGCCGAGTGCGATTCCGGGCACTGCGGGTGAGCGCATCGTCGAGTGGGCACGGCGAGCCGACGAGGGGCCGTTCTCGAGCGTTGGCGTGTTGGACCGAATCGCATACGACAGCTTCGACCCCCTTATCTCACTCACCGCAGCGGCGGCCGTTACCAGCCGAATCAAATTGGTGACGATGGTCGTGATCGCTCCCCTCAGAACGACGGCGGTGTTGGCGAAAGAGGCGGCGTCGCTCGACGCGATATCCGGAGGGAGGTTCGTCCTGGGATTGGGGATCGGTGCCAGGGCGGACGACTACACCGTCTCGGGCCTGGAGACGAAGGAGCGGGGGCAACGGCTTGCGGAGCAGCTGCTGGCTCTGAAGACGTACTGGGAAGACGACCGTGTAGGGCCCCATTCGGGTCCCTCCGGCGGCCCGTTGCTGTTGGCCGGCGGGCAGAGCGGAGAGGCGTTCGCTCGAATGGCACGGTATGCGGACGGGTACGTGCACGGCGGCGGGCCGCCCCGGGCGTTCGCCAGCGCCGCGTCGCGAGCCCGCGCCGCATGGTCGGAGTTCGGCCGGCCGGGACAGCCGGCGCTCTGGGGCCAGGGCTACTTCGCCCTGGGGCAGGAGGCCGAACTGCCGGGAGGCGATTACCTCCGCGATTACTACGCCTTCACGGGCCCCTTCGCGGAGAAGGTGGCTGCGGCCAACCTCACCACACCTCAGGCGGTGATCGATTTCGTGCGGGGCTACGAGGAGGCGGGCTGCGACGAGCTCGTCCTTCTGCCGACGGTTCCCGACGCGAACCAGATCGATCGGCTGGCCGACGTCATCGGGTGAGGCCTATGGGACGCCGGGGACCGATGCGAATCGTGACCGTGGGAGGAGGTCCCGCCGGTCTGTATTTCAGCCTCCTCGCGAAGAAGGTCAACCCCGATCACGACGTTCGCGTCGTCGAACGGAATCCTCCCGATGCGACCTATGGGTGGGGCGTGGTGTTCTCCGAAGAGACACTCGGGGCGCTGCGCGACGCCGACCGCCCGACGTACGACGAAATCGTCGAGGCGTTCGCCAAGTGGAATGCCATCGACGTCCATTTTCGAGGCGAGACGATTCGTTCGAGAGGCCATGTGTTCTCGGGGATCTCCCGGAAGACGCTGCTCGGCATTCTCCAGCGCCGATGCAGCGAGCTGGGGGTCCACCTCGAGTTCGAACGTGAGGTCGTCGACCTGGAGGAATTCGAGGGCGCCGACCTGGTCGTCGGCGCGGACGGCGTGAACAGCCGCCTCCGGAGACGGTTCAAGAGCGACTTCGTTCCTGCGGTTCGCGAACACAGCACGAAATACATCTGGTTCGGAACCGACGTCGCGTTCAAGGCGTTCACGTTCATCTTTCGTCAGAACGAGCACGGACTCTTCCAGGTCCACGCATATCCCTTCGACGCGACGACAAGTACGTTCATCGTCGAGTGCCACGAGTCAACCTGGCGTAAGGCCGGGCTGGACGAGGCAAATGAAGAGGAGAGCATCGCGTTCTGCGAGAAGCTCTTCGCCGACGACCTGGGCGGGCACTCGCTGCTGTCGAACCGGTCCATCTGGGTCAGCTTCCTCACGCTCAAGAACGAAGCGTGGCACCGTGGAAACGTGGTGCTGCTCGGTGATGCCGTGCACACCGCTCACTTCACCATCGGGTCGGGAACCAAGCTCGCGATGGAGGACTCGATCGCCCTCGTGGAGGCGCTTGAACACGAGGACGACCTTGGTGCGGCTCTGGTCCGATACGAACTGGAGCGCCAGCCCGTCGTCGAGCGCCTCCAGGAGGCGGCGCTGGAAAGCGCGCGGTACTTCGAGAACGTGAAGCGCTACGCCAACTTCGAGCCGATGCAGTTCGCGTTCAATCTGCTGACTCGCAGTGGGCGGATCACCCATCTCGAGCTCCAGAGGCGTGATCCGAAGTTCATCAGCTCGGTGGACGCGTGGTTCGCCGGCAAGGATACGGGCGCGGCTGAAAGCGGATCGAACGTGGTTGTCGCGCCTCCGCCGATGTTCCAACCGCTTCTGATTCGAGACATCGAGTTGGCGAATCGCGTCGTCGTTTCCTCGCCCGGAGAAGAAACATCCGTCGACGGGCTACTTACGGACGCCGAGCGCGACCGGTTGATGACGGCGGGCAGGGCTGGGGGAGGTCTTGTTCGAACCGATTTCGTGGCCGTTTCGGCTCATGGGCGCATCACGCCCGGCACGCCAGGCCTCTATCGCGACGAGCATGTCGAACCGTGGGCGGACGTCGTGCGAGCGGTCCATGACTCGGGGTCGCGCGCCGGTGTGGTGATCGGCCACGCCGGCGCACGAGGCGCGACGCGGCCGCGCCAGGAGGGCGTTGACCGGCCACTTCGGGAGGGCGCATGGCCGCTGCTCGCCGCATCACCGATCCCGTACACGAAAGTGAGCCAGCGGCCCCACGAACTGCAAGAAAAGATGGACGATGTGCTCGAGGACTTCATCTCCGCGGCGAATCGAGCCGTCGAAGCGGGATTCGATGTCCTGGAGCTGCACATGGGGCATGGCTATCTCCTGGCAACCTTCGTTTCGCCGCTCACCAATCGCCGAACGGACGAGTATGGAGGAAGCTTCGAGAACCGGATTCGCTTCCCGTTGCGAGTGTTCGACGCGATCCGTGAGGTCTGGCCCGAAAGTCGGGTTCTGGCCGCGTGCGTCACCGCGAGCGACTGGCGGCGCGGAGGAACGAAGCCAGATGACGCCGTGGAGCTGGCGACAGTTCTCAAGGAGCGCGGCTGCGACTTGATCCACGTTGTGGCCGGACAGACGACGGTTCGTGACACACCGAACTACGGACGGCTCTTCCTCGCCCAGTTCAGCGATCAGATTCGGAACGAAGCCGACGTTCCCACGATTGTCGGCGGCAACATCACGACCGCGGACGACGCGAACACTATCCTCGCGGCCGGTCGTGCTGACCTCTGCATCCTTACACCGCAGTAGCTCCTGCTGATCCCGCCATGGTCACGGTCAAGGGGAGCATCCATATCGATCGACCGGTCGAAGACGTCTATTCGTTCGCCGTGAAGCCGGAGAATGTTCCACTCTGGAGCGCTGTGCCCCTGGAAGCCCGACGTCGCGAGGCCCGGTCGACGTCGGCACGACCGCCTCCTTCGTGAACACGTAATTGGGACGGCGAATCAGGGCTGACTTCGAGGTCACCGAGTTCGAACCGAATCGCCGATTCTGTTCGAGGACGACGTCCGCGCCGTTCCCCGTCAGCAACACAATGACCTTCGAGCGAATAGAAGCCGGAACTCGGATGACGCAGACGATCGAAGCCAACTCTCGCGGCTTCTTCAAGGTTGCCGAACCGATCCTGCATCTGGTTGGTGCTAGGGAGCTGAGGAAGTCCCTGGTGAAGCTCAAGGACCTGCTCGAGAGACGGCCGGTCTCCTAGCCTTCCTCCGTCGGCTCGAGCACGAAGACGTTCACCTTGCGGCCGCTTCGCTCCCGGTACGTTTCGTAGGCTGGCCAGATCTTCTGGAGTTCGGGCCACAGACGACGCTCTTCGTCCTCGCCTGCAACACGGGCCCGATACACGCCGCGTTCTCGTCCAGCCTGAACCCATGCCGTTGGGTTGGCCCGCAGGTTGAGCGCCCAATCCGGTTCCCTCGACTGGCCCCAGTTCGTCCCCGCCACGATGAACCGTGTCTCGTCGCGAACGTAGAGGAGCGGCGTCGTGCGCTTCTTGCCCGTTCGCCTGCCGATAGTCGTGAGCATGAGGGCGGGGACCCGCGCGAGACGAGCGGTCGCCACCCTGCCACCGGTGGCCCTGTGGAAAAGGCGGTCGATTCTCGGGGCCGTGCGCGATCCAAGCCATGCGAACCAGCGCGTCCGGGAAAACCGCTTGATCGAGGCGGGGATCCAACCCACGGACGCCAGTGACGGGATGGTTCGAGCTAGGCGCCGAGCTCGTAGACCTGCCCCGGGTCCATGTCCAGGCCGTTCATGACCTGCCACAGCGCCGCCAGCGCCTTGATCGTGTTCCTTTCTTCGAACGGAGACAGCTCGTCGCGGTGTCCCATCAGTACGTTGGACAGTATTCGGTAGGCCTCGACCAGTTTTTGCTCGGCTTCGTTCAGGTCCGCGCCGGTCACGTCCTTCATCCGCTCTTTCATCACGCTTGCCCCCTCGCCTGTCCTTCGGTTCCTATCACCGTCCGTTCGTCGAGCACTCGCTTTGCCTTCAGCTCGAACCGGGGGAGTGACTCGTTCTCGACTTGTCGAACCCCGAAACGCAGGTTCTCGTGCGCCTCGGCCAATCGCCGCCCGAGCTCCGACGTGATTCCCCCCGCGTCGGCCTTCTCGTCAGGGATCTCGACCAGAACTTCGATCTCGTCGCGGATCCCTTCAGCGGTGAACAGATGAATTTGGAACTCGTCGATCTCGGAGAACTCGCGAACGATGGCCTCGACCGCGCGTGGGTAGACGTTCGTTCCTCGCACGAGCTTCATGTCGTCGACTCGCCCGCGGATGCCACCTTCGTACAGGTCGAAGGTTCGTCCGCAGGTGCAGGTCGAGCCTGGAACCTTCACCACGAAGTCGCGGGTTCGGTACCGAAGCACGGGGATGAAGCCACGTCCGAACGAGGTGACGACTCGCTCGCCCATCTCGCCGTAGGGGACCGGCGCATCGCCTTCCGGATCGAGGACCTCTTCGATGTAGTGGTCCTCGATGATGTGCGTGCCGCCGGGTTGCCGGTCGCACTCGAAGATCATGATCGTGCCGAGCTCGGTCATGCCGGCGGTGTCTCCTGCCGCGGCTCCCCACTGCTCCTGGATGAGCTCTTTCGTGGCCGGGATGGACCCGGCCGGCTCGCCCGAAAGGATCAGCCGCTTCACCGGACTGTTCGGTAGGTCCAACCCAAGCTGTCGCGCTTCCTGCGCCATCCGAAGGGCGTACGTCGGCGTGGAGGCGACCACGGTGGCTCCCATCTCGACGATCTGCTTCACGCGCTGGTCCGTGGTCATTGCTCCGCCGGGCAGGACCAGGCAGCCGAGCTTCTCGCTGGCGTAGTGCAGGCCCCAGAAACCGATGAACGTGCTGTAGCCGAACGCCACGAACATGGTGTCGGCCGGACGGACGCCGAAGCCCCACAGGCCGTAGCACCACATCTCGGCGATCCACTCCCAGTCCTTCATCGAGTCGAGCACGCGGATGGGTGTCTTGCCGGTGGTTCCCGAAGTCGTGTGGTACCGGATGGCGGCGTCAACCGGCGCGGCGACGTTCGTCCCGTACGGCGGCTCCTGGACCTGGCCCTCCATCCAGTCATCTCGCGTCATCAGCGGGATTCGCCGGATGTCGTCCAGGGAGTTGATCGAATCGGCGGTCACTCCTGCGTCCCGAAGGCGTTTCGCCTGCCACGGCACCTGCGAGTCGGCCCACTCGACCAGGTGGCGAAGCTTTCGAACCTGGAGCGCCTCGATCTGCTCCCGCGGCATGGTTTCGTGTCGCGGATTCCAGTACGGAGTGTCGTTCATCGTTGATCCTCCATGTGCTCCCGCTAACCCCCGTGCGGCGCCGCGGTGGGGCAAACGCCCGCGGCAGCATCCTAGCGAGTGCCGTTCGGGCGTGATATACGCAGGTAGATGGTCTTCTCACTGACCGACGAGCAGCTCGCCCTGATAGAGGAGACACGCCGGATTGCCCGGGAAAAGCTCCTCCCGCTGGTGGAGTCCGGAGAACAGGGCCGAGTCAACCGGCCACTGATCACGGCGCTGGCCGAACACGGCCTGGTTCAGCGGCTGTTCCCGCGGTATGCCGGAGGGACGCGGGAGGGCACGGTCTCGGCAGTCGAACTGTGTCTGCTTCGGGAGGCGCTGGCTCGCGAGTCGACCGAGGCCGAGACAGCGCTCGCGATGCAGGGCCTCGGTGCCTACCCGATTCTCCTGTCTGGGAGGAAAGCGGTGATCAGGCGTTGGATACCGGCCATCGCACAGGGCGAAGCGGTTCCGGCATTCGCGCTGACTGAGCCGGAAGCGGGGTCCGATGCGGCCGGGCTTGCGCTCAAGGCCGAGTCGGTCGGAAATGGTTTTCGGCTGAGCGGGGTGAAAACGTGGATTTCGAATGCGCCGGACGCCGACGTCTACACGGTGTTCGCCCGAACGACGCCGGATGCGCGGGCTCGAGGTGTCACGGCCTTCGTCGTTCCGGGGAATTCGGACCGCGTGCGAGGGACTCCTCTCGACCTTCTCGCCCCGCACCCCGTGGGACGACTGGAGTTCGACGGCGTCTTTGTCCCGAGCGATCACGTGCTGGGTGACGTGGACGGCGGTTTTCGGGTCGCCATGAACACGCTCAACCTGTTCCGGCCGAGCGTCGGCGCATTCGCCGTCGGAATGTCTTGGGCTGCGTTGGATGCTGCCTCCGCTCACGCCGTGCGTCGACGGTCGTTTGGGAAGCCCCTACGGGAATTTCAGGCCGTTTCACATCTGCTTGCAGAGATGGCCACTCGAATGGAGGCGGCCCGACTGATGGTCTACGCGGCGGCGGCCGCCTTCGATGAGGGCGCACCGGGCGTCACGAAGACGTCGGCGATGGCAAAACTGTTCGCCACCGAGACGGCGCAGTTCGTGGTCGACGCGGCGATCCAGATCCACGGGGCGGCGGGACTGGAGCGTGGGCACCTGCTGGAACACCTGTATCGAGAGGTTCGCGCGCCCCGCATCTACGAAGGGACGTCTGAGATACAACGCGAGATCATCGCCCGCGAGCTGTACCGTTAGACCGTGGTTCCGCCTCGCCCGTATGTCGACCTCGTGGAGCTAGAGACCTCCACGTTTCCCCAGGACGCGACGTCACACCGTCGAATGGCAGATTAGCCGCGTTCTCCCTCTGGAACCACCGCAATGGATGACAGTTCGACCTTCGCTCCGCCGACCAGACTCTTCACTTCGATCAGCGCGGCGGCGGGGTAGTGCTTGCCGAAATGCTTCTGGTATACGTCGCCCACTTCCTTTGATTTGGAGAGGTAATCCGCCAGATCGGTCGTAAAGATCTGCATCGAGACCAGATCATCCGGTCTGCCGCCGGCGGTCTCCAGCGCGATGACGACTTTCCGCGCGGCGCGGTCGAACTGCTTGACGATGTCCTCAGGTGTTTCCTCCCCTGGCACATGGGCCGTCTGCCCTGCGAGATAGATCGTTCGCCCCGGGGCCGCCACAACTGCATGCGAATAACCCGACGGAGCGACGAGCGACTCCGGGTTGACGATGCGGTGCCGTGTAGCTGAGTCCGCCCGCTCGTTCACCGGCCGGTCCACTTCGGGTGGCGTCCCTCCTGGAACGCGGCGTAGAACTCTGCGTGGTCGGCGCTCTTCATGAGCAGCGCCTGGGTGTTGGCCTCCAGCTCGACCGAGGCGGCGAGGTCCATGTCGAGCTCCTTGGTCAGGAGCATCTTCGTGTTGGCGAAGGCGAGAGCGGGCCCGTCGGCCAAGCGGCGAGCCAGTTCAGTGGTTCGCTCTGGAAGCTGCGGATCGTCAACGACTTCGTTGCCCAGCCCGATCTCCACTGCACGATCGGCGTCGACCCGTTCGCCGAGCATCAGAAGCTCCGTGGCTCTGCCGAACCCGATAACTCTCGGGAGCAAGTACGCCGCGCCCATGTCCCCGCCGGCAAGCCCCACCTTTGTGAAGAGGAACGAAAACGACGCCGACCGGGCCAGGAGTCGAAAGTCCGCCGCGAGCGCGATCACCGCGCCTGCTCCGGCCGCGACTCCATTCACCGCGGCGATGATCGGCATCGGGCACTCCCGCATTCGCTGAACAACCGAGCCCGTCATTCGGGTGAAGTCCAGGAGGTCGCGCGGGTCCATTTCCAAAAGCTTCCCGATGATGTCGTGGACGTCGCCGCCCGAGCAGAACCCGCGACCCGTGCCAGTGATGACCACGACTCGCACGTCCTCACGATTAGGGAGCTCGGCCAAGAGGTCTCGCAGGTCGGCGTAGACCTCGAACGTGAGCGCGTTCAGGCGGTCGGGCCGGTCGAAGGTGACGGTGGCTACTCGGTCTTCAACCGCAAACCGAAAGTGCTCCCAGCGATCGGTTGCGCCTGAAGATCCTCGAAAGGGCGTCACTCGAAGGCGGAGAGTCCCGTGATGGCCTCGCCGAGGATCAGCGTGTGAATCTCGTTCGTGCCCTCGTAGGTGTAGACCGATTCGAGGTTGTTCATGTGGCGAATGATCGGGTACTCGAGCGTGATGCCGTTCGCTCCCAGGATCGACCGTGCCTCGCGGGCGATCCGAAGCGCCTCGCGCACGTTGTTGAGCTTTCCGAGGCTCACCTGTTGCGGACGGAGCCGGCCCTCGTCCTTCATCCGCCCAAGGTGAAGCGCGAGGAGGAAGCCCTTGCTCAGCTCGACCAGCATGTTCGCGAGCTTCTCCTGGTTCAGCTGGAACGCCCCGATCGGCTTTCCGAACTGAATTCGAGACTGCGAATACTCGAGCGCCGTCTGGAAGCAGGTCCGCGCCGCGCCGAGGACCCCCCACACGATCCCGAATCGCGCTTCGGACAGTGTCGAAAGCGGTCCTCGCATTCCCCGGACGCCCGGCAAGACTGCGTCCTGAGGCAGGCGGCATTCGTCGAACACGAGCTCCGAGGTCACCGACGCGCGAAGCGAAAGCTTTCGTTCGATGTCGCTGGACGTGAAGCCGGGCGTGTCGCGAGGTACCAGGAACCCGCGGATGCCTTCGTCCGTCTGTGCCCAGACCACGGCAACGTCGGCGATGCTGCCGTTCGTGATCCACATCTTCGATCCGGTGAGAATCCAGTCGCTTCCGTCCCGTCGGGCGTACGTCCTCATGTTGGCGGGATCGCTTCCGAAATCGGGTTCGGTCAGGCCGAAGCAGCCGATCAGCTCCCCGGCCGCCATCGCCGGAAGCCATCGCTGCTTTTGCTCTTCGGAGCCGAACTTCCAGATCGGGAACATCGCCAGCGATCCCTGCACGGAGATTGCGCTGCGGAAGCCGCTGTCGCCCGCCTCCATCTCCATGCACGCCAGGCCGTAGCTGACGGAATTCGTGCCGGCGCAGCCGTACCCGGTCAGGTGCATCCCGAGGAGCCCGAGCGATCCAAGCTCCTTGAATACGTCCTTTGGAAACTCGCCACGGTCGAACCACCCCTCGATACCGGGGAGGACCCGCTCCAGGACGAACTGCCGGACGGTGTCTCGGATCATCCGCTCCTCGTCGGTGAGGAGCGCGTCGACGTCCAGGAAGTCGACCGGGTTGAGGGGGCGCTGGGTCGGTCGCTGCTCGGCTCCGGGCGGAGCGTGGGTCTTTGCCATCTCGGTCACTTTATTACGCGGGCCGGTCGACCCGGTAAGCTGGCCTGGCGCCCAGACGACCTTCGGCGGGAGGTGCCACATCAGCGAAGGAAACGTCTCTCGACCGCGGTTTGGGGAGGAAGACCGCGAGCTTTCCTATGGCTCGTACCTCAAGGTTCCGGATCTGCTCTCGCTTCAACGTCTGCTTTCGGATCCGCCCGCTCACGACGAGCTGCTCTTCATCATCGTCCATCAGGCCTACGAGCTCTGGTTCAAGGAAGTACTGTTCGAGCTGGAGTCGATTCGCGACGCGCTCTACACGGGCGACACGCACCGGGCGCGGCACTATCTCGAGCGCGTCCATGCCATCGAGCGGATCATGATCGAGCACATCGGGGTCATCGAGACCATGTCGCCGCAGGACTTCCTGGAGTTCAGGGCGAACCTCGCTCCGGCCAGCGGCTTCCAATCGGTCCAGTTTCGGGAGATCGAATTCGTTTCGGGGTTGAAGGAGCCCGGGCTGGTCAAACGGTTGGCAGAGACGCCGGAGGAGCAGGCGAAGCTGGAGCGGCGGCTGTCCGAGCCGACGGTGTGGGATGGCTTCTGCGCGCTGCTCGAGGCGAACGGGCTGCCCATGCCCGAAGACGACGAAGCGGCTCGCCGAGCCAGCGTCCTGGAGATGATGCGGAACAAGGACAAGTACGCCGAGCTGTTCTATACAGCAGAATCGCTCTTAAACCATGACGAGCTCTTCGCCAACTGGCGGCTTCGCCACATTCTGATGGTGGAGCGGCAGATTGGCTCGAAGACCGGAACGGGAGGCAGCACGGGCGTCTCGTACTTGAAGACGACGCTCGACAAACGGTTTTATCCCGAGCTCTGGCACGTCCGAAGCTACCTGTGACGGACGGGAAGACTCTCGTCCTGGTCATGGCCGGGGGCGAGGGAAAGCGGCTCGAGGTCCTGACGGAGGAACGCGCCAAGCCATCCATGCCGTTTGCAGGACTGTATCGCCTCATCGACTTTCCGCTGAGCAACTGCGTGCACAGCGGTCTTTCGGACGTCTGGCTGGTGGAGCAATACGAATCGCACTCGATCAACGAATACGTGGCGAACGGCCGGCCGTGGGACCTGGACCGGACGCACGGCGGGCTTCGTCTCCTCCCTCCCTACTTGGGGGATGAGGCAAGTGGGTGGCATCAGGGCAATGCCGATGCCGTGTACAAGAACAAGTCGCTGATCGAGGAGTTCGAGCCGGACCACGTGATCGTGCTCAGCGCGGACCACATTTACAAGCTCGACTACGGAGAAGTCCTCACCCGACACGTCGACCAGAAAGCCGACCTCACGATGGTCACGACAAAGGTCTCGAGGGACGAAGCGGGCCGGTTTGGGGTCGTGCACGTGGACGACGGGCGAGTCGTCCGGTTCGACCACAAGCCGGATTCGCCTGACTCAGACCTCGTCACCACGGAGGTCTTCGTCTTTAGGTGGAGTACGTTGACCGACGTACTGGAGGAGTTCTCGAAGGAGGCGTCCAAAGGTGGCAAGGGCGAATCGTCACTTGAGGACTTTGGCGATCAGCTCGTTCCCCGTCTGGTCGAGGATGGGAACGTCCACGAATTTCGCCACGACGGGTACTGGCGTGACGTGGGCACGATCGAGGCCTACTGGGAGTCGCACATGGACCTGCTCGGCCGGGAGGCGCGGCTGGATGTATCAGACCCCGCATGGCCGATTCTCACGCGTGGGCCGACGCGTTCACCCGCTTACATCGACGAAAGCGCGAACGTGGAACGGAGCATGTTGTCGCCGGGATGCCGGATTCGCGGCCGCGTCGTGTCGTCGGTGCTGTCCCCCGGGGTGATCGTGGAAGAAGGCGCTGAAGTTCAGGAGTCGGTGTTGCTGCACGACGTCGTGGTGAGAAGCGGTGCTTCCGTTCAGACAGCAATCGTCGACGCGGAGGTGGAGATCGGTGCGGGGGCCAGAGTGGGCAGAGCACGTGCGTCAGGTCGCACGGGTGGCGGCTCGTCCGATGTCTCGGCGGAGGAGGTCGCCGTCGTGGGAGTCCGGGCGGCCGTCCGCCAGGGCGCCAGCGTCAGGGCCGGGGACCGCGTGAAGCCTGCGTCGATGGTGCGCTAGGGCCGCAGGCTTAGCGCAGTCCGCGTCCTCCCCATCTGGAGACGTCCACTCCGGTCAGCAGAACGCCCGCGGCGAACGCTGCCAGGCCGAGCGCGATGAGCTCCGCAAAGCTCCCCTCGACAAAGACAGCGAGCAGGAAAAGCACAACAGCGACAGCCAGCAAGATCTCTCTAATCCCGAACCGCATTGGGGTCTCCTTTCAAGTGGCGTCCGTGACCGGTTCCTCTCCGAAATAGCGAGCCCCGAAACGTCGGGGCCAGGCTCCCCCAGAAAGCAGCCCTCAAAAATGGCTAGCCGTGCTTGACTAGTACGGGAAGCGACGTCATCTATGGTGGCGCCGGTAACGACCAGCTAGGAGGACAGGACTGGTAAGGACACGCTCTACGGGGAAGCAGGGTTCGACCGACTCGAAGGTGGGTCGGGAACCGAGACCTGTAGCGTCGGTGCCGACGGCGGCGGCATGGCTTCCTGTGAGCGACGGCTGGCGTGAAGCCCGCTAAGCGCTAGTCGCAAAGGGCCGGGGCGCAACGCCCGGGCCCTTTCTTCTCTGGCCGACATCGGCTTCTTACTATGCTGAGCGCCAGTCCGGAAAGGAGGCGCTATGTCCGAAGAGCCGACCGGAGGGGGGACCGGAGGCGGTTATAGACGGAATTGGGTCAGGTACCTGATCATTTACCTACTCGTAGGCGGCGTGGCCTACGCGGCGATCTGGTACTTCTTCATCAAGGACGGCGGGTACGGCGGCTAGTCGCGTCTCCCGTCCCGTTCTCCTCTAACGACTCCAATCCACTACGCCGGGAGCGGCACCTCCGGTACGTGGGTGAGCCCCTCGTCCACGTCCTCCTGCCGGAACTCCACCTCGGGCAGCCGGCCGTTCAGGAAGTCGTCGTACGCTGACATGTCGAAGTGCCCGTGTCCCGAGAGATTGAACGCGATCACTTTCTCGCGCCCTTCCTCCCTCGCCTGGATCGCTTCATCGATCACCGCTCTGATCGCATGAGCCGGCTCGGGACCCGGGATGATGCCCTGCGTCTGGGCGAACTGAATGGCCGCCTCGAATACGGGGTTCTGGGTGTAGGCACGCGCTTCCATGTGCCCCTCGCGAACCAGGAGCGACAAGGAAGGAGCGTCGCCGTGGTACCGGAGCCCGCCGGCATGCACCGGAGCGGGGACGAACGTGTGGCCCACCGTGTACATCGGGAGCAGCGGCGTCATCTGCCCCGTGTCACCGAAGTCGTAGGCGAATTTGCCCTTCGTCAACGTGGGACAGGCCGCCGGTTCGGCGGCGACGAATCGCGTCTGCGGCGTCTTCCCGGTCAGGCGGTCTCCCATAAAGGGATACGCGAAGCCGGCGTAATTGGATCCGCCGCCCACACACCCGATGACTACGTCCGGGTATTCGCCCGCCATCTCCATCTGCTTCTTGGCCTCCAGCCCGATGACGGTCTGGTGCAGAAGCACATGGTTCAGCACGCTGCCGAGCGAGTAATTCGTCGTGGGATCCTGGGCCGCCACCTCGATGGCCTCGCTGATGGCGATCCCGAGCGAACCCGTTGAATCGGGGTTCTCCTCCAGGATCTTCTTGCCCGCCTCGGTGGTCGACGTCGGTGAGGGACGAACCTCCGCTCCGAAGGTCTCGATGAAGATCCGCCGATAGGGCTTCTGCTCAAACGAAGCGCGAACCATGAACACCAGGCACTCCAGACCGAAGAACTGGCACGCCATCGAGAGCGCGGAGCCCCACTGGCCGGCTCCGGTCTCGGTGGTCAGGCGCTGAATTCCGGCCTCCTTGTTGTAGTACGCCTGCGCCACCGCGGTGTTCGGCTTGTGCGAACCGGAGGGCGACGTGCCCTCGTACTTGAAGTAGATGTGGGCCGGCGTATCCAGTGCCTTCTCCAGCCTGTGCGCGCGATACAGGGGCGTCGGCCTCCACAGCCGGTAGATGTCGAGCACTTCGCCCGGAATGTCTATCCACCGGTCGGTGGAGACCTCCTGCATGATCAGCGATTCGGGGAAGAGCGGCGCAAGCAGGTCAGGAGTGACCGGCTGCTGCGTTCCGGGGTGGAGCGGTGGTAGCGGCGGAAAGGGGAAATCCGCCAGGACGTTGTACCAGGCGGTCGGGAGATCCTCCGGCTTCAGGTTGAACTGCGTTGGCTGCTCAGCCATGGCTCCTCCTTCCGCTCGGGTGATGGACGCTCATTGTAAGAGGCGCTTGAGATCCACGTTTCCGGGCATGACCAGCTGTTCGAACGTGCACCGGCGCGCCGGTTTGTCGGGGCGCCACCTGACGAACCTGGCCCCGTGGCGGATGCGGTGGCCGGTCACCTGATCGAAGCCCACCTCGACGACGAGCTCCGGCCGCAGCTTCTCGTACGAGAGGTCCTTTTCCCTGTTCCACCTGCTGACGGCGTCCTGGCCCGGTGGTGGCTGCGCCGACCGGCCCTCTCTGTACGGCTCGAGCTTCTTCACCAGCTCTCGCCGGGCAGTCTGCGTAAAACCCGAAGAGAAACCGACCTGCCACAGCTCTCCGTCGGGACCATAGAGGCCGAGGAGAAGAGAGCCGACTGCTTCTCCTTCGAGATTCTTCGCCCATCGGAACCCCAGGACGATGCAGTCGGCCGTGCGTTCTCGCTTCACCTTCAGCATCTCCCGCTCGGCCGAGCGATACGGCGAGTCGGTCCTCTTCGCCACGACCCCGTCCAACCCCTGCACGACGAAGGACTCGAGCCATTTCGCGGCCAGTTTTCGGTCATCCGTTGAGGGACTGAGGTAGAGCGGCGGACGCGCCTTTTCCATCACCTGCTCCAGGCGCTCCCGGCGTTGTGCGAGTGGCCTTGCCCGAAGGTCGGTTGCATCCTTAGCCAGGAGGTCGAACGCCACGAACGAGGCGGGCGTCTCCTTCGCCAAGCGGGCCACCCGAGAAGCGGCCGGGTGAATCCTTTGGAGAAGGGCGTCGAAGTCGAGCCCTCGCCCGTCCGGGGTGAAGATGACGATCTCGCCGTCCAGGACAACTCGTCGAGCCGAGAGCGTCTTGATGGCGTCGACGAGCTCGGGAAAGTAGCGACCGAAGGGGAGTTCACCGCGACTCGAGATGAACACGTCGCTCCCGTCTCGAAAGAAGATCGCGCGGAAGCCGTCCCATTTCGGTTCGTAGCTCCAATCATCGCCGTCGGGAAGCGACGCGACGTGACGCGCTTCCATTGGCGCAATGGGTGGCTGAAAAGGAAGGTTCATGATCGGCGCATGCTACCCTCTCCTCAGTAACGCCGGTCGGTTCGTGCACCTTCTTGGGCCCTTCTCGCTCAGCGCGAATTCGCCCTGCCGTGGATCACCCAGGAGTCTTTGTGAGGAGAACAGAGGAACAGGAACAGCAGGGACGAACTGTTTGGGAAGGACGGATTGGCGATGTCCCCCTCCGCGTGGACATGCTCCCGTCCGGACGAATCTTCGCTTCTTGGTCGGTTCGCGGAAACGAGCGCCGCGCTGTCGTCGATACCATCGAGCAACTGGAGCAACGGGTGTTGTTTCAGCTCATGCTCTCCGCAGGACGCGGACAGGACGTCGTGGCGCATCAAGTCCTGGAGGCCGTTCGGCGGGGACAGGAAGGGTTGCCTGATCCGACCAAGGCCGCGCCGCCCCCCAGGAAGAAGCGGCCGGCTCGCCGGGGTCCGCCCCGGTCGCGGCGCCGCCGCTAACCCTCGCCCGCCTCGCCGCTAACTCCCGGGTTCGAAACCCGGTGATCGAGCCACCCGGCGTGCCCGCCTCGCCGCTCAGCGACCACCCCCGCCAGGATGGATAGGGCGATCTCCTCCGGCGTTCGCGCCCCGATGTCGAGACCCACCGGCGTGCGAATCCGTTCGATCTCTCGTTCGTCGAACCCCATCTGGCTCAGTCGTTCGACGTGGGGGCTGACGTGACGAGTGCTGCCCATCACGCCAATGAAGCGCGCAGGTGATCGCAGCAGCGCCGCGACCGATTCGACGACGTCGGGAGCGTCGTGGTCGGTATGGATCGCCGCGGTATCCGAGTCGAGCGCCACTTCCGCAATCGATTTCACGACTTTCGAAAGGGCCCTGAATTCGGACGTGACTCGGGCACTTCGGCTTTCGACCAGAACCGGCTCGAACCCAAGGTCGCGACCCCACCGAAGAAGATCCAACGCGACGGGCGTCGCCGATACGACGACCAGCTTCGGCGAGCGCACCGATGGTTCCAGGAAGACTTCGATTGACCCGAGCTCGTGCGTGTACGTGCGAACCAGCGGCGACCGTGCGTCCAGGACTGCGGGTGTGTCGGCGATGGCCGCATCGTCGAATTCAGCGCAACCGAGCGTTCCCGAAAGAGGGCCGTTCCGGCCGATCACGATCTTCTGGCCGACGTGACATGGGGGATCGCCGTGGAGCTTTACCGCCGTTGCAATGACGACATCGCCATCCGATGGATTCGGCCCGGCCGACCGCGTTTGGGAGCGGGGGGGAGTCGATGCGTGGGCGGTCTGCCCGCCCAATAGGTCGAGTGCATGGGGAATCGCCCGCAGGATCGCTTTCAGGCTCTCCGTTGCGCCGCTCTTGCTTCCGGGGACGTTCAGGATCAGACATGCACCCCGGCTCCCGGCGATTCCCCGGGACAGAGCCGCCATCGGAGTGGAGGAGCGCCCAGCGGCCCGCATCTCCTCGCCGAGCCCCGGGACCTCGCGGTCGATGACAGATCTGGTTGCCTCGGGCGTGACGTCACGAGGCCCAAGTCCCGTCCCGCCGGTTGTCACGATGAGGGAAACCTCGTTCGAGAGCGCCGACAGGAGCTCCTCGATCGAACGCTGGTCGTCCATGACGGCTTCGTGATGAGCTATTTGGAAGCCAGCTTCGTGCAGGATCTCCCGAAGAGCAGGGCCGGATTCATCCGTTCGGGTTCCCTGAACCACGCCATCGCTCACCGTCACCACGGCAGCGCGGTGGCTTCGTTCAGCACTCATTGCTGGGGCGATAGTAGCCAGGGCGTTTCCGGGGCGAATCGGGGCTTATGCTGATCCAGACATTTTGGTTCCGATGATGCCTTCCGAACCCTCAGACACCGAATCTGACGGGCCGCTCGTCGACTCATTCGGGCGGGTGGCCGATGACCTCCGGGTATCGGTGACCGACCGGTGCAACTTCCGGTGCACGTATTGCATGCCGGCCGAAGGAATGCCGTGGCTGCCGAAGGACGAGCTCCTGAGGTTCGAGGAGATCCAGCGGGTTGTCTCGATCTTCGTTCGGCTCGGGGTCAAGGAGGTCAAGCTCACCGGCGGTGAGCCGACGGTCCGCCGCGAGCTGCCGTTGCTCGTTTCGATGCTTCGCGACGCGAATCCAGGACTCGCCATCTCGATGACGACCAACGGCTTCTTTCTGGACCGCTTGGCCGCGCCGCTGGCCGAAGCGGGACTTGATCGGGTCACCGTCTCATGCGACTCGCTGATGCAGCATCGATTCGCCGAGATGACCCGTCGAGACGCCCTGGACCACGTGCTATCAGGGCTCCGCGCGGCCGAGGCGGCGGGTCTAACCCCGATCAAGCTCAACTGTGTCGTGATTGCCGGGACGAACGACGATGAGGTCGTCGATTTCGCCCGGTTCGCCCGCGACTCCGGTTACGAGGTGCGGTTCATCGAATACATGCCTCTCGACGCGGAGCAGAAATGGGAGCGCGACAAAGTCGTTCCTTCGGCGCAAATCCTCGAGACGATCAACCGTGTCCACCCATTGGTGGCCGACGGCAGCGCGGCAGAACCCGCGACCCGATTCGCCTTCGCCGATGGAAGCCCCGGGGCAATCGGCGTCATCGGGTCCGTGACGGAGCCGTTCTGCGACTCGTGCAACCGGCTGCGGCTCACCACCGAAGGACAGCTTCGGACGTGCCTCTTCGCGCTGGAGGAGACGGACCTCCGAACGCCGGTTCGGGCCGGTGCCACCGACGCGGACCTGGAGCGATTGATTCGGGACGCGGTGTGGTCGAAGTGGGGCGGCCACCGCATCAATCACCGGGACTTCCAGCGCCCGAGTCGTTCGATGTCGATGATCGGCGGCTAGGAAGCGCGGTGCTCGTCGACTACGCGTTTGTAGCGGAGGCCGCCGATTCCCAGGGTGGACTGTTCTACGTCACGCGCGGCGGAGCGGACATCCACTTCCTTCCGCGGGAGTTTCCACGGCCGCTTCGTCTCGGCGCGATCTCGTTCGTCGTCAGGGTGGTCGGGGAGTCGCATGAAATCGGCGAGACGTACACGCTCGTCTATTCCATCGTCGACGCCGATGGGCAAATTGTCGGGTTCCGCCAGGAAGTGGAGGCGAGCTTCGAGCCGCACCCCATCGATCAGACCAGGGCCACAGCCAACGTGGTGGCCTTTCGGTTCTACGGCTTTCCTGTTCCAGATTTCGGGACGTATCTGTTCGAAGTTCACCACGGCGACGAACGCCTCGCCCAGGTTCCGTTTTGGGTGGTTGCCATCGAAGGCGGCGAACAGCCGGAATCCTGACAACTCGGAGGATTGTGCCGCGGGCTACTGCTCGGCGACGAAGCGGAGGATCCGCGCGGCGACCTCTTCGCCCTTGTCCTCCTGAAGGAAGTGTGACGCGCCGGGAAGGATCTCCGGTTGGCCTGCGGACGGGATGAGCCGCGCCATCGCCTTCGCGACGCCTGGAGGAAACACCGGATCTGAATCGCTGAAGTAGACGAGCGCCGGCTTGTCCCAACGGGTCAGCGCCTCACGAGTGCGAAGCATTTCCGCCGCGCCGGGATCCTCCTTCTTGAGGGGTACGAGCAGCGGGAACGTCGCCGCTCCCACTTTCGACTCCGGAACCGGGAACGGCGCCTCGTAAGCAGCCAGGACCTCAGGCGGGAGCGGCGTCAGCGTTGCGCTCCGCACGATCGTCCCGATCGGGAGATCCAGTCCGACCCGTTCGGCGAAGTTTCGCCACTCCATGAACCCTGGTGTGGGCCATCGGTCGCTTCCGGAGAAGAGGCCGGTGTTGAGGACGACCAGGCGGGCGAATCGCTTCTCATCCTCGACGGCGACGCGAAGGCCAATGGCGCCGGCCCAATCGTGCACGACCACAGTGATGTCCGACAGATCGAGGGCCCGAACAAATCCGGCGACCGCGCGGACGTGGCTTTCGTACGAATAGAACTCTCGGTCGGTGGGTTTGTCCGATCGCCCGAAGCCGATCAGGTCCGGTGCGATCACGCGCATGCTCGAAGCAAGCGGTGAAATCAGCTTCCGGTACAGGTACGACCAGGTCGGTTCGCCGTGCAGCAGAAGAATGACCGCGCCGGATCCTTCATCGACGAAGTGCATTCGCAAGCCATCGATATCGATGTAATGCGGTTCGAAGTCGTACCCAGGCAGATTCCGAAAGCGCTCGTCTGGAGTTCGGTAGACGTTCACGCCGAGCGAGCGCGGACCTCCTGAGCGAAG
>DATABA010000026.1:0-21049 GCA_036259835.1 Actinomycetota bacterium
CGCGACAGGATCGCTTCCTCCATCTCCGTCGCCGTTTCGACTCGAACGACGTCGACCCCGCCCGGCTCGGGAAGCCCGACGGGGCCGGCGACCAGCGTGACATCGGCGCCTCTTCGGGCGGCCTCGACGGCCACCGCCCACCCCATCCTTCCGCTCGATCGGTTTCCGATGAAACGCACCGCGTCGATCGGCTCGAACGTCGGCCCTGCCGTCACCAAGACGCGCCGGCCGCGGAGGTCGCCGCTCGACTCGATGGAGCCGACGACGGCTTCGAGAATGTGCTCCGGCTCGGCCATGCGCCCGACCCCTTGGTCGCCGGCGGCCAGAGATCCCTCATCCGGTCCGACGACCATCGCGCCTCGCTCGACCAGAAGGCTGACGTTCGCTCGAGTTGCGGGGTGCTCCCACATGCCGGCGTGCATCGCCGGTGCGAGCACGAGCGGGCATGTCGCCTCCAGCAAGACGGAGGTCAGCAGATCGTCGGCCAGACCGTGGGCGAGCTTCCCCAGGACGTTCGCCGTGGCCGGCGCGACAACCGCGACGTCGGCCTGATGCGCCAGCTTCACATGGAGCACTTCATCGGTTCGCTCGAACACGTCCGAATGAACCGGGCGGTGACTGAGGGCCGCGAACGTCTCGGGGCCCACGAATCGGGTGGCGGCCGGCGTCATCACTACCTGGACGTCCCCTCCGGCCTCGGTCAGAAGACGGAGGAGAAAGACCGACTTGTAGGCCGCGATCCCCCCGGTCACACCGAGAAGGATTCGCCGCCCGGCCAGCGGTCGAGCGGCGTGGTCCTCGGCCACGGAATTACTTGATGCCGGGTGTCTCCAGCCGCTCGAACGTCGTCTTGCCCTCGGCGACCTCTTCGAGGGCGATGGCGAGCGGCTTCGATCGGAGATCGCCCGTCTCGACCAGCGGCGGGACGAACTCGCCTCGTCCCTCACCCAGCTGGTTGTAGTAGGAGTTGATCTCGCGAGCCCGCTTGGCGGCGAGGATCACGAGCGTGTACCGGGAATCCACCCGTTCCAGAAGGTCGTCGATCTTCGGTTCGATCATGCGGTCCTCTCTTCAGCAGTCGACGGAGTTCTCAGGCGGGAAAACGGAGCGCGCTACGTGGCGCTTCGGGCATCGATTATAGACGCGACCTCTGAAGCTGCCCGGTCGACGTCCTCGTTCACCACAACATGGTCGAACCACGAAGACTCTTTCATTTCTTCCCGTGCGGCCTCCAGCCGCCGCTCGAGGTCGGCCAGGCTTTCCGTTCTCCGGGCGGTGAGGCGGCGGGACAGCTCCTCTTCGGAGGGCGGCTCCAGGAAAACCAGGATGGCCTCGGGGAGCTGTGCCTTGATCGTCTCGGCGCCCTGGACGTCGATCTCGAGGACGACGTTGCGGCTCCGGTTGAGATCCTCAGCGATCGGGCCCATCAGCGTGCCGTAGCGGTGGCCGAAAACCTCCGCCCACTCGAGGAACGCACCTTCCTCGATCAGCTGCTGGAAAGCCGCGGGGCTCACGAACCGATAGTGGACGCCGTCCGTTTCTCCGGCGCGCGGCGGCCGCGTCGTGCATGAGACCGAATACGACAGCTGCGGCCGAAGCTCCAGGAGACGCTTGACGACGGTCCCCTTGCCGACCCCCGAGGGACCGGAGATGACGAAAAGCTGTCCCGCTGCTCGCTACCTCTTGCCGAACTCGGTGAGCAGGGCGTCCCGCTGCTTCGCGCCCAGCCCGCGGACCCTCCGGGTCGCCGAGATGTCGAGGCGTTCCATGATCTTGCGGGCGCGCACCTTCCCCACCCCCGGGAGCGACTCCAGCACGGAGGAGACCTTCATCTTGCCGATGACGTCGTCGTTCTCCTTGCTCAGGATCTCGCGCAAGGAGAGCTTCTCCGATTTGAGCTGGTTCTTCACCTCGGCTCGCGCGCGTCGCGCTTCCGCCGCCTTGGCCAGGGCTTCCTTCCGCTGCTCCTCGGTGAGGGTCGGTAGGGGCATGGTGCCTCCTTTGCGCTCTTCAATGGGGGAGAACGCGCGGATTATATGCCCGGCACTTTCGGGGCAGCAATCCGCGAACGCTGGCGCACAATGAACCTCTAGATGACGGTCAGCCGGACCGCTCCAGGTGCCGCGACCCGGGCGAATCGAACGAACGGCCCTCCCTGCACAACGGACATTCGGCTGGTTCCCACGACGACGCCTCGATTCGAACCAGCGCCCGGAACGGAAACGGCACTGGACCGGTCGTCCGGTCGACCAGGGCCGCCACGCCGAGCCGTTCGGCTCCCGTCTCGTCCAAAAGGTCGAACACTTCCCGGGCGGACCCGCCCGTGGTCACCACGTCCTCGACGACCAACGCCCGTTCACCGGGCGCTACCCGGAACCCCCGGCGAAGCCGCATTCGGTCGCCTTCGCGCTCGGCATAGATCGACCGCGCGCCCCCGGCCAGAGCCACGGCGAAGCCGAGGACGATGGCGCCGACTGCCGGCGCCACAACCACCTCCACCTGCGGATACCATGAGGCGATGGCGCGGCCCACGGCCGTCGTCGCCTCCGGTTGCTCGAGGATCCGCGCCTTCTCGACGTAGACGTCGGAGTGGCGTCCGGACGACAGCTTGAAGTGGCCCCGCAGGATGGCCCCGTGCCTCTCGAGGAGACGAGCAGCCTCTTCCGGCGTCATGACAGGAGCTGAACTTCGCGGAGAACGGCCCGGGCCGCCGCTCCGGGATCGGGCGCACCGGTGATCGGCCGGCCGACCACGATGAGGTCCGCACCCAGCTCCAGCGCTTCACCGGGCGAGAGGACGCGGACGTGATCGTTGGCCGGTTGGCCGCCTGGGCGAATCCCCGGGACGACGAGCGTGGCTCCGGGTCCGAGCGCTTCTCGCACCGCCGCCACGTCCTCTCCGGATACGACGACACCCGCGGCACCCGCGGACATGGCTTCAAACGCGAGAGACGCCGGCGAGGCGAGCCCCTCCCCCGCCATGCTGGACAGGACGGTTACGGCAATCACGCGAGGCGGCGCCGCGCTCTCCGCGGCCCCCTCCTCGGCGCCATCGACCGCGGCCCGAACCATGTCCGGCCCCCCGAGCGCGTGAACCGTGAGCATCCCGACCCCGAGCCGCCCCGCATTTCGGGCTGCCGCCCTCACGGTGTTCGGGATGTCGTGCAGCTTCAGGTCGAGAAAGACCGGGGTGTGTTCGCGGACTCGCTCCACCGCCGAGGGTCCCGCTGCGGTGAAGAGCTCCAGGCCAATCTTCATGAACGCGACCAGGTCCGCGAGCTTCCCGGCAAGTTCCTCCGCGGCGTCGGCGTCTGAGAGGTCAGCCGCTGCGATAAGCGGGTTCGGCGGCATGCTCCGGAAGCCTCACCTTCCCTCGCAACTCGTCCGGACGGATGAAACCCTTACGCGCCAGGTACGCCGCGATTCCTGCCGCGACGTCGACCGCTGCAAACGGACGATAAAAGTTCACCGTGCCGACCTGCACCGCCCACGCCCCGGCAAGAAGGAACTCCACGGCGTCCTCGGCCGACGTGATTCCGCCGATACCGATGATGGGAACTTCGGGGAGCGCCCGCGCGACCTGGTGGACGCATCGAATGGCGATCGGGCGGATGGCCGGACCGGACAGCCCGCCGGTCACACCTCCGAGCTTAGGACGAAACGTCTCCACGTCGATCGCCATGCCGAGAAGCGTGTTGATCAACGAGACCCCGTGCGCTCCCGCGCGGACGCACGCTTCGGCCACCGCGACGATGTCGGTGGTGTCTGCGGTGAGCTTCGCGAAGACCGGAAGGCGAGTCGTTCGGCTCATGGCGGCAATGACTTCCGCAGCCTGGTCCGGATAGCACGCGAAGACCTGGTTCCGTCGTTCCACGTTCGGGCAGGAGATGTTGGCCTCGATGGCCACGACGCCCGGAATCTCGGCCACCCGCATCGCCACCTCGACGAACTCCCCGACCGTCTTCCCGGCCACCGAGACGACGACGGGAACTCCGACCGAGGAAATGAACGGAGCGTCCTTCGCCAAAAACTCGTCGACGCCCGGATTCTGTAGCCCGATGGCGTTGAGCATTCCGGAGCTCGTTTCGGCCATTCGGTGCACCGGGAGCCCCCGCCGGGGCTCGAGCGTCACGCTTTTCGTCACGATCCCACCAACGCCTTGAAGGTCGACGAGCTGGGACATCTCCTTTCCCGACCCAAATGTGCCGGAAGCGGTCAGAACGGGAGTGGGAAAGGAGACGCCGTTCAGGTCAACCGCCACCGACACGGCGTCGCCGATGCCGACGTCCAGGCCATTCCGGCTCATGGCCGCCTCGAGTGGACCATCGGAGCCGCCTCGGTGGGCTCGAGCTCGTGCTCTTCGCGCCGCAAGGGCTCCCCGAACCACCGGTCCCACCAGATCCGCGCGCCGTTGAAGACCGGTCCCTCGGTGCACGCGCGCACGTTCCACCACCCTCGTCCCTGGGACCCGAAGATCGGGACGACGCAGGTCCAGCACACCCCGAGCCCGCACGCCATGAGCTCTTCCACGGCGACCTGACACGGCACGCCACGAGACCCGGAGTACTCGGACACCGCCCTCAGCATCGCGTTCGGCCCGCAGGCGTACACCACCTGTGTCTTTGTTCGTCCCATCACGGAGGGCATCACGTCGGTCACGATGCCCCGATGACCCATCGATCCGTCGTCGGTGGTGACAACGAGCGAGTGGGCGAGACGCCGTCCCTCGACTGGTTTGAACACGCGATCATGGCTTCGGGCACCGAGGATCAAGTGAACCTCCATTCCTCGAGCTCGAAGCTCTTCCGCCAGGAAGTAGAGCGGCGCCGCGCCATAGCCGCCACCCACCAGGAGGCACCGTGTCGGCTGAGGCGGATACGCGAACGGCCGGCCCAGGGGGCCAATCACGTCCACCACATCATGGCGGGACAGCGACGAGAGCCACGCCGTGCCGGGACCGACCACGTCGAACACCACCTCGAGTGTGCCGGCCCAGCCGCCCCGCTTCGACGCACGATGTACGGAGAACGGCCGGCGGAGGACGATCTCGCGGCCTTCGGGGACGGCGATCTGAACGAATTGGCCGGGCCGCGCCTCCTCCGAGATGTCCGGTCCGGCCAGGGTGAGCGCGTAGTAGGCGCCCGACCGCCGGTTCGAGAGAACCTCGCATCGAGCCTGTCTCATACTGCCTCTCTCCCGCTGAAGGCTGGCGCCGCCTGGTACTCCTGAATCGAGCGCGGCATGGGACGTTCACGCAGAAGCGCCTCGATTCCGTGCACCGCAGAAAACACTCCGGGCATGGTGGTGATGCACGGGATTCCCGCTCTCACAGCGGCGGTGCGAATGAAGTAGCCGTCGGTTCGGGGTTTTCGTCCGAACGGCGTGTTGATCACCAGGTCGACGTGACCGCCTTGAATGAGCTCCTCCACATTGGGACTGCCTTCGGACCGCTTGAGCACCGCCGTCGCCCGCATGCCGGCTCGCGACAGGACGGCCGCCGTCCCGCGCGTGGCGAGGATCTCGAACCCGAGCTCCGAAAGGCGCCTTGCCGGGAGGACGATTGCCCGCTTGTCCCGATTCGCCACCGAGATGAACGCGCGACCGGAAAGTGGGAACCTCGAACCCGTCGCTTCCTGAGCCTTGGCCAGGGCGAGCCCGAGATCGTCCGCGATCCCCATGACCTCGCCGGTCGACCGCATCTCCGGGCCGAGGACCGTGTCGACCCCGGGAAAGCGTCCGAACGGCAGGACCGCAGTCTTCACGGCGACGTGGGGCAGCGATCGATAGCCCCCGGCCGAGTCCTGCAGAAGACCTTCATGGCGAAGCTGGGCCAGGCTCGCCCCGGCCATCACCCGCGCGGCGATCTTTGCAAGGGGGATCCCGGTAGCTTTCGCCACGAAGGGGACCGTGCGCGACGCACGGGGGTTCGCCTCCAGAACGAAGGGAACGTCGTCCCTCACTGCCAGCTGCACGTTGAGAAGGCCTCGGACACCGAGCGTCCGGGCGATGCTCGAGGCGATGTGCTCGATGTTGTCCAGAAGCTCGTCCGAAAGCGTGGGCGGTGGAATCACGCACGACGAGTCGCCGGAGTGGACGCCGGCCTCCTCGATGTGCTCCATGACCGCGCCGATGAGGACCTCCTCCCCGTCACAGACGGCGTCGACGTCGACCTCGATGGCGCCTTCGAGGAATCGGTCCATGAAGACGGGATGATCGGGACTCGCGGCGGCCGCGGACTCCACGAACCGCTCGAGCTCCTCCTCCGTGTACACGATGTCCATTGCCCGGCCCCCGAGAACGTACGACGGTCGCACCAACAGCGGGAAGCCAACTCGATCGGCCACCCGTGCCGCTTCCTTCGGCGACGCGGCCACACCATGCGGAGGCGACGCGATCCGGAGCGTCCGTAGGAGCTCACCGAACTTCATGCGGTCTTCTGCCGCATCGAGTCGTTCGGGGAGGGTTCCGAGGACCGCCACCCCGGCCCGCTCTAGCCCTCGGGCCATGGCGAGCGGCGTCTGACCTCCGAGCTGCACCACCACGCCGACCGGTTCCTCGGCTTCGCACACCGCCAGGACGTCTTCCAGTTGCAGCGGCTCGAAGTAGAGGCGGTCGCTGGTGTCGTAATCGGTGGAGACGGTCTCGGGATTGGAGTTCACCATGACCGTCTCGAATCCGGCCGCCCGAAGGGCGAAGGCGGCATGGACGCAGGCGTAGTCGAACTCGATTCCCTGCCCGATGCGGTTCGGTCCGGCCCCGAGGATCACGATGCGGGGCTTCGTTCCCGGGCGAACTTCGGTCTCCTCCTCGTAAGTGCTGTAGTAGTACGGCGTCCTCGCCTCGAACTCTCCCGCGCACGTATCGACCGTCTTGAACACGGGGAGCACGCCGAACCGCCTGCGAGCCGCACGGACGTCGTCCTCGGTCGAGCCGGTCAGACGGGCGATGCGCCTGTCCGATACGCCGGCCCGTTTCGCCTCCCGGAGCCGATCGGCGGGGACGTCGCCCAACGGCACACCGCGAAGACTCTCGAGCCGCTCGGCCACGATGGCGACCTGGTCCACGAACCACGGATCGATTCCCGATACCGCGGCGACCTGGTCCACCGAGTGCCCATTGCTGAGGGTCCGCTCCACTCGAAGCAAGCGATCCTCGGTGGGAACCGCGAGGTCATCGAGCAGCGAGCTTCCCTGGTTGGGTGCCGAGACCAGCTCCGGGCCGAGGTCGAATCCGCGCTCGAGCGAGCGGTACGCCTTGCCGAGGGCCTCCGCGAACGTTCGCCCGATCGCCATGACCTCGCCCACCGACTTCATTCTGGTCGTAAGCGTCGGGTCGGCAGCCGGGAACTTCTCGAAGGACCATCGCGGCACCTTGACCGCGACGTAGTCGAGCGTCGGCTCGAACGCCGCGAGGGTCTCTCCAGTGATCTCGTTGCGAATCTCATCGAGTCGGTAACCGACCGCAAGCATCGCCGCAATCTTGGCGATGGGAAACCCGGTCGCCTTGGATGCCAGCGCGCTCGACCTCGAAACGCGCGGGTTCATCTCGATGAGGACCATCCGGCCGTCCGCGGGATTCACCGCAAATTGGACGTTGGAGCCGCCCGTGTCCACGCCAACCGCCCGAATGCACGCCAGCCCGGCGTCGCGCATCGACTGGTATTCGCGGTCGGTGAGCGTCTGTGCGGGCGCCACGGTGATCGAGTCGCCCGTGTGCACGCCCATCGGGTCGACGTTCTCGATCGAGCAGATGACAAGCGCGTTGTCCGCCCGGTCGCGCATCACCTCGAGTTCGAACTCCTTCCACCCGGCGACCGACTCCTCGACCAGGATCTCGGAGATGGGACTGGCGGTGAGGCCATCAGCTGCGACGCGTTCCAGCTCGTCCGGCGACCGAGCCAGTCCGGTGCCGCCGCCGCCCAGGACGAACGACGGCCGGACCATCACTGGATAGCCGAGGTCGGCGGCAACCTCCAGCGCTTCGCCTAAGGAGTGGGCGAAACCCGATCGCGGTAGCGGCAGTCCGGCACCGGCCATCGTTTTCACGAACAGGCGGCGGTCCTCGGCCCGACGGATGGCCTCCACGCCTGCGCCGATGAGCTGCACGCCGTGTTCCTCCAGAGCCCCCGACTCGGCGAGACCCATGGAGATGTTCAGTCCCGTCTGGCCACCGAGGGTCGGCAGCAGGGCGTCTGGGCGTTCTCGCTCGATGACCTGGAGAACGGCCGCCGGCGTCAACGGCTCGATGTATGTCGCGTCCGCGAATTCGGGGTCCGTCATGATCGTCGCGGGGTTGGAGTTCACCAGCACGACCCGATATCCCTCGCGACGGAGCACCTTGCATGCCTGCGTCCCGGAATAGTCGAACTCGCAGGCCTGGCCGATGACGATGGGGCCGGACCCGATGACCAGGATCGTCCGCAGGTCGGTCCGCCGCGGCATCAGCTCATCAAGTCCAGGAAGCGCCGGAACAGGTGACCGGAATCGTGCGGGCCGGGCGAAGCCTCGGGGTGGTACTGGACCGAAAACGCCGGCACGTCAATGCAGCGAAGCCCCTCCAGCGTCCCGTCGTTCAGATTCCAGTGGGTGAGTGCAACCCGTCCGAACGCGCTCTCCACCTCGACGGGACGGTCGCCGGCCGGCCGGTTTCGAGTCCAGCCGTCAGGATCGACGGCAAACCCGTGATTGTGCGACGTGATCTCGATTCGCCCCGTGTCGAGGTCCTTCACGGGCTGGTTCACCCCACGGTGTCCGAACCGAAGCTTGTACGTCCTCCCGCCCAGCGCCAGCGCGAGCAGCTGATGCCCCAGGCAGATCGCGAAGATCGGCAGCTTCCCGATCAGTGTGCGGACCGCGTCGACTCCATACGTCGTCGCCGCGGGATCGCCGGGTCCGTTCGAGAGAAAGACCCCATCGAAGCCGCCCTTCAAGAGCTCAGATGCCGGAGTATGGGCCGGGAAAAGCTCTGTGTCACAGCCACTTTCGGCAAGATTGCGAAGGATATTCCACTTGATCCCGTAGTCGTATGCCGCGACGCGGAATGTCCGGTGCGTCTGTCGTGGAGGCCCGATCGACTCCGCCGCCGAGACCACGCGCGCCGTCGAGACGCTCGAGGCCAGATCCGCGCCCTCCATCGTCGGCTGAGCCCGGACCCTGGCACCCAATGATTCCGGATCGAGATCGAGCGTCGAGATTCCAGCCCGCATCGCACCGGCTTCCCGAATACGACGCGTGAGCCGCCTGGTGTCGATGCCTTCGACTCCGACCACACCGGCGGCCTCGAGGTACTCGGCGAGCGTCGTTCGCGAGCGCCAGGAGGATGCCCGCCGGCTCGCTTCACGAATCACGAACCCCGCGACCTGGACGTCCCGAGATTCGCGGTCCTCGTCGTTGACGCCGTAGTTCCCCTGATGTGGTGACGTCATGGTGACGATCTGTCCCGCGTACGACGGATCGGTCAGGACCTCCTGGTAGCCGGACATCGCGGTGTTGAAGACCGCCTCACCGAACGCCTCGCCCTCCGCGCCAAACGCACGACCGCGGAAGGTCGATCCGTCCTCCAGAACCAGCAGGGCTTCCCTCACCGAGCGGGCTCCCCGTCTCGAACCGTAAACGCGCCTCGCAGGAGCGTGTGCACGACCCGTCCTCGAAACGTTCGCCCCAGAAACGCCGAGTTCCGTGCCAGCGAGGAGAACGGACGGTCCCCCACGGTCCATTCCGCCGACGGATCGAACACGACCAGGTTCGCTGGGCGATCCGGCGTGATCGGACCTCCATGCTCCTCGGCTCGAAGAACCGTGGCGGGCGCTTTGGAAAGCGCCTCGATCCCCCGGCTCAGGCTGATCAACCCTGGTTCGACCAACTCCGTCAGCACGACGCCGAGCGCCGTCTCCAGCCCGATAGTTCCGGGCGGAGCGGCGTCGAATTCCTGTTCCTTGTCCTCGACGGCGTGTGGCGCGTGGTCGGTGGCCACGGCGTCGATCACTCCGGAGCGCAGGGCGGTGCGAAGGGCGTCTCGGTCGTCCGCCGAACGCAGGGGCGGATTCACCTTGAGGTTCGTGTCGTAGGAGACGAGGTCCTCGTCCAGCAACGTCAGGTGATGGGGCGTCACGTCGGCGGTGACACGAACTCCACGGTCCCGTGATTCGGACAACAGGTCCACTGATTGCCGCGCCGAGAGGTGCGTGAGGTGAAGGACCCCTCCAGTCAGTGCGGCAAGGGCGAGGTCGCGAGCGACGATCACCGATTCGGCCTCCGACGGAGCGCCTGTCAGCCCGAGCAGCGACGAGGAGAGCCCCTCGTGCATCTGCCAACCCTCCGACAGCGCCTGATCCTGCGCGTGCTCCCCGACGACGACGTCAAATGCCTTTGCGTATTCGAGCGCCAGTCTCATCATCCGCGACGACTGAACGCAGTTGTGGTCGTCGGTGAACAACCGAACACCGGCCTCAACCATCTCCGCCATATCGGTCAGGGCTTCGCCGGCGAGGCCGCGGGTGATTGCCCCCGCCGGGAAGACGTCGCACAGGCCCGCCTTGTCGGCGAGGTTCACCACCTCCGACACGACCGCCGCGTTGTCGATGATCGGGTCGGTGTTCGGCATGGCGCAGACGGCCGTGTACCCCCCCACCGCCGCCGCCCTCGTTCCGGTTTCCACCGTCTCCTTGTGTTCGAACCCTGGCTCACGCAGGTGCGCGTGAAGGTCCACAAATCCGGGCGCCATCACCAGGCCTGTCCCATCGATGACGTCGGCGCGCCCGGAGGGCACATCGCCGCCGACCGATTCGATGGTCTCGTCTTCGATTCGCACGTTGGTTACGGCGTCGTGCCCCGACGCAGGGTCGACCAGACGGACGCCCTTGAACAGGATCCGGCTAGGCACGAACCGCTCCTTCGGACTCCTCGGTGAGGTCGGCGCCCGCTTCATCGTCGGCCGCGCGCCTTCCCTCGCTGCCCAACATCAGGTAGAGGAGGGACATCCGGACGGCGATTCCGTTCGTCACCTGGTCCGTGATGACGGACCTCGGCAGATCCGCGACGTCGGATGCGATCTCCACCCCGCGGTTCATCGGACCGGGATGCATGATGAGGCTTCGCTCGGGGAGCGCCTCGACCCGGGCGCGAGTCAGCCCGAACAACCGCGAGTACTCGCGAATGCTCGGAAAGAGCTGCTGGCGCTGCCGTTCACGTTGAACGCGAAGCATGTAGCACACGTCCAGCTTGGGAAGGACCGCGTCGAAGTCGTGGGAGACCTCCGCCCCCCAGGCGGGCGCCTCGGGTGGAATCAGCGTGGGAGGACCCACCAGCGTGACCTGGCCTCCCATCTTTCCGAGGGCAAAGGTCAGCGAACGGGCCACCCTGGAATGGCGGATGTCGCCGACGATGGCCACCCGGAGGGCTTCCAGAGACGCGAAGTGATCGCTCATCGTGAGCAGGTCGAGCAGCGCCTGGGTCGGGTGCTCATGGGTTCCATCGCCCGCGTTGAGCACGCTGGCCCGGACCCATCGTGTGAGCGTGTGTGGCGCGCCAGAAGACGAATGGCGAATGACGATGGCGTCCGCCCCCATCGCCTGCAGGGTCAACGCGGTGTCCTTGAGACTCTCGCCTTTTGCCACAGACGAGCCACCCGTAGAGAAGTTGATGACGTCGGCGGAAAGCCGCTTTGCCGCGAGCTCGAACGAGATGCGGGTCCGCGTCGAGTTCTCGTAGAAGAGGTTGACCACGGTTCGGCCGCGAAGCGCGGGAACCTTCTTGATGACCCGTGTCCCGACCTCCCGGAAGCTCCCGGCGGTGTCGAGGATTCGAACGATGTCGTCTCGTTCGAGCTGATTGATGGAAAGCAGGTGCTTGATCATGCCGCTCCCCCACCTCCTGTCGCCGGTTCCCCCGAACCGTGGCCGGCAGGAACCGTCGCGGCGTCGGGATCGATCCGTTCCGCCAGCACCGCGACGTCCTCCCCGTCGACCTCCTTCAGACGGACCTGCACGTCCTCGTCCTTGCGTGTCGGCACGTTCTTCCCGACGTAGTCCGCCCTGATCGGAAGCTCCCGATGCCCTCGGTCCAGGAGCACCGCGAGCTGGATCGCATGGGGACGACCGAAGTCGACCAGCGCGTCCATCGCCGCACGGATCGTTCGGCCGGTGAAGAGAACGTCGTCGACCAGCACCACGGTGATACCGGTGATGTCGAAGTCGATTCGGGTCTCATGGACCTCGGGCGCCTCGGCGCGGAGCCCGATGTCATCTCGGTAGAAGGTGATGTCGAGGACGCCGACCGGCACTCGAACCTCCTCGATCCGCTCGATCTCAGAGGCAAGTCGGCGAGCCAGATCGTCGCCCCGCGCGGCGATGCCGATGAGGGCGACGCGGCCAGCTCCCTTGTTTCGTTCGACGATTTCATGCGCGATCCGCGTGATCGCCCGGCGGATTTCCGCGGCGTCGAGGAGCCGGGCTCGCTCGACCACGGGGCTCATGACGGCCCCCGCAAAAAGAAAACGCCTCGCGCATGCGAGGCGTGCCTTCCGGTCAAACGCTCTTTTCTCCCTTCCCGGCCTCTCCGGACCGACTTAAAGGGCTCAGCTCAGAGGACAGAATAGCCCGTGGCAAACCCCTGTCAACCCGAGGGGTACTATGGAGGCAGCGACCAGCGGAAAAGGGGTGTGGGACTGGCGATGATGGCGATTGTTGGCGCGACCGAGCTCTTGATCGTCCTTGGGATCATCCTGCTGTTGTTCGGGGCGAGCAGGCTTCCCGCCCTCGCGCGATCCCTCGGGAAGTCGACCCGGGAGTTCAAGCAGGGCATGCATGAGGGCGAGCGGGAAGGCGGACACGCCGAGGCGAAGCAAGAGCCCTAAGGCGTTCTAGAGCCCCGCGAGTCCTGGCCCCCGTCCTGGAGAGTCCGGGCGATCTTTCCCATCAGTCCGTTGATGAAGCGCCCGGAGTCCTCCGTTGACAACTCCTTCGCAGCCTCAACCGCCTCGTTGATAACGACCGCGGGCGGCACTCCGGCTCCAAGCTCGTAACACGCCACGCGGAGGATCGCTCGGTCGACCGCAGCCATCCGGTGAACCGCCCACTCTTCGGAATTCGAACCGAGGATCCGGTCGATGTGCTGACGCTGGGACTCCACGCCGTTGACGATCTCTTCGGCGTAGGGAAGAACGTCGCGCCTCGCCTGCCGCCACTCCTCCATCACCTGCTGCGGGTCCTGACCCGTCACGTCGGCCTGATACAGGAGATCGATGGCGAGCCGGCGAGCCGCTCGGCGCCTCCGATGCCCGACGCGCCGCCCCGAATGGCCGTTCCCGTCGCGCTGGGCGGAGGACGGCCGGCTCACGGCGGGCCTATTTCGCCCGGGTGAGGTATTCGCCGGTGCGAGTGTCGACCTTCACCAGCTCACCCTGTTCGACGAACAACGGGACCTGAACGACCAGTCCCGTCTCCAGCGTCGCTGGCTTCATGGCGCCACTGACCCGATCGCCCTTCATACCTGGTTCGGTGTCCGCAACGCGAAGCGCCACGGACGTCGGGAGCTCCACGCCGATGGGGTTGCCGTCGTGCATGGCAAGGACGCCGGTTGCTCCCTCGGTCAGGTAATTCGCAGCGTCGCCGACCGCCGCCGAAGGGACATGGTGCTGCTCGTAGGACTCCGTGTCCATGAAGACGAAGTCGTTGCCGTCTCGATAGAGGTACTGCATCTCGCGGCGATCGACGATCGCGAGCCCGACGTCCACGCCGGCGTTGAAGGTGCGATCGACCACTCCGCCGCTTCGGACGTTACGAAGTTTCGTCCGAACGAACGCGCCGCCCTTCCCCGGCTTCACGTGCTGGAACTCGACCACCTGATACAGCTGACCGTCGAGGTCGAGGGTCATCCCGCGACGGAGGTCGTTGGTGTTGACGCTCACAGGACGATCAGCTCTTTCGGCGTCCTGGGGATGACCCGGCACCCGTCGGATCGCACCTCCACCATGTCTTCAATCCGGACTCCGCCGAGCCCCTCCAGGTAGATCCCCGGTTCCACCGTGACAACGGCACCCTCCGGGACGACATCCTTCCCGCCCGCGCGGAGAGTCGGACCCTCATGGATTTCGAGTCCGACCCCATGGCCGAGCGAATGCGTGAACTTGTCGCCGTATCCCGCGTCTCGAATGACACTTCTCGACGCTTCATCGGCGTCGGCGCCGCTGACACCGGCAGCGACCGCGCCGATGCCGGCCTGTTGGGCCACCCGGACGACGTCGTAGACCTCTCGAAGTTGCGCCGGCGGGTCGCCAAAGGAGAAGGTGCGAGTCATGTCCGAGTGGTAGCCGTCGACGACGCAACCGAAATCCATTTTCACGATGTCTCCGCGCTGAAGCGGGCGATCGGAAGGATGGTGGTGTGGCTCAGCGGCGCTCTCCCCGAACGCCATGATCGTTTCAAAGGCGACGTTCTCGGCGCCGGCCCGCCGTAACGACATGTCGAGCTCAAAGGCGGCGTCGCGTTCGGTCATTCCCTCGACGAGCTTGTGCGTGATCAGGTCGAACGCGTCATCGGCGAGCGCCTGTGCCTGGTTCAGGCGATCGATCTCCTCCCTATCCTTCACCCAGCGAAGGCGCTCCACCTCCTGCTCCGTCGGAACGAGCTCTCGGCCGACGGCAGAGAGGTCCTGGTAGGTCTTGTACGTCAGGCCGGCCGATTCGAACGCCAGCCGCTCGACGCCGAGATCAGAACATGCGTCCGTGAAAGCGCGGACGAATTCCCCCGTGTACACGACACGCCGCAGATCCGGCGCCTCCCGGCGCGACTGCTCGCCGTAGCGGCCATCCGTAAGAAAGATCGCCTCCTCGGCAGTCACGATGAGCTGGCCGTTGGACCCGGTGAACCCGGTGAGATACCGGACGTTGGGGAGACGCGTCACCAGGAAAGCATCGACGCCCAGATCTCCCAACCGCGAGGCGAGCTTGCGCCGCCGAACATCCTGATTCACGAGCGCCGATGATACCGGCTGGTTATCGCAGGCTGACTGGCTTCGGAGGGGAGGTCCTGCGGGCGGTCAGCCCGTCAATGGCGGCATTTCACCACCGCCGCCACCTTGACGGGTTCCCGACGAGGCGGAGCCAGTGTTCGACCCGCCGTTGCCACCGTATCCGGGGGTCCCGGTGTTGGTCGTCCCCGTTGTGCCCGTTCCCGTCCCGGTTGTGGGGAGCGTCCCCGTGGTCCCCGTCGTTCCGGTGGTCCCGGTGGTCCCGGTTGTCCCGGTCGTTCCCGGGCTCGGCTCCGGCGTTGGGGCGTTGAGAGGTGCGAACGGGTCGCGCCCGCCGAGCACGAGTATCTGGTCGGCCAGCGGGTCCGAGGTGGGAGACGGTTGCGGTTGGGGCGTCTGAGCCGGCGCGGGGCCCTGCACCGAGGCGGGCTCCTCCGGCTCGGGAGCGTTCCTCAGGAAGACGAAGAACACCAGCACCGCGACGAGCATGACCGAGCCTGCAATGATCAGGGCGCGTCGGTCACGAGGCGACAGAGCCATCCGTCACCTCCTGCAGTGGCCGTTGGAAGATGGGTGGGATTCGTCGCATCGTGCTGCCTTCCAGCCCCAGGCGTGTCCCTTTCCCCTCCAGCCACTCCGGGTCTGTCCGACTCTGCGGCCGGGGCGCGAGGACTGTCCCTTATGGCCTCGGTCCTTCCAGGACTTCTCTTTAGTCGGCTGGTAAGCGGGATATGGCGGCGCCTCGCCGTGCTCGGCCTTGGCGGGCTTGTTCTTGGTCTTCCCCCACTTGCCGCCGCGGTCGAGGGTGCCGTCGGGCTCTGGTGACCCTGCACCGCCGCCGTCGGCGACCGGCACGGGGTACACCGGCATGGGATCGACCAGGGGGTCAACCACCGTGGGCTCGTCCACCCGTGGCACCTTCACCACGACGTCGAGATCGTCGCCGTCGTCATCTCCGCGACGGGTGACTGGCGAGGTTCGGGTGGAGCCGACCCCGGAAAGCGGCGACGCGGCGTTCCCGACCGAGACCGTGACGCCCGCGCTCGGCGCCAAGGGCGTGACGCTTTGAGCGACGGGCGTCAACGGATCGGCCGCGGGAGGCTTCTGAGAGGCTTTCTTCTCCTCCTGGTCGCGGGTGAACGGGTCGCGCCCGTTGTACGTGAGGATTTCGTCCGCCGACGGGGCGGTCGCGACCGGAGGGGCTTGCTGGGCGACCCGCCGATCCGCTGGCGCGGACGACAGCGGTGCACCCGCCTGGTTCCGAAACTCTCCGGCCAGGAACATCCCACCGATCGCCGCTGTCAGGACCACGGCGACCAGGATCCGGAAACGAGGTTCACGCGGCGTTGTGGCCATGGCTCAGGCTCCTGGACTCGGGGCCGGCGCCGGTGAGGCGCCTGGTGCCGGTGTGGTTGCCGTATTTGGAGCGGGCGTGGTCCCAGGAGCCGGCGTCGCGGTCGCGCCGGGAGCGCCGGTTTGACCACCCGCGGCGGCGTCGCCCTGGCTTCCCGGACCCGCCGTTGTGTCCATCGTGTAGAACTCGACATTGAGGCCGACCTGGAGGTAGTTGAGCCCGCCCCCTTGGGGCGAAATCTGGAGGTTCGTGACCTTCGCCGCCCGGGGCAGGTTCTCCAGCCGGTACAGGTACTGATCGACGGAGAAGAAGCGGCCCGCCACCGTGATCTGGGTCGGGAGGACCGCCGCCGTGAACGGTGATGGGGTCGGGGTAGAAGGGGCGACCGTCATGAAGTCCACGCCCGACCTCTCGGCAATACCGTTCAATAGACGGATCAATCCCGGAAGGTCCGCGTTCGGGGGGATGGCGGCGTCGAGTACGCGGAGGCGCCGCCGGTTCTTCGGAGCCTCCTGCGCGAGAGCCCGAAGTTGGTCCAGGCGGACCTGAAGCTGTGCTTCCTGCTGCCTGGCCGACTCGACCTGCTCGCGCTTCTCGCGGACCTGGGACGCCTTGGGCAGGATGACGAAGGCCACCATGAGGATCACCATCGCCAGGCCGGCGATCGCCGCGAGGATCGGACCGCGCCGAGCCACTATTGGCCCCCGTCCCTGGTTGCCGCCACGCTCAGGTCAACCGAGCTGCTGAAGCTGACCTGTTCGCCGGTCCCGGCGCGGCTGGAGGTGCTGATCCATGGGTTCAACCACCCCTCGACCGACTCCAACCGGGTCAGCCAGTCAGCCACCGTGGTGTGGGCGAACGCGTTCCCCTGGAACTGAATGGTGCCGACCAGTCCCTCGCCCCCTGGCGTAGTCGAAGCGGACGATGTCGAAGACACTTGCAGCTGGCCGGTCAGCGACGTCAGCCACATGTCACGGGGGATGACCAGCGAGATGTCGCGAAGGACGCCCGACCACAGGACCTCCCCCCGAAGCACGTTCGCCAGGAGTCCTTCCTTCTCCGTGACGGCCTGCTTCAGCTGCTCGAACCGAGTCAATCCGCTGATCTCGGTCTGAAGGCGGCCATTGACGGCTTGCTGCTCCTCGAGTTGACGGCTCGCCGCCGACAACCGAGCAGACTGCAGGATGAAGATGAGGATGAGGAAACCCATCACTCCGGCCACCGCCGACGTCACCATGGTGGTTTGCCGGCGAGTCTTCCGCCGTTGCTGAACTTCGAGTGGAAGAAGATTGACTTGCGTCATCCTCGGCCTCCCGGCAATGCCAATCCCACGGCCACGGCGAGCAACGGCTCGGCCTCGGCCATCACGTCTTCAGGCAGGTTCAGGTCCGGACGCACACGGTGGAACGGGCGGCCCGGAACGACGTCGGCGGGCAGCTCCTCTTCGAGCACCGGCTGAAGCGCCTCCAGCTTGGAGCCGCCGCCGGACACCAGGACACGACTGAGCCGCGCGTTCGGCGTCTGGGACAGGTAGAAATCAAGCGAGGACCGAACGTCCTGGGCGAACAGCGCGGCCCGTTCCGACGCCACTCGCTGCGCGTGCGCGGCCTTCTCGGGGTCCTGTCCGTCCAGCCCCCGCTTGAGCCGCTCCGCCTCGTCCGTCGGCACGTCGAGCGCTCGGGAGATCGCTTCGGTCACCTCACGGCCCCCGGACTGGAGGATGCGAACGAACCGAGGGACTCCCCAGGAGTGGACGCAGATGCTCGTCACGTCGGAACCGATGTCCACGATCGCTTCGTCCTCGCCATCGAGCGCGCCGTCGCTCGAGCCCACGGAGCGGACGATGGCGAATGGGATCAGATCCAGGCCGACAGGCCGCAGCTTCGAGGCCTCGACCGCGCCGACGAGCTGATTGATCATGCCTTTTTGAGCCGCGACCAGAAGGAGACGGACCATCCGCCGCGCGTCCTGCTCGAACTCCTCGAGAATGTGGAAGTCCAGCACCGCTTCTTCGAGTGGGATGGGGACGTATTCCTGGACCTGGAAGGGAAGCGACTGACGAAGCTCCTTGGGCTCGAGCCATGGAACGGAGACCTCGCGGACCACGACACGCTGGTTCGCCACACCCAAGACGACCTCCTTGGAGCGGAACTTGCCGCTCCGCCATAGGTCCTGAAGTGCAGCGACGACCGCGTTCTGGTCCTGTACCTCGCCGCCGGAGACCGCTCCCGGAGGAAGCGGGACCTGGGCGGCGCGGACCAGGGCCGGGGGATAACCGCGGACGGAGAGCTCGGCGGCGCGAACGGCAGTGGCGCCGATGTCGAGTCCGATCCGAACCCGGGCCATCTACTCGCTCCTTTCCGCTCGCTCGGAGGCTCGCGTTGGGTCGTTCTGCGGAGGGTCGATCTGGACGGAACGCTCGGAGAGGTAGCGGTCGACCTCCGATTCCCGGATCCGGTAGTTCTTTCCGACCCGGACGGCGGCCAACGATCCGTTCTTGATGAGCCGGTACACCGTCATGTTCGACACTCGCATCGTCTCCGCGACGTCGGCGACTGTGAGGAGCCGGTCGGCGCTGTACGGCCGCCTTCGAGGCATCCCCTCGTCGCTTCGGTGAAACGTCCCGTTCGCCACAGGTGCAACCTTCTCCTCGCTCTCCTCTCCTCGCCGCTAATCGCTCTTGAGGATCAGAGTTGAACTTGTTGCTTCTTGATGCCCTGTACGTATCGACGCCTCCGGGATCGACTTAAGTGCTCCTGCGAAAAAGTTCCGTGGCTCTCGGCCTCAAGCGGTCAGAGCGCTAGTCCGAAATAACTATGCCCGCCGGGATTTGTGTCATCATTTCCGGTGGTCTCGGGCCCCTGATCCACGGTGTGGAAAGCGAGGGAGGCGAATGCGGTGGAGGTCACGGCGGCGCCGCTTGGTTTTTTTGTCTGCGGTGCTCTCAGGGGGCCTGGTCGCCAGTTGCGCCCCCCCGGCGGTGGCTCGCGTCACTGGGGAGTCCTCGTTACGTCAGGTGCAGTGCTCGACGAGCGATTCGACCACCGGCGGTGGATGGCTCCCGCCAGGCGGAAGGTTCAGGCGAATCTTCGCCGTCGAAGCCGGAACACGGCCCAACACGCCGCCTTTTGGGCGCCTGCTCTTCGTCGATCCCGTCGCGGATGAGCGGCTTCAGGGAACGGTGCTCTTCTATCCGCTGAGCTTCACCAACACCCGGCACATGGAGGGCGTTGGGGACGTTGACGGCGAAACGGCCACCTTTCAGCTCGACGTGACCGACGTCACGGAACCCGGCAAACAAGACGAGTTCCGCCTCTCGTATCAGACCGAAACCGGAACACGGCTCCATGGGCCGACCGTGATCGGCGGAGGCAACATCCAAATTCGTCCCCTGTGCGGGTTGGAGTCGGAAGACTCCGCGATGTTCGCCAACTCGACGAGCGCCAGCCCCCCGAAGTGGACTGGACCGCTGCCGGCGCCGCCTCCGGAAACGACGCTTGCCCCCTCGCCTTTACCACCGGCTCCACTTCGCAGCTAACCCACTTCCTCTGGACTACCCGAAACCGTCCCGAAGAGCCATCGCGACGGGCCTCCCGGCTCCTAGCTTCGCGCCGACACACATTGGAGCCGCGGGCCCGGGCGGCGGGGGAAGGGGGGTGTGCGGGATGCGCGTACGTACATGGCGGCTGCTCGCCGCGGGTTTGCTCATCGGGGCGGGCGGTGACCTCGAGCACAACGCTCCCGGCGGGCGCCGCAACCCGTATCAGCTACAGCGGCCAAAGCATCTCGGTGAAGGCGACGTGTCCTCGACCACCACCGTGCTCGCCGACACGGGTTCGTTGTCGTGCTCCGGAGGAGTCCTGGAGGCGTCATCGATCTCCGGAACGGTTCCGGATACACTGACCTCCGACCTCGCACGCAACAACGATTGGACAGGGCGACAGGGTGCGTTCCGAGTCCTCCGTTGGCAGCGCGGCGGTTACTGCAGGACTGAATAGCGTTTCGGCAGATTTCGCAATGTCCCGGTCAATGGCCGTAAGCCAGGGAGGCAGCGCTACCGTTAGCGGTCGTCTCACGTTAACGGCCTGGTCGCAACGGAGTTCCTGTCGTCGTCACCGAGGGACCGAACCAGACAGTCCCTTTGATCGACGGCCAACTCCTTGTCAATGAACAGATCAGCTCCGGAAGCGGAAGTTCCGGCTCCATGACCGTCCACGCGCTTCACGTCTCGTTGTCTGGAGGAACCGATGTGGTCCTCGGATCGTCCAGAGCGGGCATCGTTGCTGGATCCAGCAACTGCTCGAGCAACAATGACTTCGCCACCGGCGGCGGACGGTTCACGGTGACGGGTGCCAATCGAACGTTCGGCGTCATCGGTGGCGTCCGGCAGAACGCACCGTTCGAGGGACACCTGGTCTTCGTGAGACACGATACGAATGACCGACTGGTGGGGCGGATCACTGACTATGTTCCGGGCACAGGCAACTTCCGGGAGATGGACGGTTCGGGGCGGTTCAAGGTGAGGATCAGACATTCCGGCTCCGGCTTACGGATGGGAACGAAGACGGCAACGCCGACGAGTCCTCGTTGACGTATCTAGTGCCACAGCGCGTGCCTCCCCAGGAAGAGGGCGTCCTCGAAGGCGGCACATCCAGATTCATGAGCCCTGCCGTTGAAGCCGCGTAGCCAGAGCTAGCGGAACAGCGAGACGTACCAGCGGGCGATCGCCG
>DATABA010000027.1:0-29918 GCA_036259835.1 Actinomycetota bacterium
ATCACGTCGATCGCCCGCGGAAACCCGAGCGTAGCGTCCGGTTACGAGCCCTTGAGTCAGGCCGGCGGTGCCGTCGGTGCGGCGGTGGCATGGCCGCTCTCCCGGGTCGTGAGCGACTACGGAGCCGTCGTCGTGTGCATGGGACTCGCGGCGCTAGGGGTTCTGATCTTTACAGCCACACCGCTGGCCGCAATTGGACGCGCTCTCAGGCAATTGTTCGCTCGGCTGCACGCGGCGGGCGCGGGCGTGGAAAGAGTTGCGCCGGTAGAACCCGACGTTGGGGAGGTGGTCGCTTCTCCCGAACGGGAGGACTCCGCTCGGCCGTCCGCCCCCATGCGGCCTCCCGAAGCCGAGAGCGCACAACCCGTTCCGGCGCGCCGTCCCCCGCGCTCTCTCAACGGCTACACGCTTCCTCCGGTGGACCTGCTTCGCCGTGCGCCCGCAACCGCCGCCGATTCACGCGACGCGGAGCACACCACAGCGGCCCTGGAGAGGACCTTTCGCAACTTCGGCGTCGCGGCAAGCGTGACCGACTCTCACCGAGGACCCACCGTCACGATGTATGAGGTCGAGGTGGCCGCCGGCACGAAGGTGAACCGTGTCCTGTCGCTGGCGGACGACATCGCGTATGCGCTCGCCACACCGGATGTCCGCATCATCGCTCCCATTCCCGGACGGTCGGCCATAGGCGTGGAGGTCCCCAACCGCGTACGGGATTTCGTGATGCTGGGGGACGTCCTTACGTCGAAGACGGCTCGGGAAGCCACCGGCCCGCTCGTCGTCGGACTGGGGAAGGACGTTCACGGAAGAGCGGTGCTGGTCAACCTGGCCGAGATGCCCCACGTGCTTATCGCCGGCGCGACGGGGGCCGGGAAGTCCTCACTGATCAACACATTCGTCACCTCGATCCTGATGCGAACCACGCCGGACGACGTGAAGCTGGTCCTCATCGACCCGAAACGGGTGGAGTTGTCGCACTTCGCGGATCTCCCGCACCTGATCTCCCCGGTCATCGTGCACCCGAAGCGCGCGGCCGAAGCGTTGGGGTGGGTTGTGCGAGAGATGGAGATGCGATACGAGGCCTTCGCCACCGTGGGCATGCGTGACATCGAGGCCTACAACCAAGCCTTCGATGGGGGGACGCTCCGGATCCCGCCGGGGCGGGAGAACGAATTCGGCCGTGTCCCGTTCATTCTCGTAGTGATCGACGAGCTCGCCGATTTGATGATGGTCGCGCCGAGAGACGTCGAGGACGCGATTTGCCGCATCGCGCAAATGGCGCGGGCGGTGGGAATCCACCTGGTGGTTGCCACGCAGCGGCCTTCGGTCGACGTCGTGACCGGGCTGATCAAGGCAAACATTCCGTCCCGAATCGCGTTCATGACCGCCTCACAGGCCGACTCACGGGTGATCCTCGACGTGGGCGGCGCCGAGAAGCTGGTCGGCCACGGCGACATGCTGTTTCAACCGGCGAACGTGTCGAAGGCGGTGCGGATCCAGGGAGCGTGGGTAACCGAAAAGGAAATCGAAGCGATCGCCGACTGGTGCCGAGAGCAGCAGCAGCCGGACTTCGTCGCGAACGTCGAGGGGCTGGGGAAGCCGCCCGCTGAAGACGAAAGCTTGGACGCGGACGACGAGCTCCTCGAGCAGGCGGCCGAGCTGGTGATCCGGTCGCAGCTCGGGTCCACGTCAATGCTCCAGCGCAAGTTGAAGGTCGGCTTCGCCAGAGCCGGTCGCCTCATGGATCTCCTGGAGGAGCGCGGCATCGTCGGAGCGAGCCAGGGATCCAAGGCACGGGACGTGCTCATGACGCTCGAGGAATGGCAGGAAGCGCACCGCGACACTCCGTGATGACTAGCCCTCGGTAACCCGAGCCCTAGTCAAGTCCTAGTTACTACGCCGTTCGGCCGGTCCGTCGATATCCGCCAGGGTTTCTTGAGTTCTGACCCTTCAGCGGTATTCGCGGCTGCCTCCGCTACCGAAACTACCCAAAGACGGGTACGGACCGGTACCCCTGACTTTCGAGGAGATTCGACGTTGAACGGAACCCGCATGGTTGTACTCCCGAGAACCTGGGCGCTCGGCCGTCGACTTCTCGGCGTTGCGGTTGGCATCGCCCTGCTTGCCGGCGCTGCCTTTACCGGAGCGTCGTCCGCGCCTTCTGTTTCGGACCGCACAAAGGTCCATCCGTCGGTTCTCCGTGCTGCCGAGGCCCGGCCGAGCTCTCTCCTCCCCCTGATCGTTCGTGAGGCAACTCCGCGCTCCGACGCCGCCGAACGGCTCGTGGAAGGTCTCGGCGGCACGGTGACTCACGACCTTTCGATCATCGGAAGCTTCTCCGCTCGGCTGCCGGGAGCGGAGCTCGATTCGCTCCTGTCGTCACACGACGTTCTGAAGGTGTGGGGGGACGGGCGGATCTCCATGTCGAACATGGCGAAGTACGACTCCGCCAACCCCAACAAGGAATGGCAAAGGGCCATCAAGCTCCTGGACTCTCGCTCCGCCGGATACAACGGCTCGGGTGTGACCGTGGCAATGCTCGACACCGGAATCCAGCCGGTGCGGGATCTCGCCGGACGCATCGTGGCCTCCGCGGATTTCACCTCGGAAGGTGACGGTCTCGACCGCTACGGCCACGGAACGCACATGGCCGGAATCATCGCCGGTACCGGAGCGTCGTCGAATGGCGTGTGGAGCGGCGTCGCTCCCAACGCGAACCTCGTCTCGGTGAAGGTCGCGGGCGCAGATGGCTCAACCGACGTCTCGGTGGTGATCGCCGGGCTTCAGTGGATCGTCGGGAACCGTTCGGCGTTCGACATCAAAGTCTTGAATCTTTCCTTCGGCACGGACTCCGTCCAGAGCTACCTGGTCGACCCGCTGAACTATGCGGTGGAGCAGGTCTGGGCGTCCGGCATCTTCGTTGCGGTCGCGGCAGGAAACCGCGGGCCGTATATCGGTACCGTCGGCAAGCCCGGTGACGACCCCTTCGTGGTGAGTGTCGGTGCGGCCAACCTGAACGGCACTCCTGATCGAACGGACGACACCGTCGCCGAGTTCTCGAGCCGCGGACCAACCCAGGATGGATTGGCGAGGCCGGATCTCGTTGCTCCCGGCATCAGCATCGTCTCCAACAGAGTGAAGGGAAGCACCGTGGACCTGGCGCACCCGCTGGCCGCGGTCGACGACAACTACATGAAGGGAACCGGCACCTCGCAGGCCACGGCCGTGATCGCGGGCGTCGCCGCCCTCATGTACCAGGCCAACCCATCGATGAGCGTGAACGTCGCCAAGGCCACGATGATTCAGACTTCGGGAGACTCCACCGCCCTACTGCCCGGAGGCGGCCAGGGCATGGTCAATGTGGCGAAGGCCGTGCAGTGGGCCAAGGACGGACGCATGGCCACCAGGCCCGCCAACCAGAACCTGGTTCCTTCGACCGGGATGGGCTCATTGGAGCTTAGCCGCGGTTCCTATCACGTCGAGGTCGATACCGACGGTGACGGGGTCTATGAGCTCCTCGAGGGGGAGGTCGGATTCGGATGGACCGAGGGCGAATGGGCGGCGGGCTCGTGGAGAACCGCGTCCTGGAGTGCCTCGTCCTGGAGAGGTGACCAGTGGAGCGCCGGTTCGTGGAGAGCTTCCTCGTGGTCCGCCGGTTCCTGGAGATCCGACACCTGGACCGCTTCGTCCTGGAGATCCGACAGCTGGAGTGCCTCGTCCTGGAGAGCTTCATCGTGGCGAGCCGGCTCGTGGCGCGAATCTGCCTGGGCTGAGGAAGTCTGGTCCTGATGGCGACGTCGCAGCTCCCGCAGCGCGCACGCCGGCTGATCTTCGCAACTTTCTTCGCCGGCATCGCGGCCGCAGCGTTCCGAGTCCCTGACGTCCTTCGATGGTCGCTCCGTGACGTCGTGGCATTCGCCGCGATGGCCGCGGCCATCGCCCTGGCCGAGCAGTTCACGGCGAAGATTCGGTACGGAAACGAGACCTGGAATTTCTCTCTGACCGACGCGGTTGCCGCTGCCGGTCTCCTGTTGGTTCGTCCGAGCGCTTTGGCCCTTGCGGTGGGCGCGGGGATCCTGGTCGGACACAGCCTTGGCCACCTGAACCGTTACAAGCTCGCGTTTAACGTGGGGCAGTTCCTGGTGGCGATTTCAGCGGCTCAGGTGGTGCACTCGCTGATACCGCACGACGGTGTGCTCGACCCCCAAAGCTGGCTGGCCGTGACCGCCGCCATGACGGTGTTCTCGGTCGTCAACGCGTGCAGCGTGGGCTTGATCATCTCGATCGTCGAGGAGAAGTCGTTCGGTTCGGTCTTCCTCCCACCGCTGGTCCTGAATGTCGTCCACTACGCCGGCAACCTGGCCATCGGCATCCTCGGAGCGGTCCTGTGGGCGGGACACCCCTTCGCCGTTCCACTGTTGATCGTGCCGCTGGTCCTGTCCTACTTCGCCTACCAGGCTTACGCCCAGGGGATGCGCGAACGCGATCGGATGCGGTATCTCTACGAGGCGGGTCGCTCGCTGTTCAACCCACTTTCGGAGAAAGATGATTTTCGCGGGTTCGTTCGCTCGGTCCAGGAGATGCTGGAGGCTCCGGCCGCCGAGGTTGTCCTGGTCAACGATGGCCGCGTCACCGTCCACGATGAGTCCGGGACGGTCTCGCTCACGCCAAGCGTCGAGGGCAACGGGCAGGGCAATGGCCATCACGCCAGCGCTCCCGAAGCATTCATGCGGTTCCGGCCTGGGCTGGTTCCGAACACGGCCCTGGTCGGGCGACAAGACGGTACGCACGGCGTGCTGGCGGTCTATCGCAGTGATGACCTCACCTCGGCCGAGCGCTCACTGCTCGACGCGCTGGCGTCCCAGTTCTCGGTGTGGCTTCAAAACGTGCGGCTCTTCTCGGAGACGTCGGAGCAACGCACGCAGCTCGAAGAGATCATCGGCCACACTTCCGACGGAATCTTCGTGGTCTCGCCTGATTGCGTGATCCTTTCCTGGAACCCCGCGATGGAACAAATCACCGGATTCGCATCGGACGAGGCCGTCGGACGGGCCTGTGAAGAGATTCTGGGGACGGACTGCGTTCCGCGAGTTGGGGCGGGCCTCGGCGAGCTGAACGGCGATGGAGTGGACGCGCGCCTCGTCACGAAGGACAGGCGGGCACGGTGGATTCGCTACAGCACCAACCCGATCCTGGATCGAGACGGCGAGCTGAAGGCGAGCGTCGTGGTGGCGCGGGACGTCACCCGCGAGCTCGAGGCCGAGGAGCTGAAGGCAGACTTCGTGGCCACGGTATCTCACGAGCTCCGGACACCACTTACGCCGCTCAAGGGTTTCCTCGCCGCCCTGCTCCAGGGGACGGTGGAGGACTCTCCACAGGCGCGGCAGGAGTACTACCGGATCATGCTGAACCAGGCCAATCGTCTGGAACGGTTGATCACCGACCTTCTCGAGGTCTCCCGAATGGAATCCGGGAAGCCGCGGATGCACAGCGACGCCGTGGAGGTGATCTCGCTGGTTGCGGAGCAGATCCAGGAGTTCGCCGAGTCCGACCCGGGACGCGAAATCAATTTGCGGGGCCCGAGGGGGCCGCTCTACGTCATGGGTGACCGCTTCCGGCTGGGGCAGGTCATCGGCAACCTCTTGTCGAACGCGCTGAAGTATTCGCCGCCTGAGTCTTCGGTCGACGTCGTTGTCGAGATGGCAGACGGACAGGCCGTCGTCTCCGTGGTCGACCGAGGAGATGGGATTCCGCTCTCGGAGCACGAGCGGGTTTTCGACCGCTTCCACCGCCTGGAGAACGGGCTCACCCGTCAGACGGGCGGGACGGGGCTCGGCCTCTACATCGCCCGGCGGCTCATCGAAGCGATGTCGGGCCGGCTGTGGCTGGTCTCCCGTCCGGGCGCCGGTTCGACCTTCTCGTTCAGTCTCCCCATCGTCAGCGAGCAGGAGGTCGCCAACGCCGCTGTGGCAGCGGCGGCCGCCATGGAGGGCTAGACCGGGAACCCGTCCCGCTCCCGACTGAACGATTCGCGAAGGCAAGGCCAACCTTCCACACCGGCCTCAGAGGCCTCGCTACTATGGCGCCGTGCACGGAGTCACCGCAGGCGGTACGCACCCGGCCCGGTCCTCGACCCCAACCATCGGCATCGGCAAGGCTCTCCGAACCGCCCGGCTCCTTCGCCGGAAGACCATCGAAGAGGCAAGTCGTGAAACCAGGATGCGTCGAGAGCATCTGGTCGCCCTGGAGACGGAGCGGTTCGACGTCTTGTCCGCCGACGTCTACGTTCGAGGGGCGCTCCGATCGTATTCCGGTTACGTCGGGCTCGACCCGAACCGGGTCCTGAAGGTCTACACCAGGCACTTCGGTCCTCCCAAACCCATGCTGCCTCCTCCGCCGGGCATCCCCACGGATAACCCAGCCGCCGAGCCTCATGCTGTGCTGTTCCGCAGTTCGCCCACCTGGGCGTTCATGATCGGCGTCGCGCTGCTCGTGCTGGCCGTCCTGGCGACGCTCGGGCTTCTCTCCTGGTGAGTGAGCGATCGAACGGCGGGCTGACCCCGTTCGGGCTCGGGTGGCCCAACGTCATTTCGCTCGGCCGGCTTGCCGTCGCTCCCGTGCTTGTGGTGCTGATCGCCGCGCGTGAGACGGCGCTTTCGTATGTGGCCGCGGCGGTCTTTGCCGTGGCGGCGGTAACCGACGGCCTGGACGGATACCTCGCCCGGCGCTACGAGGCGAAGACCCGCACTGGACAGTGGCTCGATCCGCTTGCCGACAAGGTCCTGGTCGCCGCGCCGGTGATCACCCTGGCCATCGCGGGCGGTTTTCCCGGGTGGGCGGCGGCGATCATCATCGTCCGTGAGGTGGGAGTGTCCCTGCTACGGATATACCTCGGCATGCGACGGGTCGGGATGCCCGCCACGTCGCTGGCCAAGGTGAAGACCACCTTTCAACTGGTCGCGATCACGCTGTACATCCTTCCGCTTCCCGACGCCCTCTCGGGTGTGCGGTTCGCCGTTCTCATCGTGGCTCTGGCGCTCACCGTCTACACGGGGCTTCAATACGCGGCCGGCGCCGGCCGGCTGGCGCGCGCCGACAGTCGATGATGGCGGAGATCATCGGGGTCGGCACGGAGATCCTTCTCGGACAGATCACGAACAGCAACGCGCAGTGGATCTCTGAACGACTCGCCGAGATCGGGATAGACGTTCTTCACCATCAGGTGGTCGGGGACAACGACGAGCGGATCGCAGATACCCTTCGGTTGGCGCTGTCTCGGGCCGATGTCGTCATTGCGACCGGCGGGCTGGGACCGACCCAGGACGACATCACCAGGGACGCTGTGGCCGCGGCCCTTGGTCTCTCGCTTGTGCGACGGCGTGAGATCGAGGAGTTCCTCCGAGACAAGTTCGACCGTCTCGGGCGAGAGATGCCGGAGTCGAACCTTCGCCAGGCCGACGTCCCTGAAGGCGCCCGCTACATCCTTCCGGAACGGGGGACCGCTCCGGGCCTGATCTGCAAGACGCCCGAGGGGAAGCGGGTCTATGTCGTTCCCGGTGTTCCCGCCGAGATGCGCGAAATGATGGAGGGAACGATCCTCGTCGAACTCCGCTCGTTGGCGGGCCCTGCGGCGATCACCTCTCGAATCATTAAGGCGACCGGTATCGCCGAGGCGAAAGTCGCGGAGATACTGGACGACCTCTTTCACTCCTCGACGAATCCCACGCTGGCGTATCTCGCGTCGTCCGGCGAAGTGAAAGTCAGAATCACCGCGAAGGCGGCGACGCAGGACGAGGCCGAAGCGCTGATCGAACCGGTTGCCGAGGACGTGGTCCGTCGTCTTGGCGACCGCGTCTTCACCACGGCCGACGAGGATCTCGCCGAAGTGGTGGGAGGCCTCCTGCGGGACCGAGGGAAGACGGCGGCCGTGGCGGAGTCGATGACGGCGGGGACGCTGGCGGCGAGGCTCTCGTGGCAGCCGGGCGCGTCCGCGTACTTCGTCGGCGGGGCCGTTTGCTACACGCCCGATGTGAAGCGGGAGGTTCTGGGTGTATCCACCCAGACTCTCGCGGGGCCTGGCGTCGTGAGCGAGGAGTGCGCCCGGGAGATGGCGTCCGGGGCCCGGAGGCTCTTTGGTGCGCACATCGGGGTGGCCATCACCGGTGCGGCGGGCCCCGAGCCGCACGGCGGCAAGCCACCCGGGACGGTCTGCATCGCGGTGGCGGGCGAGAGCGGCGTCGAATCCAGGACCTTCCGGGCCCCCGGTGACCGGGAGCAGGTTCGCCGGTGGGCGGAGCAAGGCGCGCTCGACCTGGCCCGTCGTTACCTGGAGACGGGGCCGAGGACCATGGAGGCCCAAGCCCAGACGCCAGCGTCCAGCCGCTGATCGTCCTTGGCCCGCGACCGATCCTCGCGCCCTGAGGCGAAGCCGCTTCGGCTGTTCATCGCGGTCGACGTCCCGGAGGACGTCAAGTCGCGGCTCGCCGCTTCGCTCGACCCATTTCGGGAGCGGGTCTCGGGCGCCCGCTGGACTTCCTCCGAAGGGTGGCACGTGACGTTGAAGTTCCTCGGGGCTACGTGGCCGCGGCTGGTCGAACCCGTACGGCGCGCGGCGAAGTCTGCGGCAGCAGGTCAGACGTCGTTCGAGACCGCCCTCACCGAGATCGGAGCCTTCCCCACAAGGAAGCGTGCTCGGGTCCTCTGGGCCGGCCTGGCGAACCCAGACGGGCGGTTCAGCGCGCTTGTGGCGACGCTCGACGAACTTCTGCGAGAGCACTTCGTACCGGAGAAGCGAGCGTTCACGCCGCATCTCACCGTGGCCCGGCTGAACCCCCCGGCGAATCTCTTGGACGCAGCACCGGACCTCTTCGAGACCCTCGTGACCTCGAGGCCCTTCCCCGTGGATCGGCTCGTTCTGTATCAGAGCCACCTTTCGCCCCGGGGCGCGCGGTACGAGGCCCTGGACGGGTTCCCTCTACGGTCGTCCTAGGCGCCGCCCTCGATATGGTGGCTTATCGTGCTCGAGCTGCCGCCTTCTTGTACTGCCGCATCGAGAGCGGGACGAAGACCGCGAGGATCACGCCGACGCAGATGATCGTGTAGAGGAACGGGTTGGCCAGCGACCACACGTCGGGCGTCGGCATGGAACCGGTGTTCCCGAACGCTTCTCGTGCCGCCTGCGCCACTGCGGAAACCGGGTTCCACTCCGCAAACGTCTGCAAGGGACCGGGCAGCGCCTCGCTCGCAACGAATGTGTTGGCGACGAACGTCAGCGGCATGATGACCATGAACGAGGCGTTTTGCACGACCTCGAGGCTCGCAACCCTGAGACCGACGAACGCCATGATCCACGAGACGGCGTAGGCGAACAGAAGCAACAGCAGGAATCCGCCGATCGCGTCCAACGGCGACGTTCGGATCCGCCAACCAACAATCAACCCCGCCAGCGACATCACGAAGATGGAGGTCGCGTTGTAGAAGATGTCGCTTCCGGTTCGGCCGAGCAGGACGGCGGACCGTGACATGGGCAGGGATCGGAACCGATCGATGATCCCTTTCGTCATGTCCTCGGCCAGCCCCGCGCCCGTAAAGGTGGATCCGAAGATCACCGTTTGGGCGAACACGCCAGCGATCAGGTACTCGCGGTAGTTGACCCCCGGAATGTCGATTGAGCTGCCGAACACGAACGCGAACAACAGCACGAACATGATGGGGGACATGGTGGTCCAGATCAGGATCTCGGGAACGCGCTTGATCTTGATCAGGTTTCGCTTCGCGACGACGGCGCCGTCGGCGAAGGCGGTGGCCAGCTGTGTCATCGAACTGCCTCCTTCTCCCGCATTCCCTCAGGAATTCCCGCCGGCGGCAGATCGGGCGCCTTGCTATCCCCGTCGCCCTTCACCGGCGTTTCCGCGACTTCCTCGGCCGTGTGTCCCGTGAGCGTCAGGAAGACGTCGTCGAGCGTCGGCCGGCGAAGCCCGATGTCGACCACTTTCACTTCGCGCTCGGCCAGTCGCTGAAGCACCTGCCGGAGCGCCTCGACTCCTCCCGTCACCGGGGCAGTAAGTCCTCGGCCCTGCTCGTCGACCTGCACCTCGCCCACGGCCAGCGACGACAGCACCGACTGCGTCGCCATAACGTCGGCGGGATCGTCGAGCATCACGTCGACGCGTTCGCCGCCGATCTGCCTCTTCAGCTGGTCGGACGTTCCCTGTGCGATCTTCCGGCCTCGATCGATTACCACGATGTCGTCGGCCAGGCGGTCCGCTTCTTCCATGTACTGCGTGGTCAGCAGAACCGTGGATCCGCCTCGAACCAGCTCGTAAATGGTCTCCCACATCTGGAGTCGGCTCCGGGGATCGAGTCCCGTGGTGGGCTCGTCGAGGAAAAGCACCTCAGGCTTGGCGACCAGGGCTGCCGCAAGGTCCAGGCGGCGGCGCATGCCCCCGGAGTACGTCTTGACCGGGCGGTCGGCCGCCTCCGAAAGCTCGAACTGGTCCAGCAGTTCGCGGGCTCGGGCCCGAGACTTCTTCCGCCCCAGGTGGTACAGCCGCCCAACCATGTCGAGGTTCTCGAAGCCAGTCAGGTGCTCGTCCACGGCGGCTGTTTGGCCGGAGAGCCCAATCCGCTCGCGGACCCTCGTCGGATTCATCCGGACATCGAGCCCCGCGACCTCAGCGGTTCCGTCGTCCGGGTCGAGCAGCGTCGTCAGTATCCGGACGGCCGTGGTCTTGCCTGCGCCGTTCGGCCCGAGCAGCGCCAGAACGCTTCCCTTTGGAACTTCCAGGTCCAGACCGTCCAGCGCCACTACCTTGGCGTAGCGCTTTACCAGTCCAGACGTTCGAATCATGTACGTCACACGCCCCTCCTGTTCTCGTTACGACATGCGGCAACCAGGCCGAGCTTGGATTTGTTCCCGCCCCCGAGTTGGGTCAGTTTAGGGGCTGCCGTCAGCCTCGCCGGAATCGGCCGGTTCTGGTCGGTCGAAGGTCAGCGCGTAGACCTCTTGTCCCTTGGGATATTCCTTGGTCGGCCGAAACTCGCGCGTCACGGTGACGCCGAGCGCCTCGTACACCCCGTTCTCCTCTCCCTGGAGATGCTCGCCGAGGTAGACGTTGGCGATGATCTCGCGCGGTAGGTTGGCCGCCGTCACCATGCGGACCGCTCCAACCACCGGCGGCCCGACGATGGTCAACTCGCGGGCGATCTCGACCAAATAGCCGGGGCCGGCATCTAGGCCCATGGAGAGACCAACGCCTGCGGAGAGATTCCGCGAATTGCGCCGGAAGTCTTCGAGGACCCTCCGATGGAACAGCTCGATGAGCGTATGGGCGGTGTGGGCAATATTGCCCGCTGCCTGAACGAAGTTCTCGTCGTATTCCTCCTTGGACGCTGACTGCACAAGCCAGTACGCGAGGAACCCGTCTCCGGTGAACTTGTCGAACCACCCACCGGACCGCGTGATCCCTTGCCGAACGGAGGAGACGAACTTGTCCATGACGTACGCGAAGCGCTCGAACTTGATCGCCTCCTTCATGAGGCTCGTGGACTCACGAATGTCCGCGGCCATGACGAACATCGTGATCGGCTCCCCGGCCACGATCGCGTTGAGGAGGTCGTCCTTCCGAAACCCCTCTTCCCAATCCGAAGGGGCGTGGGGTTCGAGGAGGCGAGCGACGCGGTCCCGCGGCTCTTCGGGAGCGACGTTCGCGGTTTCGTTGGAGCGAGGAGTCACTCGGTAAAGAAGTCGACGAGCACCGGCGCCAAGACGGCTGGGTCGACGGCATGCCCCTGCCCGTCGAGAAGTCTGACGCTACCTTTCGGGAGGACGTCGGCGAGGGCGCGAGCGGTATCTCGCATCCACGGCATGTCGGCGCCGCCCGCGACCACCAGGGTTGGCACATTGACGGACGCAGCCGCCTTCGTTGGTAACGAGTAATCGCCCATGATCGTGGCGTCGTAGGCGAGCGTGTGCGCCAGCGCCTCCTGCGAGGCCCACCATGGTTGCGATCTCGCCTGCGCAACGAACTCTCCGGGCATACGAACCACTTTGGTCATGAAGTATTCGACCGCGTCGCCTCGGCGGCCCTCTGATACGAACTCGTTGTACCGCTCGACCTGGTCGCTGGGTGGCCTCATGTTCGGATCCAGGATGTACGGCGGCTCCCATAACACGAGCTTCTTGACGGGAAGACCGCGGGCGGTGGCCTCGAGGGCAAGCGCGGCGCCGGACGACGTCCCATAGAGGTACGGCGAACCGCCCGCAGCCGCGATCACCGCCTCGATGTCTTCGACCTCTCGCTCCACGGCGTACGGCGGTGTGTCGCCGCTGTCGCCGCGGCCGCGACGGTCGTAGTTGTAGACGGCAAAACGCTGGGCCAGGGCGTCGGCGAGCGGCGCGTTCGACGACCGGTCGACCGACCCTCCCGTCACCAGCACGATGGGAGATCCTTCTCCGAGCCGATCGAACGCGATGGTGGTGCCATCTCTCGATTTCGTGCTGTTCATGGGGCGTGGTTCTTTGGCGGCGTGCCTATGCGAATACCTTGTTCATCCAGGAGGACCACGCCTCTTCTTGCTCCTTCTGGTCGAGACCCGGGACATAGATGTGGTGGCCGACCATGACGGTGCCCTCGAAGCCGTGAATGAACCGGTACAGAGCGTCCTCCGTTCGAACACCGAGCATGTTCGGCGAGACCCAATCGACCACGCCGTCGATAACGTCCAATCCTTCGGGAGTGAGCCGGAGACGATCATCGAGGTTCACCGGGCCTGTGAGTCCCAACGCCGGTCGGAGCGTTTCCCACACCCGTTCGTGGTCCGGGATGTTAGGTCCGAACGCGTCGACCACGGTGGCCTTACGCGGGTAGAAGTACGTGAGGTACTCCGCTAGCTTCTGGAAGTACATGGGGTCGCCTTCGCTCATGGCTTCGTACGTCGACTCCCAGTCGGGCCCCAGCACCCCAGTGTGCAGCCACCGGATGGAGCTTCCATTCGGACGCGGCTCGATCTGGTATTCGAACTGGTGCACCGTTCCGTCTTCCAACTCATCACCGCGATAGGCAAACCGGGTCGGAGGTTCCCACGCCGTGATCTTGGCTTCCTCGGTGAAGGCGGGGGAGACGGTCTTCACCGTTCCGCCGACGCCGGGCGTGATCTCGTTGCGACCCATGAACCAACCGTCCATGCCGTCGCCGGTGGTGATGACGTCCCAGGCTTGCTCAGGGGCCGCCGCCACCTCTAGTTGCCGATCGACCTCGAAGGGACGTGTCATCGAGCACACACCCTAGGTGAACCGCGACGTCCTTGACACCGAACACACGTTCGGATACGGTGCAGTTCGACTGGAAAACTACAACAGTGTAATTTGTGTCGTACCCCGCTGGTACGGTCCGGGTCGTCGGAAAGCGTTGGGGCGAGGAGGTTCCGCGGATGGAACGCGAAAAGATGTTGGATGTCACGCTGACCCAGATCGAGCGACAGTACGGCAAGGGCGCCGTGATGCGCCTCGGAGAGCACCCGATGGGCCAGGGAACGTCGGTCATTCCCACTGGTTCTCTCGCGCTCGACGTCGCGCTGGGTATCGGGGGCATCCCGAGAGGACGGGTCATCGAGGTCTTCGGACCGGAGGGATCCGGAAAGACCACCGTCTGCCTCCACATCATCGCGGAGGCGCAGAAGCGGGGCGGTATCGCCGTTTTCGTCGACGCCGAGCACGCGCTCGACCCGACGTACGCCCGGACGCTGGGAGTGAACATCGACGAGTTGCTCGTGTCCCAACCGGACAATGGCGAACAAGCGTTGGAGATCGCCGACATGATGGTCCGCTCCAGCGCCGTCGACCTCGTCGTGATCGACTCGGTTGCGGCGCTGGTTCCCAGGGCCGAGATCGAAGGTGAGATGGGGGACTCCCACGTCGGCTTGCAAGCCCGATTGATGTCGCAGGCCATGCGGAAGCTCGCCGGCTCGCTTTCCCGGTTCGAGACGACGGCGGTCTTCATCAACCAGCTGCGCGAAAAGATAGGTGTGATGTTCGGGTGTTTTCAGTACTCGACTCGCGTGACGCTGGCTGATGGAACCCAGGAAATGATCGGCAAGATCGTCAACCAGCGTCGACCCGTCGAAGTTCTGTCGTATGACCCCGAGGCCGGCAAGGTGGTGCCAAAGAGGGTCGTCAACTGGTTCAACAACGGCCGGACCGATGAATTCCTCCAGTTCAAAGTTGCCAAAGCCGCTGGAAACGGCCGTTCTCAATTTGCGTGCACCCCCAATCACGAGATTCGAACTCCTGGCGGCTGGCGTGAGGCACGGGAGCTTTCAGTCGGAGATCGGGTTCTGACGGCAGTGCCTCATCGGCTCTCGAACTTCCAGTGGGAAGTGATCTTGGGATCGCTTATGGGTGATGGAGCGTTGTCGCCCAGTGGCAGTGGATACGGCGCCCGCTTTCGGGTCGGACACGGCTCGCGACAGGTCGAATACGGCGACTGGAAAGCGTCCCTGTTCTCCAACATCGGTGTGAGCCGGTCGACGAACTCGAAAGGCGCTGTGTTCTATGACGTTTCCCCGCTGCCAGAGCTTGCCGAGCTGAGAGCTGCGGTCTATTTCGGCGGGAAAAAGGTGTTCAGCGAGGAGTATCTCAAGCAGCTCAGCCCGCTCTCGCTCGCCATCTGGTACATGGACGATGGGGGCTTTTCCCTTCGAGCCAAAGGAATGCAGGCTCGTACGAGGGATGGCAGTGGCCGAGTCTCTATCTGCGTTGAGGCCATGGAGTCCTCCACGCAGCGCCGCCTTGCCGAGTACCTCGCCGATACATGGGGGATCGTTCCGAAGATCTTCAGGCGTGCCGGAAAGACGGTGTTCGTGTTTCCGAAAGACGAAACCGCGAAATTGCACGCGCTGATTGCTCCGTTCGTCCATCCGTCAATGGAGTACAAACTCCTCCCGCGCTACCGGGGACAGTTTTCCGTCGAGCCCGTGTTCGTCCCAATGCGGTACGAGCTGATGCCAATGCCGATCGTCTCCATTCACCGGAAGCCGAAGACGAGGTCGATGCACCGGTTCGACATCGAAGTGGAGGGAAGCCACAACTACCTGGCGGATGGGGTGGTGGTTCATAACTCACCCGAGACCACCCCGGGTGGCCGCGCGCTGAAGTTCTATTCGTCGGTTCGGCTCGACGTCCGGAAGATCGACAACCTGAAGGACGGCAACGAGGTGGTCGGGTCGCGAGTCCGGGCCAAGGTCGTCAAGAACAAGCTCGCCCCACCCTTCCGGCAGGCGGAGTTCGACGTCATCTATGGCAAGGGGATCTCGAAGGAAGGAAGCCTGCTCGACGTCGGCGTGGCCGCGGAGATCGTGAAGAAGAGCGGGGCCTGGTTCACCTACGACGGGAACCAGTTGGGCCAGGGCAAGGAGAACGCTCGGCAATTCCTCGCCGAGCACGCGGACATCGCCCTGGAGATAGAAAGAAGGGTTCGTGAGGCCGTCGGTCTGACCTCGTTCGGCGACGACGAGATCGTCAAGATCGAGGAGGCCGCAGGCGAGCCCGCCGGGGCGTCGGCTGGCTAAGGGGAAGGGGCTGGCCGGCCCCCGGAGGGCCGAAACCACCGCCAAGGAGCGTGCCCTCCGGCTGCTGTCGGTCCGCTCGCGGAGTCGCGCGGAGCTGCGCCGAAGGCTATCCCAGACGGGATTCGATGCCGCCGAAATCGAGGAAGCACTGGAGGATCTGGAGCGGGTTGGGCTGGTTGACGACGACCGGTTCGCCCGGGAGCTGGTTCGCGATCGAGCCGCCCTGAGGCTGACAGGTGGCCGAGCCATCCGGTCCGAGCTACTGCGGCTAGGAGTGCGGGCCGAGATTGCCGACGCGGCCCTTGCTGAAGCGGGCGACGAGGCGGACCGAGCCAGGGCCCTCGCGCTCAAACGAGCGCCACGCCTCCAGGAGCTGTCCCCAGAAGCGGCTCACCGGCGACTGTATTCGTTGCTCCTTCGCCGCGGATACGGTCATGGCGTCGCCACCGCGGCGTGCGCGGAAGCCCTCGGGGGGCCGGCCGTGGAGTAACCCTCCCGCTGACTGTTGCAACCGGTCGATGGCGGCCGTAGATTGTGACTGGAGAGGCCAAATCGGATAACAGCTGTTCGGATACGACTACGTGAAAACGCTTTCCAACCTGGCAAGAAAAGATCTAACCGTGAGGTGGCGGGCCGGCCCGTGAGATAGCGGTCCGCCCTTCAGCTTCATATGTCAGCCGAGCAGGTGGCCGAGAGGCCTCCCGCTCGGCTTTTGTGCTTTTTGAGGAGGAAATGATGGGTCCCGAAATTCTGGTCGGCGTGCTGGCTGGGGCGACGGGAGTTGCCCTCGGGTTCGGCGCCCGGCGATTGCTCATCTCGAATCGGTTGCGAACGGCTGAGGCCCGGGCGGTAAAGCTCGTCGCGGACGCCGAGCTCGAAGCGGAGAGCAAGGTCCGCGAGGCACTACTGGAGGTAAAGGAAGAGATCGCCGCAACACGGCGTGAGGCCGAAGAAGACGTGAGGCTCCGCCGGGAAGAGGTCAGACGCCACGAGCAGCGCCTGATCAAGCGGGAGGAAACGCTCGATTCGAAGCTCGCCGAGTTCTCAGAGCGAGAGCGAGCCATCGAACGGGACGAGCGGGAAGTGGAAAAGCTGCGCGCAGAGGTGGAGGCGATGGCTGGACGCCACCGCCAGGAGCTCGAGCGCGTCAGCGGCATGACCACCCAGGAGGCCAAGACCGCCCTCATGGCGCAGATCGTCGACGCGGCCAAGCGGGAGGCGATGGCCACGGTGCGGGAGATCGAGCAGCGAGCCCGCGAAGAAGGGGAGAAGCGCGCCCGGAAGATCGTGACCATCGCCATCCAACGCGTCGCTTCCGAACAGACCACCGAATCGACGGTTTCGGTCTTCCCTCTTCCGTCAGAGGACATGAAGGGCCGCATCATCGGCCGGGAGGGTCGGAACATTCGGGCGTTCGAGAGCCTCACCGGAGTGAACCTCGTCGTGGACGACACGCCCGAAGCAGTCGTTCTGTCGTGTTTCGACCCGGTCCGGCGTGAAGTGGCCCGGCAGACCCTGGAGAAGCTCGTCTCCGACGGCCGAATCCAGCCGGCGCGGATCGAGGAGATGTACGAACGGTCGCTTGCCGAGGTGGATGACCAGATCAAGCGAGCCGGAGAGGAGGCGCTCCACGAAGTCGGAATCACCGAGATTCACCCCGAGATGATCAAGGTCCTCGGCCGACTTCAGTACCGAACCTCCTACGGACAGAACGTCCTTCGTCACCTGGTGGAGTCCGCGCACATCGGGGCGGCCATCGCGGCGGAGCTCGGCGTCGACCCGCATCTGGTGAAGCGCTGCGCGCTGATGCACGACATCGGAAAGGCGGTGACCCACGAGGTCGAAGGGTCACATGCGCTGATCGGAGCGGAGCTGGCCCGCCGACTCAAGGAACCGAAGGAGGTCGTGCACGCCATCGAGTCGCATCACGGCGAGGTCGAGCAGCGCACCATCGAGGCTGTGCTGGCGCAGACGGCGGACCAGATCTCGGGCGGCCGGCCGGGTGCGCGTCGAGAGTCGCTGGAGACCTACGTCAAGCGATTGGAACGTCTTGAAGAGATCTGCACCTCATATCCGGGCGTGGAAAAGACCTTTGCCATGCAGGCAGGCCGGGAAGTTCGGGTCATGGTGAAGCCTGATTCCGTGGACGATCTGTCAGCTCAGGTGTTGGCCCGAGACATCGCCAAGCAGGTAGAGGAGGAGCTTCAGTACCCCGGACAGATCAAGATCACAGTGGTGCGGGAGCTTCGGGCGGTCGAGTTCGCGCGGTAGCGTTCGTCCGCCGCGCCCAACTTGACTATGCTTCCGCTCCTAACGACACATATCCGAAGCTAAGGAAGGGGGCGACATGGCTGTACCTCCACCCGAACCCGTAGGGCCGCGTGCGCGCTACGGCTACAGAGCTGCGGTACCTCCCAGAGGATGGTCATGGGCGGGCCTCTCGATGCGAATCCTGCTCACGCTGGCCGGCGCGGCGGGATTGATCGTCAGCGCGTTTCTCGATTGGGTGAGCGGTGTGGAAGGCGTGAACCTCGACATCCGAACGGTATGGATTCCGCAGCGCCAGTTCGCGCCGACGGAAGCGAACTTCGTCGAGACGATGGGCTTTGCCGCCATCGTCCTCGGGTTGATCGCCATCATCGGTTTGGCCCCGAGGTCGGGATGGCTCACACGGTTGGCGGGCGCCATCGGGCTCATCGGGTTCATTCTGTTCGTGGTCCAGCTGTACCGGTCGTCCGGAAACTTCGACGTGAGCGACCTCCGACTCGGTGCGTGGCTTCTGCTTGCGGGCAGCGTGGTGGCGTTGATCGGCGGCTTCCTTGGAACCCGCGTTCGGTATGTGATGCCACCCGCTCCGGCGGTGCTGCAAGAACCGTAACGGCGGCTGGCCACCGCGGCCACCATCGCAGCCAGGGACATCGCTGCTGGTAGATTCGCTGCATGGCGCCTCGGTACTTGATCCGCACCTTCGGGTGCCAGATGAACGAGCACGATTCCGAACGCATCGCCGGCGTTCTGGAGACGGGCGGGTTCGCGCCGACAGAGCACGCATCCGATGCCGAAGTGGTCGTGCTCAACACGTGCGCGGTTCGGGAGAACGCCGACAACCGGCTGTACGGAGCGCTCGGTCATCTGAAGCCGCTCAAAGAAGACAACGCGCGAATGCGGATCGTGGTGGCCGGCTGCCTGGCGCAAAAAGACCAGGGACTGATCCAGCGGAAAGCTCCTTGGGTGGACGTCGTGGTGGGAACACATGCGCTCCCGTCGCTGCTGGAGCTGATCAGAGCGGCCGAACGGGACGGCCCGCAGATGGATGTCCGCGAGTACACGGAGGTCTTTCCGAGCGCGCTGCCGGCCAGGCGCGAATCACGCCATCACGCCTGGGTTTCGGTCAGCATCGGCTGCGACAACCGGTGCACGTTCTGCATCGTCCCATTGGTCAGGGGTCCGCAGCTCTCGAGGCCCCTCGGCGACATCCTGGCGGAAGTGCAGGGCCTCGCTCGTCAGGGCGTCGTCGAGGTAACGCTTCTCGGGCAAAACGTCAATACCTACGGACGTGACCTGACCGTCCCGGGCTCAAGTCGTCGCGCCCGGTTCGCCGAGCTGCTTCGCGCTGTCAACGACGTCGAGGGGATCCGTCGCATCCGCTTCACCAGTCCTCACCCGCACGACTTCACCGCGGACGTGATCGACGCAATGGCCGAATGCGGCGCGGTCTGCGAGCACATCCATTTTCCGATGCAATCGGGGTCCGATTCGGTGCTTCGACGAATGCGTCGGTCGTACCGGTCGGATCGGTACCTCGGCTGGCTGGACCGGATTCGCGACGCCATTCCCTCGATCGCCGTGACGACGGACATCATCGTCGGTTTTCCCGGCGAGACAGAAGAGGACTTCCAAGCGACCCTCCGCGTTACCGAAGCGGCGCAATTCGACGCGGCGTTCACGTTTCAGTACTCGCCCCGTCCAGGAACCGCGGCCGCGATGTACGCGGACCAGGTTCCGAAAGAAGTGGTGCAGGAACGCTTTGACCGGCTGGTCGAGCTTCAGGAGCGAATCTCGCTCGAGCGAAACCGCGCCATGGTCGGGACTGACCTCGAGGTCCTGGTGGAAGGAGAAGGCCGAAAGGGGAACCTGAAGGGCCGGACCAGGACCAACAAGTTGGTCCATTTCGTCGGTGTGGTTGAGCCGGGGACGTTCGTCGACGTCCGCATCACCGAGGCGCACCCGCACCACCTGAACGGCTCACTCGTTCACCCGCGCCGGGAGGACGAGGCCGCCGCGTGAGGCCCATGGCCGAGGGAAGCGGCGACGCCGAACCGCTCCTTGCGTTGGTCGGGCCAACCGCTTCGGGGAAGACCGACGCTGCGGTCGCGATCGCGCGATCGATCGATGGCGAGATCCTCTCCATCGACTCGACGACGGTCTACCGAGGACTCGACGTGGGGACGGCGAAGCCTGATCCCAAGCAAAGGGCCATGGTTCCGCATCACCTCATCGACGTCGCGGAGCCGGGAGAGCCGTTCTCGGTGGCCGAATTTCAGCGGCTCGGTCTTGCGGCCATTGGGGAGACAAGGCGAAGAGGTCGCGTTCCGTTTCTGGTCGGGGGGAGCGGTCTCTACTACCGAGCTCTGGTGGACCGCCTGGAGTTCCCGGGGACGCTGCCATCGATACGGCGGCTGCTCGAGGCGGAGGCTCGGACCGTGGGCGCCGAGGCCCTGCACCGCCGGCTGACGGAGCTGGATCCCGAGGCGGCGCGGCGGATCGAGCCCTCGAACGCGCGACGAACCGTGAGGGCGCTGGAGGTGATCGCGCTAACCGGACGCCGATTCTCCAGCTACTACGGGGCGTGGGACCGGTTCGACCCCGGCGTGGTGCGTTCGGCCGGCATCTTCATCGCGCGCGCGGCTCTGCACCGGCGGATCGAGAACCGGGCGATCCGGATCATGCCCGGGGTGCTGGACGAGACCCGGCGGCTTCTCGACCAGGGCCACGAGCGATTCATCAATGGGACGCAGATCATCGGCTACGCTGAAGCTGCGGCGTGCTTGCAGGGACGCATCACCGCGGATGAAGCGCTCGCCACCTTCATTCGGCGGACCAAGTCGTTGGCCCGACGGCAGGTTGCGTGGTTCCGGAGGGATCCGAGGATTCGCTGGTTCACTGCGGGCGAAGAAGGGGCGGCCGCGATCGTCGATGATGTTCAGGCCCACCTGGTGGGGGACAAGACACCTGTGACCGTGACGGGAAGGATCTGAGTGCGGTTTTCGAAGTATCACGGAACCGGGAACGACTTCGTCCTGGTCGAAGACATGGACGATCGGTGGCGCCTGGACCAGGACCTGATCGAGGCGGTGTGCGACCGGCGGCGAGGCGTTGGGGCTGACGGCCTCATCCGCATCGTGCGCTCGCCCGAAGCCGACTTCTTCATGGACTACTACAACGCCGATGGCGCGGTCGCCGAGATGTGTGGGAACGGCATTCGCTGCCTTGCCAAGTACGTCTACGAACGCGGTTTCATCGACCGTACAGAATTCGATGTCACGACCCGAGCTGGACTCAAACGGGTCGTCGTTGGAGCAGAAGACGGTGTGGCCGCTCGGGTGACGGTGGGAATGGGACTTCCAGCGTTCGCGAGGAAGGACATCCCGATGAAGGGGCCGGCCGACGGGAGATTCATTGAGCAGCCGCTGGAAGTCGACGGCCGAGTTTTCACCGCCACCGCGCTTTCCATGGGTAATCCGCATTGCGTCCTGGTGGTCGATTCAGCAGAGGCGCTGGCAGCGCTCCCGGTCCCGAGCCTCGGCTCGGAGGTGGAACACCGACCAGAGTTCCCAAACCGTACGAATGTCGAATTCGTGCAGGTCACTGATGGCGTGCTTCGGGCCCGGGTGTGGGAGCGCGGTTCGGGCGAGACCATGGCCTGTGGGACGGGCGCCTGCGCCGCGGTCGTGGCGAGCTCCCTTGCGGGGCTCTCGGGGCCCGAAGCCGACATCGAGTTCCCGGGCGGCGTTCTGCACGTCGATTGGCGGCAGGACGAAGACGTATACCTCACCGGGCCAGCCGTCTGGGTCTACGACGGCGAGCTTTCCGCTGAATGGTTGAGCCACGCGACGGCGGCGGAGTGGCGCCCTCGCGCCGGCGCGACGGAGCGCGCTCCGTGAGGCTGGCCAACCGAGTCCGAAACCTCCCGCCCTACCTGTTCGCCGAACTCGATCGAAAGGCTGCGGAAAAGCGAGAGGCTGGATTCGATGTGATCTCGCTCGGAATCGGGGACCCGGACCTCCCCACTCCGCCGCATGTGGTCGAGGCGATGAGAGAAGCTGCGGCCGACCCTTCGACGCACCAGTATCCCTCGTATTTCGGCCTGCCCGAGTTTCGTCGCGCGGTCGCCGATTGGTACGAACGGCGCTTCGGCGTCCGGCTGAACCCCGACACCGAAGTGCAGCCGTTGATTGGATCGAAAGAGGGTCTGGCCCACCTCGCTCTGGCCTTCATCGACCCGGGCGACGAAGCCCTCGTTCCCGATCCCGGCTACCCGGTGTACGAGATCGGGACGATGCTGGCCGGCGGCACTTCGATCTCCATGCCGCTGAGCGCGGAACGAGGGTTCCTCCCCGACTTCGCCGAGCTCCAACCGACCGAAGGAACGCGGCTCCTGTGGCTGAACTACCCGAGCAATCCCACGGCCGCGACTGCGGACTTGGATTTCTTCCGGGACGCCGTTGAGTTCTCGCGCCGGCACGACCTGTTGCTGTGTCACGACGCGGCGTATTCGGAAATCACGTTCGACGGGTACACGGCGCCAAGCGTCCTCGAGGTCGACGGAGCGAAAGACGTCGCCATCGAGTTCGGTTCGCTTTCGAAGACGTACAACATGACCGGATGGCGGGTCGGGTTCGCTGTTGGAAACGAAGAAGCCATCCGCGCTCTCGCCACCATCAAGACCAACGTGGACTCGGGGATCTTCAACGCCGTGCAGCTAGCGGGCATCGCCGCCCTCACCGGCCCACAGGATCACGTCGAACGGATGAAGGAGACGTACCGCGTGAGGCGCGATCTGGTCGTCGGGTCGCTTCTGGACATCGGCCTCCAGGTGAAGCCGCCCCTTGGCTCCATTTACGTGTGGGCGCCCGTTCCCGAAGGTCAGACCTCTGCCGGTTTTGCCGAAGCGCTGCTCGAGAAGGCTGCGGTGGTCGTGTCCCCCGGAACGGGATACGGGCCGAACGGAGAGGGTTTCTTCAGGATCTCGCTGACCGTCGCAGACGACAGACTTGAAGAGGCGGTTGCTCGTATTCGAAAGGTTTTTGGCGCCCCGGGCGTTTTGTCGTGAGTAGGCAGGGAACAATGGGGGACGCAGAGACGCCGGACAGGCAGATTTCGGGGAAAGGGGCGCTTCCCGAGAGTTTGTGGCCGGCGTCTCTGGCTTTTCAGGCCTCTCCGTGACCGAAGTCATCGGGTCCGAGTCTCCTCTCTCCTCGACATGGCGGCCGCGCGTTCAGGAGCGGGCGGTCCTGGTTGGCCTGTCCGGCGCGGAGGACGCTCCCTCGCTCGACGAACTGGCCGCGCTGGCGCGAGCGGCCGGCGCCGAGCCGGTGGGACGACTGGTCCAGTCGCGGTACACGCCGGATCCGGCCACTTTCGTGGGCAAGGGCAAGGTCAGGGAGATTCACGATCTGGTGCACGCCACCAACGCCGACGCGGTGATCTTCGATGACGAGCTCTCCCCCGGACAGCTCCGCAACCTGGAGGAGCGGCTGAAGGTGAAGGTCCTTGACCGGACCGCCCTGATTCTGGACATCTTCGCGCTGCACGCGAGGTCCGGGGAGGGGAAAGCGCAGGTTGAGCTGGCGCAGCTCAACTACCTGGTTCCCCGTCTTCGCGGATGGGGCGAGGCCATGTCCAGATTGGGTGGCGGGATCGGGACCCGCGGCCCAGGCGAAACCAAGCTCGAGGTCGACCGGCAGCACATCCGCCGTCGCATCACGAAGCTACGCCGAGACATCACGCAACTCTCGAAGAGCCGAAAGGTGAAGCGAGCGGGCCGAGAGCGAACAGGGATTCCTCAGGTGGCTCTGGCCGGGTACACCAACGCCGGCAAATCCACACTGATGAACGCCCTGACCGACGCCGGCGTTCTGGTAGCGGGGCAGCCGTTCGCGACTCTAGACCCGACCACCCGCCGGTTAACCCTCCCCGGTGGCAGGGACGTCACCATCTCGGACACTGTCGGCTTCGTTCGGAAACTTCCGCATGACCTGGTGGAGGCGTTCAAGTCGACGCTCGAGGAAGTGGCACGGGCCGACTTGATCCTCCACGTGGCGGATGCGTCGGCTCCGGACATCGAGGAGCAGGTTGCCGCGGTCCGGGACGTCCTGGAACAGATTGGCGCCGGGCATGTCCCCGAGGTGCTCGCACTGAATAAGTGGGATCTCCTGGATGAAGTGCGGCAGGCCAGGGTGGGGCGGATGTACAGGGACGGTGTTCGCGTCTCCGCATTGTCCGGCGAGGGAATCGAGGGGTTGGTCGAACGGGTCGCTTCGGTTCTTCCCCAGCTGCCGATCGAGGTCACGCTTCTCGTGCCGTTCGACCGCCCCGAGATCGTCCCGCGCCTGTACCGCGAAGCGCAGGTGCTCTCGAAAGAAGAAGTGGAGCAGGGCGTGCGAGTGGAAGCGCGAGTCGGACCGGCTGAGTTCGAACTCGTTCGGGAGTACATCGAGCGCCCGGTTGCCCGGCGCTCGAGGCTGTAACGGACTACAGCTTCCGGAGGACCGCGACCACCTTGCCGAGGATCTGGCCGTCGGTCATCTCAATGGGTCCCATCTTCGGGTTCTCGGGGACGAGCTGAATTCGCCCGCGGCGGCGGTGGAATCGTTTGACGGTCGCCTCCTCCTCGGCCGGCCCCGGCAGAAGGGCGGCCACGATGTCGCCCTCATCGGCGGACTCCTGACGCCTCACCACGACGACGTCGCCGTCCAGGATTCCCGCGCCAACCATCGATTCTCCCTGGATGCGCAAGGCGAAGTGGTCGCGTTCGGTGGCGAAGCCCGACGGCACGGCGAGGTAATCCTCCACGTGTTCCTCCGCCAGCACCGGAGCGCCGGCGGCTACCTTCCCGAGGAGCGGCACAGTGACCGATTGCGGCCGGCGACGACCAGGTACCTGAAGCTCCATCGCCCTGGGCTTGGCGGCGTCCCGTCGGAGCAAGCCACGGCGCTGGAGATTCGCCAGCTGGGCGTGAACGCTGGAGCTCGAAGTCAGTCCTACAGCCTCACCGATTTCACGAACCGTTGGCGGATACCCACGGTCCTCAACCGTTCGCTTGATCAAGTCGACGATCCGCTGCTGTCTTGGCGTGATCTTCTCCATGGGACGCGAGGCTAGCATCGCCTCCCGGAGAAATCAAACATGTGTTCGAGAAAACACTTGACCCGCGAACATATGTTCGGCAGAATCGGCTGCCATGACCCGAACACGAGTTCGATGGGGCCGAGTAGGCGCTACTGCGGCCGCCGCAGCCGTTGGCATCGGACTCTTCGCGGGGAGCGCTGGTGCCGGGTCAAGAGCCGCTGACCCGGCACCCGCGCCACAGCACGTCGTTCGGTCCGGAGAAACCGTTTGGTCGATCGCTCAGCACGTCGTCGGGCCCGAGGAGGATCCCCGCCCCGTGGTCGACACGATCATCAAGGTGAATCGCATCGAGAACGGCATGATCGTTCCGGGACAGGTACTGGCTCTTCCTCGCACGGATGAGAGTGGGGGATGACCTAGGACGCTGCGCGGATCAAGGCGTCGATGGAACGGTCGACGTCATCTTCGTCGGTAGCCCAATCGGAGACGGAGATCCGCATCATCCGCATTCCGTCGAGCGTCGTCCCACTGAAGAACGCCGTTCCGTCGCGCTGAACGCGATCGATCACCCGGTCGTTGAAGGCGTCGTGATCACCATCTTCAGCGAGCCAACGGACGAGGACCTGATTGAACACGACGTCGTTCATGATCTCAGCCCGGCCGCTTGCTCGGAGGGTCTCTGCGAACCGCCGGGCAAGCGCGCACGTCCGCACCACCAGGTCGTCGACACCCGCTCGCCCCAGCGCCTTCAAGGTTGCATACACACTGAGGCCGCGTGCTCGACGTGAGAACTCGGGATTCCAATCCATAGGATCGCGTTTGTCACCTTCGCTGTGGATCAGGTAGCTGGCCTGAACGCTCATTGCCGCTCGATGCGCCGACGGATCCCTGCAAATCGCGATTCCGGAGTCGTACGCGACATTCAGTAGCTTGTGTGCATCCGTCGACCAGGAGTCGAGACGATCCAGCCCTTCTGTCAAGTGCGAGTGCGACCGAGATGCGCGGGCCCAGAGGCCGACAGCCCCATCCACGTGGATCCACGTCGGGTTCCCGCGGTCACGATGTGTGTCAGCGGCATCGGCAACAGCCGGAAAATCGTCGAACGACCCGGTATTGACGTTTCCCGACTCGACGCAGACGACGGTCGGACCTTCAAGCGTGGACAAGGTGGACTCGAGCTCGGCCGCGTTCATCCGTGACTGACGATCCGAAAGGATCTCTACCGCGTTGCTGAATCCGAGCCCGAGATAACGTAGGGCTCGCGCCACCGTGCTGTGCTTCTGCGACTTCACGACGACGTTGATATGCGGGGCTCCCTGCAGTCCTTTTTCCTCTACATCCCAATCTGCATCACGCAGGACCGCATCACGAGCCGCGGCGAGACACGTGAAGTTCGCCATCTGGCCGCCGGTCACGAAGCCGACCGATGCCTCGCGCGGCAAGTTGAGGAGATCCAGGATCCATTCCCGTGCGACGTCCTCGATCACCGCGACCCCCGGTGTGACCGCGTACAGGCCCGCGTTCTGATCCCACGTGGAGGTCAGGATTTCAGCGCCGTACGAGGCCGGATGTAGTCCCCCGATGACGAATCCGTAGTACCGACCGGACGAGTGCGCGGTGATGAAAGGCTCGATGTCGTGAGCGAGCTCGCGGACGACGGCCTCGGGCGCCATCCCCTCCTCCGGCAGCGGACCGCCGACGAGGGAACGGATCTCGGCTGGCTCAGCGACCCGGTAGACGTCACGATCCGGGAGCGATTCCAGATATTCCGTGGCCGCCTCGGTGGCAGCTGCGATCACCGCTTTCCAGTCAGATGTCTTCACCCGGACCTCCGCCCCAGGGGTTCAGCCCAACCAGTCGACGTTCCGAACGTTCGGAGCACTTGCCAGAGCGGCGACTAACGAAGAACCGCTCGTGTCGGCAGGCGGTTGAACGACCAGATGAACTCGTCGCTCGGTGCCTTCGTCCGAAACCCGGACCTCCTTGATTTGCGCGCCGGCGCTCTGAAGCCTTGTGACGAGATCCTGAATATCGATGGATGGGTCGCCTTCAACGAGGAACTCGTCACGAGCCGCGGCCCTGCGGCGAATGACCCGCCGAAGGGGACGAAGGCCCACCAGCGCGACCAGGGTGATGAGCGTGGTCACGAAGCCAAGGAGCAACGCGCCGAGCCCGATCGCGGTCCCCACGGCCGCGGTCACCCACAGGCTGGCCGCCGTTGTGAGTCCCCGAATGCTCGCCCCGTACTTCACGATGGCACCGCCGCCCAGGAACCCGATACCGACCACGATCTGCGAGGCCACCCGGGTGGGGTCGGCTCGTACCTGCCGTGGCCCCGCTCCCACGACTGACTGAAAACCGTAGGCCGAAATGATTGCGAACAGCGCGGCCCCGAGCGCGACAAGGATGTGCGTTCTGAAGCCGGCCGGCTGTTCCGTGAGCTCCCGCTCTCCACCGAGGACGCCAGCCAGCGTGGCCGCCAGAAGCAGCCGGAGGATCAGATCGACTTGTGAAGGAAGCTCCTGCATAGAGAGTCATTATTCCCGTCCACGCCCCGTTTGCGCAGGTAGAATGGGTTTCGAGACGCCAAAGCACGCGCCCTGAGGCCGGTTCAGTCGTCCATCCCGAGGGGACCCGCAGTCTTGACAGAGCCCTGGAGTAGGATCAGAATCCGCAAATCACAACCATGTGATTTTCCACCGGTTATCAACATCGGCTGTCCGGTGGGAGGTCATCCTTCCCCCCGAAAGTGAGTAGGAGGGGCGCAGTGGCTACAAAGGAGAAGGATGTCGCGGTTCGCGCGACCGGCCTTTCGTTCAGGCGACACTTCACACGCGAGGGAACCCATCCCTTTGACGAGGTCGAATGGGAGGTTCGCGACGCCGTCATTCCCAATTACAAGGAAGGCGGCAACGCCTTCGAGCAGAAGGACGTCGAATTCCCCAAGTTCTGGTCGCAGAACGCCACCAACATCGTTGCCCAGAAGTACTTCCGAGGACCGCTCGGGACGCCTGAGCGCGAATCTTCGGTTCGCCAGATGGTCGGGCGGGTCGTCGACACCATCACCGGCTGGGCCGTCAGGGATGGCTACTTCGCCACCGAGGCAGATGCGAAGGTCTTCTCCGACGAGCTGACCCACCTCCTGGTAACACAGAAAGCAGCCTTCAACTCACCGGTCTGGTTCAACGTCGGTGTCGAGGAGAAACCGCAGTGCTCGGCATGTTTCATCCTCTCCGTCGACGACACCATGTCGTCGATCCTGAACTGGTACGTCGAGGAAGGAACCATCTTCAAGGGAGGATCCGGTTCCGGCATCAACCTCTCTTCGCTCCGTTCGTCAAAGGAGTCGCTCAAGGGTGGCGGGACCGCGAGTGGCCCAGTCTCCTTCATGCGGGGAGCGGATGCGTCCGCCGGAACCATCAAGTCCGGTGGCAAGACCCGACGCGCCGCGAAGATGGTCGTGCTGAACGCCGACCATCCCGACATCCGAGAATTCATTTGGTGCAAGGCCGTCGAGGAACGTAAGGCGCGGGTACTGCGCGATGCCGGGTTCGACATGGACCTAGACGGCAAAGACGGCTACTCGATGCAGTACCAGAACGCGAACAACTCGGTTCGGGTGACCGACGAGTTCATGAAGGCCTACCTCGAGGACCGCGACTGGAAGCTCAAGGCGGTCACCAGGGACGAGACGCTGGAGACGGTCCGGGCCCGTGACCTGCTCCGTGAGATCGCCCAGGCAGCATGGGAATGCGCTGATCCCGGTATGCAGTACGACACGACCATCAACGACTGGCACACCTGTCCCGCGTCGGGTCGAATCAACGCGTCGAACCCTTGCAGCGAGTACATGCACCTGGACAACAGCGCGTGCAATCTGGCGTCGCTGAACCTGCTCAAGTTCCTCGAGGATGACGGGAACTTTGACGTCGCGGGCTTCAAGCACGCCGTCGAGGTCGTGTTCACGGCGCAGGAGATCATCGTCGGCAACTCGAGCTACCCCACAGACAAGATCGAACGCAACGCGAAGGCATTTCGACAACTCGGTCTCGGTTACGCGAATCTCGGGGCGCTTCTCATGGCGCGAGGTGTCCCATACGACTCAGATGCTGGACGGACGTGGGCCGGAGCCATCACCGCGGTGATGACGGGCCACGCCTACCGGACCAGCGCGCGGATCGCCGAAAGCATGGGCCCGTTCGCCGGCTACGCGCCGAACCGCGACGCAATGCTTCGGGTCATGAGGAAGCATCGCGAGGCAGCGGACCAGATCGATCCCGACCTGGTGCCCGAAGGGTTACTCCAGGCCGCCAAGCAGTCGTGGGACGAGGCGATCGCACTGGGCGAAGAGCACGGATATCGAAACGCTCAGGCCAGCGTCCTGGCTCCAACCGGAACGATCTCGTTCCTGATGGACTGCGACACGACCGGCATCGAGCCGGACCTCGCTCTGGTGAAGAGCAAGAAGCTGGTCGGTGGCGGCACCATGCAGATCGTGAACCAGACGGTACCGAGGGCGCTTCGGCGCCTCGGGTACGAGGAGAACCAGGTCCAGGCCATCGTCGCCTATATAGCCGAGAACAATACGGTGGCCGGCGCGCCCTTCCTGAAGGAGGAGCACTATCCCGTGTTCGACTGCTCGATGGGCGACCGCGCCATCCATTACATGGGTCACGTGAAGATGATGGCCGCCGCACAGCCGTTCATCTCTGGCGCCATCTCGAAGACTGTCAACATGCCTGAACACGTCACCGTGGAGGAGGTTGAGAACCTATTCTTAGAGGGCTGGAAGCTCGGTCTGAAGGCGCTCGCCATCTACCGCGACAATTGCAAGGTGGCGCAGCCACTTTCCGCGGAGAAGAAGAAGACCAAGAGCGTCGAGCCGGTGGTGGAGCTGCCGGGCCAGCCGCTTCGGAGAAGGCTGCCGGCGAAGCGGCCCGCCAAGACCTTCTCGTTCTCGGTCGGTGACTCCGAGGGTTACATCACCGCCGGGGAGTACG
>DATABA010000028.1:0-8784 GCA_036259835.1 Actinomycetota bacterium
CCGCTACCGTAGGGAATGAGGCGCCTCGGCTAGGAGGCCCAGGCGTACTCGACAACGGAGAAAAGGAGAGAACGCACGATGAACTGCCCTGTCGACAACACCGAGCTCAGGATGAGTGACAGAGAAGGCGTCGAGATCGACTACTGCCCACAGTGCCGGGGCGTCTGGCTCGACCGCGGAGAACTGGACAAGATCATCGACCGGTCAGCGGCGGAATTCGACCGCGACGGGGGCCGCCGCGACGACGATTACGACGACTATCGGGGCGACGAGCGAGGCCGCCGGCGAAAGCGAGGATGGCTGGGCGACATGTTCGAGTTCGGGGACTGAGGCGGCCGTACCGCCACGGAGCGCTGTCTAGGCTTCTTGGATGCGCCAACGGAAGCTTTGGGGCTGGGGGTATGACGGTGAGGGCGTCGAGCCGGCCGAGCGGGAAGCGCTCACGGCGGCTCTCAAGTCACGATTTCCCGATCACGAGCCGCAGGACGCCCAACCGCCCCGCCGGGAGGATCTGAACCTTCCCGAGCCAAGGGTCTCGCTCCCGTCCGTGCTGGCGGGCCTGGGATCCTCCGAGCTCGTCGAGAGGGCGACGCATGCCTACGGGAAGTCGTATCGGGACCTGGTTCGTTCGCTCCGCGGTTTGTTCGGCCACCCGCCGGACGTGGTGGCCCGGCCGCGAAACGAGTCCGACGTGACCGCCCTGCTGGAGTGGTGCGCCGATGCAAAAGTGGCGGCTATCCCCTACGGCGGCGGGACCAGCGTGGTAGGCGGGGTGGAACCCGTCGTCGGCGACTCCTACAGCGGCACGGTCAGCATCGATCTGGGCCGGCTCGACCGGGTTCTCGAAATTGATTCCGTATCGGGGCTGGCCCGGATTCAGGGCGGCACGCTCGGCCCGTCGCTCGAGGAGCAGCTCCAACCGCACGGTTTAACGCTTCGGCACTACCCGCAGTCCTTCGAGCTCTCCACGCTCGGTGGGTGGATCGCCACGCGGTCGGCGGGACACCACGCCATTCTCCACACCCACGTTGATGACCTCGTCGCCTCCGTCCGAACGATTACGCCCGCCGGCGTCTTCCAGACTCGGCGACTTCCCGCGTCGGGCGCCGGGCCTGCCCCGGAGCGCCTGATCATCGGGTCCGAGGGCGCCTTCGGCATCGTTACGGAGGCGTGGATGCGGGTTCGGGAGCGGCCGAGGTTCAGAGAGGGCGCCGCGGCGACGTTCGAGTCGTTCGATAGGGGCGTCGCAGCCGCTCGGGCTCTCGCGCGGTCCGACCTGTATCCCGCGACGTGCCGGCTGCTCGACCAAACCGAGGCTCTCCTGGCAGGGGCGGGCGACGGCGTCCGGTCGGTGTTGCTGATCAGCTTCGAATCCCACGACCACGCTCTGGGCCCGTGGGTCGACCGCGCTGTGGAGTTGTCCTCGGACTATGGCGGCGAATCCAGTCCAGGGCGCAGCCGGGGGTCGCCGGCAGAGGCGTGGCGCAGGGCGTTCCTTCGGGCGCCGCACCTTCGGGACGAGATGATCAGAATAGGTTTCACCGTGGAGACGTTCGAGACCGCGGTGGTCTGGAGTGGACTCTCACAGCTGATCGAGAGCGTGCGAGAGGGCGTCGAAGCCGCCGCTCCCGAAGCGATGCTGATGGTCCGGTTGACCCACGCGTACCCGGACGGGGCCGCGCCGTACTTCACCGTGATCGCCCCCGCGCCCCCCGGAGCGGAGGTTGAGCGGTGGGACGAGATCAAGGCCGCCGCGTCCGACGCAATCCTTGCGCGAGGGGGCACCATCACCCATCACCACGCCGTCGGACGAGACCACCGCGCGTGGTACGACCAGGAGCGGCCCGAACCCTACGCTGAAGCCCTGCGAGCGGCCAAGCAAGCCCTGGACCCCTCGTGGATTCTCAACCCGGGTGTCCTCCTGGACCCGCCCGACGGATCCTGACCCGGTCCGCTAATGCCTCGGCGGCAGCGACCCGGCATACCCGACGCCGAGCCGCACCCACCTCGCGAGCTCCCGCTTGTTGCGGACATCGTCAGCGTCGACTCGTAGCCATCCCTGCATCGGTCGTCCGCGCATTTCCATAGGGCGGGCTCCGGTCGTAGCGACGAGCTTCTCGGACTGCGTTGGGTCCACTCGAACCAACAGTCCGCCCTGCCCGCTCGCGGCGACGGCCATGTTTCCGTTAATGAGAAAGGCCAGCCCGCCGAACATCTCCTTCTCGGTCGGACGGGCGTCGTCACTGATCAACTCGCGAATTCGATCCGCGAGCTCCTCGTCGTACGCCATGAAGCGAATCGTACGCGCTCGGATCTCGGCCGCCCGCCGTCGTGCCCCGGGCAAGACCAACTCTGATACTGTGATCTCCGGATCTATTTGCCTTCGCTCCGAGTGACCGAAGGGCGACTTTCAACCGTCCCGTCCCTCACTCTCGGCGGGCGCCGAGCCACGGAGGGATGATGGCAGCCACGAAACGTACCGAGTTTGGATCGGCGTCCAAGGGCGCACAGGTACGGGCTTCGGCCAAGGGGCGGGTGTGTGAAGCCGAGGGCTGCTCGACCATTCTGTCGATCTACAACGGCCTCGGGGTGTGTTCCACGCATGAAGTTCCCAGGAGGCGACCCGCCACCTATAACCGGTGAGTGGAAGGCTTGGAGGTCGGCTCGACCTCGCGCGTCGGATCGGTACCCGGGAAGAGAAAGCGGCCACCACGCAATGCGCGGCGGCCGCTCTTACATCTCTTTGACGTGGATCAGGCGATCACCTTGACGTTAGATGCCTGGGCGCCTTTGGGCCCCTGGGTCACCTCGAACTCGACCTTCTGGTTCTCATCCAGGTTGCGGTAACCCGCTCCTGCGATCGCGCTGAAGTGTACGAAAACGTCGGGGCCACCATCATCCTGCGTGATGAAGCCGTAGCCCTTGTCGCCGTTGAACCACTTCACGGTACCTGTGCTCATGAACAATCCCTCCCTTCCTGCCCATCTCGAGCCTGACCGCTGCTCGATGGTGCATCGGCCCGAAGGCCAAAGAGGGAACTGCTCGAATGTTGCACGGTCGCGAAGTTGCCGAACCCTCAACAAAGAGAGTACAGGTTTTCGAACTGCGCCGAGGCGGCGGGAACGCTAGGCGGGGAGCTGCAGGATGGCCTCAGGCGTGAGTTTGGTTGTCGAGCCGGCCAATCGAAGCCCTACCATCCCGATTCGACCGGCCGTCCAGGCGCCGTCCTTGAGGACTTCGACCTTCATCCAGCCGCCGGCTGTCTCAATGATTCGAAAGATCGTTCCCGGGCCGGTGCGGTACACGCCTACAGGTTGCACCACCCGAGTGTAGTCCTTTACGGCGAAGTCGGTTCGGGCGTCGTGTCGTCCGACCGTTCGGCCTCGGCGCCCGTCGTGTTCGCCTCGCCCGACAACTCCTCCTCCTCTGGAGGAAAGGGCACCCCGGCGGCATGCGCTTCTCGCCGCTGATTACGAGCGATCCGCCGTTCTTCTTTCGCCGCGGCCTTCCGTGCTTTCACGTTCTCACGCTGACGCTTTCCATAGGTGTCTGGCATGCCCTCATCGTACGGCAATTGTCTGAAACCCCACGGATCCTTCGTGGTATGGGGCATGGAAATGAGGCCGAGCCAATAAAAGCCCCTGGGGGTTTCGAACCAGCCGACAACAGGAGCTAGGGTCTCGGTTTGCCTGTGCCCCAGTAGAAGACGCCAGTGCTCTCGATTGATACGTCCCAGCCGAGATCACGAAGCCTCGATCCGAGCTCCGGTGGATCCCAGAGCACCTTGACCGCAAGGTACTCCGAACCATCGAGCACTCGACGCCTGACGATCCCTCGGTTCTTGTCGAGATAATCCTCACGCCAGTGGTCGTGCTCTCGCTCATCCATGAAGAAGACGCGTCCGTACGAATCGAGACAGCGCCCTACGAGTCCCCAGAATCGTTCCAAGTGCGACAGGGGCACATGCGATAGCCAGTTCGCGAAGAACACGACGTCGTATGTGTGCTCAGGGATCCAAGTGAAGAAATCCGCGACAACACGCCGAACCTTACGGCTCCTGACCTTCTTCCGATGGTGCTCGAGCATTTCGGGCGAGGCATCGAGGGCCGTAATCTCCGAGGCGAATGGAACAAGCTCCGTCGTGTAGGAGCCAGTTCCACATGCAATCTCGAGGACGCGACCACGGGGCGCAAACTCTCGGAGAGCCGATCGAATCACGTTCTCTTCCGCCCACAATGGGTCGTAGACCGGCTTGGTAGTGAGGTCGTATTCGCCCGCGCGCCGGCGGTAGTACTCGATCTGCTCGGTGAGTACTGGGTCGTTGTCGCGGTCTTCTCCGCTCGACGCCACGTGAGAGCGACTATCCATATTCGTTGAAATAAGGTACGGCCATGAGCGAGTACCGGCTTTTGCTGTACGGCCGCGCCTAGCGAAGTCACCTCGATGGGTCGGCCCACAAACGAAACAGCGCACGAAGGATCCATCGTTGGCCGGCTATACCTCGGAGTCGGAGCCCGTCTCGGGCGACGCCTCTTCGAAGAGGTAGAGAACACGCCGGAGCCAAGGCCTCGCCTAACAGCAGCTACGGTGCTGGGGACCGCCATCGCAGTTGTCGTTCACGCCATTACGTTGGCCCTAATTGTCGGCGCCGCCCTGTTCTTCCTCACGGGTCTATCGATCGCAAAAGTGGTCGCAGGAGTTTTGTGCTTGCTCGTGGCTTGGGTGCTTCGACCTCGGCTCGGAAAACCACCACCCGGAGTACTTCCGCGCGATCGATTCCCGACGCTTTACGAACTGACAGACCGCATGGCGGACAAGCTTGGTGCTCCTCGGGTCCACGGCCTTACCGTCGTCCCGGGTTTTACCGCGTTCATCGAAGTCGTTGGGTGGAGGCGCCGCGCGTTCCTCGGACTCGGGCTACCGCTCCTCGTGGCGCTCGATCCTCAGGAGCGGGTGGCCCTTCTCGCGCATGAGCTGGCGCACCGAGTGAATGGGGATCCCCGGCGGGGCGCGGTGACAGGATCTGCACTCAGCACGCTCGATGGTTGGTACGACGTTCTCTACCCCGACCCGCCCGGCGATGAAATCCTCGAGGTCGTAGCCGCCTGGCTGATGGTGGGACTGGCCAGCGTGCCGCGCGCCATCGCGTCCCTGTTGGTGCACCTCGTTTGGCGGGAGAGCCAGCGGGCCGAATACCTGGCCGATGCCCTCGCGAGGCGGGTCGCCGGAACACAAGCCACGGCGTCGATGCTGAGGAAACTGTACTCCGAGCACATCCTGTACGAGGTCATGCAGCGTAAGGCTGTCCACTCGCGGAACTCCGCGGGACTTCTCGACGAGTTCAGCGAGCGCATCAAGGCGAGCCGCCCAGAAAGCATCCCCCTTCAGGACTCAACGTTTCGACTCGACGCAACGCATCCACCGACGGCGTTCCGTGTTCAGTTCGTTGAGAGTCGAATGTCGTCGCCAGAGTTCACTTTGGCCGACGAGGACTCGATGGCGATCGATCGGGAACTCGAGCCCTTGCGGAATGGGATTGAAACCGAGCTTGTAGACGCCTACAGAGCTACGCTCTACGCGTAGTAGCACGGCGCGGCTGGCGGCAACGTGCTGCCTGAACTCTAGAAGTCCTGCTGGCGGTTATTTCCGGCCTATCGCTTGGGCGGGAGGGAGCGCGCATAGCCGACGCCGAGCCGTACCCACCTGGCGAGCTCCCGCTTGGTGCGGACGTCGTCCGAGGCGACCCGGAGCCATCCCTGCATCGGCCGGCCGCGCATTTCCATGGGGCGAGCGCCGGTCGTGGCGACGAGCTTCTCTGACTGCGCTGGGTCCACTCGAACCAACAATCCGCCTTGGCCGCTTGCCGCGACGGCCATGTTTCCACCAATTAGAAATGCGAGCCCACCAAACATCTTCTTCTCGGTCGGACGGGTCTCGTCACCGATCAACTCACGAATGCGATCCGCGAGTTCGTCGTCGTACGCCATGAAAAAGAATCCTACGCCGCGACCCGTCGGCATACCCTGCCGTGGCGAGCGCCGCCCAGGGCGTTAGGAGTGGGCGCTGGTGGTTCGAACCACGGACCGCCGCGTTGTTAAGACCGAAGAAGACCGTCCTTTACCAGCGACGATCCGGGATGCCGAGGTCCGAGCGACAACGGTTGCTCCTAGGCGACTTTGGGGATGACTTGAGCGGAAAAGGAGCGCGCGAATGGAGGGTAATCACTTTCACGTCTTCGTCCGGGACCTGTCCGGCGCGTTGGCCTGGTTCGGTCGCGTCTGGGCAGCCGAGCCGACCTATCGGGAAGATCGCATGGCGGTCCTCCCGTTTGGCCCGATCCTATTGGTCCTCGACCAAGACCAGGAGGAAACGTTCACAACGATCGGATACGCCAGCGCCAACTGCGATGCCGACTTCCGAACAGTTGTTAGTCGCGGTGCCGAGGTGATCGAGGAGCCGGCCGATCGGAGCTGGGGAGTGCGGGTTGCGTATCTCAGGGGACCAGGCCGCATCATCCTTGAACTGGAAGAGGAGTTGCCCAGAGCCGATGTGGACAGCAGCGTTCCGGGAACCTGACGCGACCATTCGTTCCAGGGCGGCGAGGCTCAACTGCCTACGAGGCGCGCTGTCCACCCGAAAAATCTTTTGTGGCACAGCATGTCCCTCATGTGGCACGTAGGTGGCACGCCGTCGGTGATCGACCAGTCACGGGAAGCCTGCTCACGCGCTTCCTTACTCGCAGGGGAGTGGCGGGCCTAGCAGACTTCGTTCAGATAGGAGTACGGACTGACGGCGCTGCCGTTGCCTGGATGCCACTCGAAGTGGTTGTGCGGCGACGTTCCTCTCGCGTTTCCGGTGTTGCCGACGTAGCCGATGATGGTCCCCGCCGACACATTGCCCAGCGTTCCGATTCGCGAGAGATGTGCGTTGTAGACGTACCCCTTCTCGCCATAGACCTTTACGGCGATCCCGCCCAATCCGTTGGAAGCCTGGGAAGCCGTCCCCGGAAACGGCGCTCGGATTGGCGTCCCGTGTGGGGCAAAGATGTCATTGCCCTGGTGAGTTCGCCCGCCGGACCGCGGCGCGCCGAAGTCGTCCGTATAGGCCCTCGGCTGGTCCACTGGGCAGACGTGGAAGACGGTGCCGGCGGAACGTGAGGACGCAGTGCGTTTGGTCTGGGGCTTCGCGGTCGGCTCGTCGGTGGGCTTCGTTTGAGCCTGCGGAGTCGGCTGGGTGGTCGGCTCGGTCTCAAGCTGCGGGGTCGGCTCGAGTGTTGGCTCTGCGGTGGGCTCCGGCTGAACCTGTGGGGTTGACTTGGCGCTGGGCTCGGGAGTGGGCTCCGCCTGAGTCTGAGGGGTCGGCTCGGGAGTGGGCTCCGCCTGAGTCTGAGGGGTCGACTCGGCAATGACACCGCCCTGGTCCTCGGGGCGGAGCAGACGAGGCAAGCTCGCTGTGGCTTGCTGCGTCACGGGGCGAGACGAACCCACGATGGCCTGCGTGGCCGCCCGTGCCAGCTGGCGCGCCTTCTGAATCTCCCGTTTGCGTTTGGCGTCGAGCTCCCCAATCAGCTCCTCAGCTGCCTGTCTGTCCACATCCAGCTGACGAATCACAATCGCCTGACCTTCAAATCGCTGCTGCAATCTGGCCGCCTGAATCCTGAGGTCGCTTCGCTCTGCGGAGTGGGCTCTCGCGAGTTCGTCCAGATGGTCTCGCCGATGCTTGAGCCGAGCCGCCAATGCCTCAGCGCGCTCGATCACGTCCCGATCGCTTTCCGTTGCTCTCTCGATGATTTCAACGCGGGTACTCAAGTCATAGAGCGATGTGAAATCGAGAAGCACCGATAGCTCGGGAGCGCCGCCAGTCTGGAACATTTCACGGACGCGCTCGTCGAGCTGGCGTTGATGGACCCACACTCGCGTCCGCGTTTTCGCCATCGCCCGACGGACTCTTTCCGACTCCTGCTGGATCAATGCGATTGTCGATTCCACCTGGTTCATCTGCGCGACGATCGCATTCGCCTCCGCGCGAAGCGCCGCCAATCGGTCGCGCCCCGTGGTGATGCGCTCTTCAAGTGCGCGAAGGTTGGCCCTGGCGGCTTCCAATGCGGTTTTGGTGTTCGCTGTGGCGGGAAGCACCATGACAGCGAGGCTGCCAGCGACGAGCCCGGCGGCAATGGCAAATGGGCGACGGAACGCGGGCGAACGACACCACATCGTGAAGGCTTCCCTCCTGTGGAATCGGGGAGAACAGACTGACGTGCGTCGAGGCCCGGTTCAAAAATCTCACCGATGAAATTCGCCCCTCAGGGACAGGCAGCCGGGGTCATGACCGAGGGGATTCTGGCCTCCGGGGTTCGGTTCAGTGACGAAGCCATCCAGCGACATCGAGATTTCGGCCGTGACCTTGCCCACCGCACCCTCCCTCTCGGAGGCGTCGATCGCGCCCATCGTGACTCTCGTGTGTCACATCTGTAGCACGGCCATCCCGGCGCCAGTCGGACAACTGAATTCGTCGTAGTCGACGAGCCGAGTTCCACTAACATCGATGACGTTCTTCAGCCAAAACTATTTGATTCGTATGACCCGTCCGTTTCCTCGACCCTACGCCGGCGTCAATGACTTGAGGCGTATGCAGGCTGCCGTAGAGAACGCATTCGACCAAACCTGGTTAAGAGTCGGTGATTTAGCGTGGCTGGCGCGCCATCACACCCACCGTGAGCTCTCTCTCGATATCCGTCTATGGGAGGATGACCGTGGTGAGGTGATCGGCTGGACTTTCTTCCAG
>DATABA010000029.1:0-7904 GCA_036259835.1 Actinomycetota bacterium
AGCGAGGAAGCCCGACGGGCGGTTGCATATGCCCTCGATCGGGCGGAGCTGGCCCGGATCTTCGCCGAGAGCACCGGCCTCCCACAGGAGAACCCCGTCTCGTGCCAGTTGATCCCGCCGAATATCCCCGGATACGTCCCGTACTGTCCGTTCACTACCTCCGGCGCCGAGCCCGGCTCGTGGGAGGGGCCGAACCTGTCGCGGGCACGACAGCTGGTTCAGCGCTCGGGGACGTCCGGCGCCGAGCTGGTCGTGGCCATCTCGCCATACATCGGAGAGGAGCTGGGGCGACGGCTCATCACGATGCTGCGCGACCTCGGCTACCGGGCGGAGCTCCGGGTCGAAGAGAGCGAGCAGGGCGTGCTCCTGGAGCTTTCACCGGACATGCATGTCTCGGTCATGGGGTGGGTGCAGGATTACCCGTCGGCAGCACAGTTCCTGGCGCCGCTGTTTTCGTGTCCCGATCCCGATGGTGGCCCCTCGGTGGAAGGGGCGGGTGAGATCCTCTACAACCTCTCCAACTTCTGCGACCCCGACATTGACCGCCGAATGCAGAGAGCCCTCGATCTCCAGCTGACCGATCCACACGCCTCGGCGCGGGCGTGGGCCGAATTGGACCACGACCTCGTGGACCAGGCGCCGATCGTGCCCTACTCGACGGGCATCAGGGTATGGCTTGTGTCTGAACGGGCCAGCAACGTCGAGGTCAGCCCGCAACTGGACGTGCTGATTTCACAGATCTGGGTCCGCTGACGCTGTGTCCAGCCCAATCGGGCTCATCCGTCCGCCGCAATAACGACCTCGATGACCCGGTTTGTCATTGACGCCAGCGCCGCGCTCCATTTGGTGGCCGAGGGGATCGAGGCCTCACCTCAGCACGAGCTGCTCGCGCCGACGCTCCTTCGTTCTCAGGTCCTGTCGGCACTGCACCAGGCCGTAGAGCGGGGCGAGCTCCCGGCCGACGTCGCGCGCGAGCGCCTCGATCGCATCGGCCGCATGAAGATCAGGTTCCTCGGAGATGCCGTGCTCCGGCGTGTGGCCTGGGAGGTGGCGGACCAGTTGGGATGGGCTTCGACCTACAACGCCGAATACGTTGCGCTCACCAAGCTCCAGGCAGACGCGTTCATCACCCTGGATGCGGAACTGGCGCGCAGCGTCGAAGGGATCGTCGCGACCGCTTCGATCGACCACCTGCGCAGGTAAGTCTGCCGTGGCACTATCTGCGCCGATTGAGGGAGGTGACTATGTCACAGCCGATCGTGTTCATCAGTCGCTTCAAGGTCAAAGACGGAAAGCTCGAGCAGTTCAGAGAGTTCTCCCGGAAGGCGCAACCGGCGCTGGAAGCCGAGAAGCCTCGTACCGTCGGTTTCCTCATGTATCTCAACGAAGGGGGCACCGATCTGTCGATCGTTCACGTGTTTCCTGACGCGGAATCAATGGCCATCCACTTCGAGGGCGCGGACGAACGATCCAAAGCGGCCTACGAGTTCATCGAACCTGCGGGCTGGGAGATCTACGGGGCGCCGACCCAAGCTGCCTTGGAGACCATGAAAGAGGCGGCGTCTAAAGCCGGCGTCAGCCTGAAGGTTCAGCCCGAAATGATGGGCGGCTTCCTCCGCTCTACTTAGCCAGCACTTCTCCAAGACCGCGGGCACCGTGCAATATTGGCGCGGAGGGAGCGATGCAGGAGTCCAGCCCCACCGCGACCGACGCGCTGATGCGAGGCAGCGAAGCTCTCATGCGCGGCTCCTGGCAGGAGGCACGCGACCTTTTCGAGACATCCCTCGCGCGGGAGGAGACCCCAGAAGCCCTTGAGGGCCTCGGCGTCGCTGCGAGCTGGCTCGACGATCCGGAGTCGTCTGCGGATGCTCGCGAGCGAGCGTACGCCGGCTACCGCAAGAGAGGAAGCCGCCTCGAAGCCGCCCGCGTCGCGATGACCATCGGCATGATGCATCTCGGGTTTCTCGGTGCGCCGGCCATCGCCCAAGGTTGGCTCGGACGAGCCCGGCACATCCTCCACGACATGGAGCCAACGCCGGTGCACGGATGGGTCTCGCTTGGCGAGGGTTTCATCGCCCTCATCTACGACAAGGACACCGCCAGGGGCTACGAGCTATCTCAGGAGGCCGCGAAGCTCGGACGCGACCTTCAGGACGTTCATCTCGAGATGATGGCCACGGGCCAGGCAGGGCTGTGCATGGTCCTGGCCGGCAGGGTCAAGGAAGGCATGCCGCTCCTCGACGAAGCCGTGGCAGCGGCGCTCGGCGGAGAGCTTTCAGATCGAAGCGTTATCACCAATACGTGCTGCTACATGGTTACGGCATGCCAACGGGTCCGGGACTACGATCGCGCCGCTCAGTGGGCGCAGCGAACGATGGAATATTGCCGCGACTGGGCCGACCGATCGACGTTCTCCTACTGCCGAAGCGAGGGAGCGACGGCGCTGATCTGGCAAGGCAAGTGGAAAGAAGCAGAGCACGAGCTGACCTCCACGCTCACCGAAGTGGGCGGTTCGAAACCTGCGATTAGCGCGATCGCGTCGTCCCGCCTCGCCGATCTCCGCCGCCGACAGGGCCGGTTCGATGAAGCCAGTGCTTTGCTCGATGAGCTGAGCGCCGAAGCCGTTCGGGGAGCGTTCGGCCACCACATCCTCCTCGAGCGAGCGTTCCTGGCACTGGACCGAGGAGATCAAGCCAGCGCATCGGATCTCGCCGATCGATATCTCCGCATGGTCCCGCCCGGCATTCCACTGGAGCGTCTCGACGCTCTCGTGGCAGCGGCGCTGGCTCGGGTTCGCGTCGGCGACGTTGACGGCGCCGGTGAATCGATCTCGGAACTGGAGGAGGTCGCCCGGAGCCTTGGAACGGAGGCGGTCCAGGGAATGGCCGCATTCACCCGAGGCGTCGGCTACGCGGCAACCGGCGATCTGGCAGGCGCCCGACGAACTCTGGAAGACGCGGTTGATCTCTTCGAACGGTCGCGCGGCGTACAGGAATCGGGAAGAGCCCGGCTCGAGCTGGCGCGCGTTCTTGCCGAGCTCGATCGCCGCGAAGCCGCGCAAGCGGAGGCGCGGGTGGCGCTCACGGCGCTCTCGAACCTCGGTGCCTCCATGGATGCGATGGCTGCGGAGGAGTTCTTACGGAAAAAGTTGACCGTGCCCGCCGCGTTCAGAACACCGGGGGGGGCAACGCTGACCGAGCGAGAGATCGAAATCCTCCGCGCCGTCGCCAAGGGACTCTCGAACCAGGACATCGCGAATTCGATGTTCCTTTCGGTCCGCACCGTGGAACGGCATATCTCGAACATCTATGCAAAGGTCGGCGCCCACGGAAAGGCGGCTCGCGCCGCGGCGGCCGCCTACGCCCACACTCACGGCCTGGCCTAACTCTCAGCCGACCGAAATCTACGTGTAGCACGACGCCGATCTGCGTGTACGCGCGGATGGCCGGCCGCTTTCCTCTCCGTAGCGTGCTCCTCGACCGGCGGGCTCGCCGGACGTCCGTGGAAAGCGGACACCCGGCGGGCCCCTGGCCTCGGCATAGAGAAGGGAGGAGCAAATGCAGATGACCAGCCCCGCCCCCGCCATCGGGCGGGATGGAACCGTGCCGGCGAAGGGGACGGAGCTTTACTACGTCTCTACTGGCGAGGGAACCCCTGTGGTCGTCGTCCATGGAGGACCGGGACTGGGGCACTACTACCTCAGGCCCGCAATGGACATGCTGGCGGATCAGTTCCAGCTGATCTATTACGACCAGCGAGGCACCGGCCGTTCGGAGCTCGGTGATCCCGGCCGAATCTCCGTTGCCGGCGCAGTGGAGGATCTTGGGGCTGTTCTCGACGGCCTCGGAATCGAACGGGCGAATTTGCTCGGTCACTCCTGGGGCGCGGACCTCGCCGCGATCTTCGCGTCCCGACACCCGACGCGTGTTCGTTCACTGGTCGTGGCGAACCCCGGACCGCCATTCGATCAGGAACAGATGATGGCGCTCATGGCGGAGATGCAACGAAGGATGACCCCTGCCGACGTCGAGGAGCTCGGTCGGATTCAGGCTTCGCCGGCGTTCCAGAAAGGCGAACCGCAGGCGCTGGAGGAGCGGGTTCGCGTCGCCTACCGGCCGTTTTTCATCGACCCCAAGGTCTCATCACGCGTCAGGTACGGCTTCACCGAGATCACCGCGTCGTTCTATCCGGAGTCCGACCGGACGTTCGCGGATCTGGACGGCGCCAGCGCGATGGCCGGTCTCAAGGCCATCGCATCGCCGACGCTCGTGGTGCGAGCCGAGCACGACCCGATCCCCGAAGCGTTCTCGCGCGAGGTGGCCGAGCGGATTCCAGGTGCGCAGTACTTGGTGCTCGAGGGTGCGAACCACTTCGCGTACCTGGAGAGCCCGGCCACCTTTTTCGAGCCGGTACGGGACTTCCTGACCAAAGAGGCACGCTGAAGCAGAAAGGAGCAAAGGATGGGAACGATCGCCAAGCTGTCCACGAAGGGAGACGCCCGGGTGGAGAGCCTGCCCGGGTTCGAAGGAAGGTACGTGGAGCAGGACGGCTACGTGCTAGGGCTCGAGTCCTTCGAGCAGGCAGCGGACTTTACGCCGATGTACCGCGGGCTTCCCGACGACCTGTGCCAGGCCCACCACTGGGGATACGTGATCAAGGGACGCATGATCTTCCACCGGCCCGAGGGCGACGAGGCGTTCGAGGAGGGTGAGGCGTACTACGTGGGACCCGGGCACACCGGAGAGGCTGCCCTGCCGGGAACGAAAATCGTCGAGTTCAGCCCGAGCGACGAGTACGCCCAGACGATGGCGGTCGTCGCCAAGAACCTTGAGGGGAGCGCCTCATGACCGCACAGGCCATCGGAGAGGGTGGACCGACGGTCCGGGAAGGGAGGCAAGACAACAGCTCGTTCGCCTGATCCCTGACGAAGGTCCGAAGTAGGATTCTTCGCCGTGTCCGAGGCGATTCGAGCGCTGAATTCCATCCTGATCGACGTCTTCGACCGTGAGCGGTCGCTCGCCTTCTACCGTGATGTCCTCGGATTGGCGGTCGTGGGCGAGATCGACGACCGACGTCGCGCGCGAGCGCCTCGACCGCATCGGCCGGATGAAGATCAGGCTCCTCGGCGATGCCGTGCTCCGCCGTGTGGCCTGGGAGGTGGCGGACCAGTTGGGGTGGGCTTCGACCTACAACGCCGAGTACATTTCGCTCACCAAGCTCCAGGCAGACGCGTTCATCACCCTGGACGAGGAACTGGCGCGCAGCGTCGAAGGGATCGTCGCGACTGCGTCGATCGATGCCCTACGCAAGTAGCGCCCGACCCTTCCCAATTCATCACATCTTTCTCCGGCGAAAGCCAGACAGATTCGATCGGACCTGCGCATACTCGGTGCAGACGCGGTCCCGTTCCTAGACGGGAGTCAGATCCTCACGGAATCGCCTCCAACGATCCTGTTCTGCCGCTGGTTCTCAGCGACGCTTGATACCCGAAACCGATATTCGGCTCGCGCTGGCTAAACCGCTGATCGCCGACCACGCAGGACCCTATGCAACACGAGAGGAAAGCAAACATGAAGTACATGCGAGTAGCCACATACGGGATCCTCAACGGCAGCTTCCAGGAGATCGCCGAGACCGCGAAGGCGGGCATGCTCCCGATATTCCGGCAGCAGCCCGGGTTCATTCGGTACGGCGTTGCGGACATGGGCGACAGGGAACTCCTGTCAATCAGCGTCTGGGACAGCCGTGAGCACGCCGAGAACGCCACGCCCACGGCGGCCTCATGGGTCAAGGAAAACCTCGCCGAGCGAGTGGAACTGAAGTCGAACTCAGTCGGGGACCTGGCGTTCTTCACCGGCACCGACGCAACCGTCTAACAGCAACCCGGCACCGCCGCGAACATCGCTTCGCGGGCAGGAACGAATGAGGGAGCCCACCACACTGGGCTCCCTTTTTCCTTTGTGGGAATGATTGCTTTGGTCCTCGGCGTGAGAAATGCTTAATGGGACCTTCCTGCTTGTGTGAGAACAGGAAGAGATCGGACGATGGTGGACGACAGACGGCCGGATGAACTGGGCGACCAGTTTGTACTCGACCTTACGCGCGACACCAAGAGCGAGCCGACGAATCCCCCGGACGAGGGCTCCAGACCGGAATCATCCGAGGCTCAGGAAAGCCTTGATCAGGATCAGGACGCGCTTGACCGCCAACAAACCAACCTGGATCGTGAGCAGGCTCATCTCGAGAGAAGTACCGACGAAGACGAATTCGAGGTACATCGAGATCAACGAGGTATCGACCGCGACCAAGCGGTCCTCGACCGGCGGCAAGCGAGGCTCGATCGAGCTCAGGCCGCGCTCGATCGGGAAAGCGGCGTCCGAAAGGACTACCTCATCGATGAGCTCACGGGAATACTGCGGCGTGGCCCCGGGATGCGCGAGCTTCAGCACGAGATGGACCGGGCTCGGCGACAGGGCCTTTCGCTCGTCGTGGCGTTCATCGACGTGGACGGCTTGAAAGCCGTGAACGACCGGCAAGGGCACGCCGCCGGTGACCAGGTTCTTCGAACCGTCGCGCAGGCTCTGAGACAGGGGCTTCGCTCCTATGACCTCCTTTTTCGGTACGGCGGCGATGAGTTCGTGTGCGCGCTCTCGGAGGCGAACATGGACCATGCCAGAGGGCGACTTCGTGAAGTTGCGTACGCCCTGGCAGCCGCCACGAGCCAGGCTTCTATCGCCTGGGGACTGGCAGAGTTGGAAGAGAATGACGACATCGACGATCTTGTGGGCCGTGCTGACTCCGCGCTTTACGAGGCGCGTGACGTCCCGGCGAAGACGCCAGACACTAGATCGAACTAAGGGATTCGGCCTCACTCTGGACAGCAGGGTTCGATAAAGCGCCGGTATCCTCGCCCGGTACGATCCATCGGTGGACGTCCTGGAAGTTATTCGGAAAGAACGGGTCGTTGCCGTTATTCGCTCCGAGCGCGTCGCTGACCCGGCCGGCCTCGCGCAGACCCTCGTCGATGCCGGCATCCACTGTGTGGAATTCACATTCTCAATCGGAGCCGTGCTCGACGCCATTACGGAAGCGATCGCGGTTCAGGACGCCATCATTGGGGCGGGGACGGTGCTGCATCGAAGCCACGCGACGGACGCCATCGCGGCCGGAGCGAAATTCGTCGTGACGCCGACACTGATTCCGGATGTGGCAGCCACCTCCCGGGAGCACGGAGTACCGGCGATTCTCGGTGGACTATCGCCCACGGAGGTCTTGGCTGCCCATCAGGCGGGCGCCGCTGCCGTGAAACTCTTTCCGGCCAATGCCGGCGGCCCCACTTACGTACGCGCTCTACGCGGGCCGTTCCCGAACATTCCACTGATCGCGTCCGGCGGGATCGACCGATCGAATGCTCACGCTTATCTCGAAGCCGGCGCGGTCGCGGTCAACGCCATTGACGTCGTCGCCCCTCCGGACTTAGTCGCGTCGGGAAACCACGACGAGATCCGCCGAAACGCGGACGCGTTTCTCGCTGCTATCCGTTAGGAGCTTCTGGCTCAATTGACCCGCGGAAATCCGGACGAGGTCCAGGCGCGCGAGCTTCTTGAACCGCGCGCAGGACTTGCCGATGCTGGCCTTCGGGAGCCGGTCGACGTACCGCTCGGCGACGTAGCCCTTCGCGTCGGCGGCGAAGCAGTACAGCGAGATGTACGAGGCGTTGCTGGCGATCGAGAGCTTGCAGGCGTCGCCCTCGCGGCCGCTCCCATAGCGGTAGTGAAACGGCCCGTAGCCGAGCATGCCGCCCACGATGACCGGCTCGAGCTCCGGCGCGGGCTTGCGAATCAGCGCATCGAGTGCCGCTATGTCGGACCGGCGCTTGTCGTCCACCGCGGCGATGTACTCGG
>DATABA010000030.1:0-15845 GCA_036259835.1 Actinomycetota bacterium
GAAGATCACGAACAGGAAGGCGTAGATGTAGTAGCGAATCTGGCTCTGCGACCAGCCCTCGCCGACCGGGTCGATGCCGCACTCATAGGTGGTGAGCTTCTCGGCGAGCTGGCGGCGGGGGGCGACCAGACGGGCGGCGACAAAAGCGGTAGCAACGAGCCCGAGCCCCGCGATCAGCAGGGCAACCAGGATGCCGTAGGACTGAAAGTAGGTCTGCACGAGCTCCCTAAAGGCGTCGGCGAGCTTGTGAAACTTTTCTCAAGCGCGATTCTAGCAAGGGTGCCGAGCCGGCCGAGGGGGTCCGTTAGGCGCGGGTGCGGTGTGGCTCGAGCGCGGCCAGGCCGGCCCGAAGCGCTTCGATGGCGGAGGCGGTGTCCCCGGCCACGAGATCGAGCTCCCCCAGCTCCCGCCAGCACGATGCCTCCTGTTGGCGGGCACCTTGCTTCCTGAATTCCTCGGCGGCTTCTCGAAGCGCCAATCGCGCCTCATCGCTTCGACGGAGCGCGGCCAGGGCGCGGCCCTTCAGGTAGAGGCATCGTGCCCGTTCGATCGCGTCGGGCTGCGAATCCGCCAGTCCGCGCTCCGCGTAGTCCAGGGCTTGTTCCGGACGGTCCTCCAACAGGGCGAGCCGCCCTCTTTCCTCGTAGACGTAGGCGAGATCGCCGGTTGCACCGGTCTCCTGGAGCAGGATCTCGGCCCGCTCAAGGTGCTCCCTCGCCTCGTCGAGCTTCGGCGGATCGGTCTCCAAGCAGATGAAGGCGTAGGCGTTGTGGAGCCTCGCAACGCTTTGCCGATCCTCCATCTCTTCCATCAGGACCCGGGCCCGAGTTGAAAGCTCCAGGGCTTCGTCCCACCGCTTCGCTTCGGCGAACACCCGCGCGGCATACCAGTAGGTCTTCGCCTTGATTTCGAGCGACTCGATCTGAGTGGCAGCGGCCAGTGCCCTTCGCGCCGCACGCTCAGCCTTGTTGACGTCACCCCGCTCGAAGTAGATGGACACGAGGACAGACTGGAGCTCCGTGGCAATGGAAGGGTCGAGCGGCGTGTCGCCAGTCCGAGCGAGAAACGTTTCGACGACCTGCGCCGCATAGGAGAGGTCTCCCATGACCCGGTACGCCCGCGCGAGCCCCACCACGGCCAGGCCCGCCTCGTGTTGGGGAAGGCCGTTCTCCAAGAGCTGCTCGTAGAGATCAACGGCACCCTGGAGGTTCCCTTGCTGAGCGATGGCTTCCGCTCCAACGAGCAACGCCTGGCGCTTCAACGCGGGGAGGTCGTACCGGGATGAGTCGTCGAGTGCACTCCTCGTTATTTCCTCGGCGTCCTTCCCCTTCCCCTGGCGAAGAGCCTCGCGGGCTTCTTCGATGCGGAACTTCACCTCGTCCTCGACGCCATCCGGAATTCCGGTGGATAGAAAGCGAGGAGTGACGCCTAACTGGTTGGCGAAGAATGACAGCGCCTCAGCCGAGGGCGTGCGGCGACCGGCCTCGATCTGACTGACATAGCTAACCGTGTACCGAGGTTTCGCTAGTGCTGTCTTGGTGAGGCCCGCTTGTGTTCTGAGGTCGCGCAACCGGGTGGCGAGATCCACGCCGAGGAAGTGTACCCGCCCGGGCAGCTCGGACTGACCGGTTCGCTCAGCGCCATTAGTTAACTCAAGCTATTGACTCATGGTTAACATCCCGAGTACGGTTCGCCGCAGTCCGCGACCGGAGGGAGGTCTCATGAAAAGGATTGCGGCGTTCGCACTGACACTCGCGACTGCCGTCGCAACGGCGATTGCAGTTAGCGCCGGATATCCCTGGCCGCGCTAGAGGTCAGTCGTGCACGTGCTGGGAGGAGCTGTTGCGGGACCGATTGTCGTTCGGAGGGCTTCAGGAGAGATCGCTTCAGCGCTGTGGCAAGTGGATCACATCGTCGAGAGGGGTGGTAGCTCGGACATGAGCACCGCTCCCGTCAAATCGGTGAGGGCGTTGCTCGTGGCCCTTTCCGCATCAATCGGCGAATGTCAACTGAGCAATCCGTACTCGCCGCTGCATCCAGGATCGACGGCGACGGGAGCTTTCATTGGTGCTGCAACCACTCCCCCCAGCACTGCTCGTAGCGGGAGCGTGACCTTATGGACCGAAGATTTCGTCGATTTCTTCTCGTGTCTTTTCGTCGAGCTTCAGATCACCGGCTGACGCGTTCGACCGAACATGGTCCTGGTTTCGGCTTCCCGCGATGACACCCGTTACGCCCTTCACCTCGATCGCAGCGCGAAGTGCGAGCGGCGCCAGCTGCACGCCTAGCCGGTCGGCGATCGGGCGAAGCCGCTCCACCAGCTCCACGTTCCGCTCGAACTTGCCCGGCACGAACAGCGACTCGTAATAACCGACCCCCCACTTCTTCCCGCTGCGCCAGTCGTCGTCCGCGAACTTCGTGTCCTTCGTGATGGCTCCGGTCAGCAACCCATAGGCGAGCGGCCCGTACGCCAGGTAACCGATCCCGCGCTCTTCCAGCCACGGCAAGAACTCACCACGGTCACGTTGCACCAGCAGCGAAAACTGGTTCTGCACCGAGTCGACGTGGCGAATCGCCAGGCAGCGCTCAATGAGAGGCCGGTCGAAGTTCGAGACCCCGATGAACCGGGTCAACCCTTCGTCCTGAAGACCGGCCATTGCACCCCAGTAGTCCTCCACCGGCACATCGTGCGCCGGCCAGTGGATCTGATACAGGTCGACGTAGTCGGTACGAAGACGCTTCAGCGACCCCTGAATCGCCTTTCGGATCTGGTCGGGTCGGACCCCGGTCCCATCCGGGGCAACCTTCGTGAAGACCAGGACCTGGTCCCTTCGCGGCCCCGAAAGGAAGCTGCCGACCATCCGTTCGGACTGCCCCTGCCCGTACACCTCAGCGGTGTCGAACCAGTTCATGCCGCAGTCGACCGCGGCCTCCATGGCATTCATGATGTGTTCCCTCGGGACATCGCCCCAGACCTCTCCCCCGGCCTCCCACGCCCCGTATCCGACGACCGAGATCTCCGGTCCGAATTGCCCCAGCCTTCGCATTTCCATCGCAGGACTCCCTATCAGCTCGCCTCGGCGCCGCAGCGTATCGCGGTGAACTCGGCGATGTGCACGAGGGCGTCGCGCGCCTTGCCGGGTGGCAACCCGTCGGCCAGCTTCCTCGCCCGTCGGTACTCCGTTTTGACCGCTTCCCGTGCCCGGTTCAACGAACGATCCTCACGCACGATCTCCAGCGCCCGGCCGAGCCGGTCGCCTGCGGGCGGACCCTCCGACAGAAGCGCCGTCAGCTCTTCACTTCGTTCGCCGTCCTGGAGCGCGTGCAGAACCGGAAGCGTGTACACGCCGAGCTTCATGTCCACGCCGGGCTCCTTGCCGAGCTCCTCCTCCGTCGAGATGACGTCCATGATGTCGTCGGACAGCTGAAAGGCCAGGCCGAGCGCCATCCCGAAGTCCTCCAAGCGGTCGACGAGCTCGGGCGACGAGTCCGAAAGCATCCCGCCCAGCCGGCACGACGTGGCAATCAGCGACGCCGTCTTTCGCCGGATGATTTCCATGTACTCGCCCTCGGAATGGTCGATTCGGCCGGAGACTTCCACCTCGCGAATCTCGCCGTCGCACACTGTGGCAATCGTTCGCGCCAGGAGCCGCGTCACCTCCGCGCCGAGGTCGGCGGAGATCTCGGACGCCCGGGCGAACAGGAAGTCCCCGGCCAAGATCGCCACGGTGTTGTCCCACCGCGCATTCACGGAGGGGCGCCCGCGGCGTTCGTCGGCCTCATCGATCACGTCGTCGTGATAAAGCGTCGCCAGATGGGTCAGCTCGATCGCGGTTGCTCCCTGGATCAGCCGCGGGTCCGTCGGATCCCCGAAGTAGCCGGAGAGCAGGACCAACATGGGACGAAACCGCTTCCCGCCGGCAGCCAGCAGGTACGACGCCGCCTCCGAGACAAAGTCGGTGTCCGAACGGGCGTACTTCTCAAGCGTTCCCTCGACTTCGTTCAGTCGCCGCCTGATCTCCGCCTCCATGACGGGATCCGGCGCCTCGAGAGCGGGGTTGACGGCCCTGGTCATCAGAACCTCACCACCGAAGCCGAGCGAAGGAACCCGAATACGAGTGCGGGCAGCACACCGAACAGAACAGTGAGCACCGCCGGGACGGCCACCGCCAGCTGAGCCACCGGCGCGCGCTCGATGGGCGGCGTCTCCGTAGGGTCCTGCATGTACATCAAGGCGATCAGGCGAATGTAGAAGAAGGCCGCGATCACGGACGCAATCACGGCGATGAGCACCAGCGGCCAGTGGCCGGCTTGGGTTGCTGCGCTGAACACGGCAACCTTCGCAATGAACCCGGCCGTCCCCGGAATCCCGGCGAGCGAGAGAAGGAAGAGCGCCAGCATGACCGCGAGAAACGGACTCCGGCGAACCAGCCCGGCGTAGGACGAGAGCGCCAAATGGTCTTCACCCCTGATTGACACCAGCACGACCACTCCGAACGCGCCGATGATCATCGCGGCGTACGCAACCAGGTAGAACATCGCTCCTTCAATGCCGGTCTGATTCGCCGCCGTCACCCCGACGAGGATGAATCCCGCGTGGGCGATGGAGGAATAGGCCAGCATTCGCTTCACGTCGGTCTGAGCGATTGCCAGGAGGCTTCCCAGCACCATCGTCACGGCGGCGATGACCCACACGAACGGCGTCCAATCGGCGGACAGCGGCTGGAACGCGACGTTGAACACTCGGAGGAACGCCCCGAACGCCGCCACCTTCGTCGCGGCCGACATGAACGCCGTCACGCAGGTCGGGGCGCCCTGGTAGGCGTCCGGCGTCCACATGTGGAAAGGAACGGCCGCGACCTTGAACCCGAACCCGGTCGCCATGAGGCCCGCCGCACCCAGCGCGAGCGCCAACGAGGCCTCCTGGCTCAACCGCCCTGCGATGGCCGAAAGATTCGTTGTTCCGGTGGCGCCGTACGCCAACGCGATCCCGTAGAGAAAGAACGCTGAAGAGAACGCGCCGAGCAGGAAGTACTTCATCGAGGCTTCCGCGGACGCAAGCCGGCGGAACGAGAACCCGGTCATCAAATAGAGCGAGAGCGAAAGGATCTCCAACGCGAGGAAGATCACGACGAGGTCGGCGGCCGAAACGATGAGCGTCATGCCGGCGGTGCAGAAGAGGAGCAACGGGTAATACTCGCCGCGGGCCTCGTCAGACCGCTCCAGGTAGTGATACGAGAGCAGGACGGCGATGGCGGCCACTGCAAGCAGCACGAGGCGGAGAAAGACCGCGAACTTGTCCGCCGCCACCATGTTGCCGAGTACGACCGGCGGGCCGTCCCAGAACCACAAGGCGATCGAAGCCGCTGCCGCACCGAACAATCCGGCAAGGGAAAGAAACACGAGCGGCCGCTGATCTCGGAGACGAACCAGCGCGTCCAGGAGCAACATGGCGATCGCCGCGCCGACCAGGATCAGCTCGGGCGCTATCGGACCAAAGTGAAGCGGGGGATGAGGCGCCGCCTGCGGTTGCGCCTGGAAGGCCGTCAGGTTCATGTCATGACCCTCCCCCGCTTGCCAAGGCACCACGGGTCGGAACGCACCCAAGGCGGGTTGTCCCGGACCGACCCGTCTCCTGCTCCGCAACGCAGGAGCCCAGTTGTGCCGTGCTCGGCTCGATGTTCTTCAGAAGGGCGTTGGGGTAGACGCCGATCACCAAGATGGCCGCAAGGATCGGCGCGAGGACGAGGTGTTCGCGCAGATTCAAGTCGAGCAACCGCCCGGCTTTGCCGTCACCACCGGTGGGAGATAGCCCGAGGTCCCCCGCACCTCCCGCAATCGCCGGTGCACCGTGGAAGGCGCGCTGGTACGCCCACAACAGGTAGATCGCGGCAAGAACGACACCGGTCACGGCGATCGCGGCGTATGCCTTGTTCACCGTGAACGTTCCGACGAGGATCAGGAATTCGCCCACGAACCCGTTCAGCCCGGGCAGCCCGATCGAGGAAAGCGCGACGAACAGGAAGAGGCCAGCGAGAACCGGCATCGTGGCGCCAAGCCCACCCATTCGCGTCAGCTCTCGCGTATGCAGCCGTTCGTAGAGCATTCCGACCAGGAGGAACAGCGCCCCGGTCGAGAGTCCGTGGTTCACCATCTGAAGCACGCCGCCCGAGAGACCCTGAAGCGTGAAGGCGAACGTCCCCAACACCACGAATCCCAGGTGGGAAACGCTCGAGTAGGCGACCAGCCTCTTCACGTCCGTCTGGATCAGCGCCACGACCGCCCCGTAGACGATCCCGATCAAGGCGAGGATCGAGACGAAGTCCTTGAAGTACTCGGACGCTTCCGGGAAAAGTGAGAGGTTGAACCTGATCAGCCCGTACGCCCCGACCTTCAGCAATACCGCCGCGAGAATGAGTGACCCGGCTGTGGGAGCTTCGGTGTGGGCGTCCGGCAGCCACGTATGCAGCGGAAACAGCGGCACCTTTACGGCGAAAGCCACGAAGAACGCCAGGAACAGCCACCGCGCCGTGGCTACGGGAAGCTGAAGCTGGCTCAGCTCGGTGATGGCGAACGTTGCACCGCCCAACTCGGACCCCGCCCGGAAGTAGAGAAACAGGATCCCCACGAACAGGAACGCCGAGCCGGCCATCGTGAACAGGAAGAACTTCACCGCCGCGTAGACGCGGCGCTCGCTCCCCCACGTCCCGATGATCAGGTACATCGGGAACAGCAACGCCTCGAAAAAGAGGAAGAACAGCAGAAGGTCCAACGCGAGGAACGATCCGAGCATCGCGGTCTCGAGAACCAGGAACGAGACCATGAAGTACTTCGTCTGGTGCTCCAGGCGCCATGAGACCAGAATCGCTGCGGGCATCAGGAACGTCGTCAAGAGCACCAGCCAGAGACTGATCCCGTCGACGCCAAGGATGTACTGGAAGTTGAGCACGCCGACCCACGTCGCGCGGTCGACCAACTGGAAGCCCGGTTCCGGTTCGTATGCCGCCAGCATCCCGAGTGACAACAGGAACGTGACGACGGTCGTCACGAGGGCGAGCGTTCGATGTGCGCCGGTGGCCCGCCCCGGAACGAATGCCAAGAGCACCGCGCCGGCCAGAGGCGCGAATGTGATGACGCTGAGCCATCCGAACCCCGCTTCGGGCGTGGGCCCTATCGGCTGCATCAGAACCTCACCGCCAGGTACCAGAGAATCCCGACGGTGCCGAGGAGAAGGCCGACCGCGTACGTCCGGACGAACCCGGTCTGGATCCTCCGTCCCACCGACGCTGTGGCGGCGAAGACCCGTCCCAGTCCATTGATGGCGCCGTCGATGAATCGAAGGTCGACGACGTAGGCGGCAAAGGCCGCGGCGAGCTTGGCCGGGGCGACCAGCACCCCCGAGTAGAAGTCGTTGACGTAAAAGGCGCGTTGCAGGGCTCGCTTCGGCCGCGCCAGCCTCACACGGAGCGCCTGCCAATCGATGCGGCCCGAAACGTAGACGAAGTAAGCGAGCCCGATTCCAACCAGGGCAATGGCGGTGGAGATGATCGCCAGTTGAAACTCAGACGGGCCCGCGTGCATCTCGCGGGTCTCGCCGACTACCGGCGCGAGGAACCTCGGAAGGAGCCCACTGGTCGCCGAGAACCCGAGCACCCCGCCGAGCGCTGACGCAACCGCCAGGATCACCAGCACCACGCGCATGAGCGGTGGCGGATCATGCGGTTCGGCTTCGGTCCTCGGTGAGCCGAAGAAGGTCATGAACGTCGCCCTGCTGATGTAGAGCGCAGTGAGGAGGGCTCCGACGAGGGCGGCGATCCACAGGCCGGTTCGACCCGCATGGCTCGCGGCGGCAATGACCTGATCCTTCGCGAAGAAGCCTGACAAGGGCCAGATGCCGGCCATGGCGAGCCACCCGATCAGCCACGTCGCGCCGGTGACGCGCATTGCCGACCGCAGACCGCCCATCTTCAGCATGTCGGTCTCTTCGTGCAGGCCGTGCATCACGCTGCCTGCTCCAAGGAAGAGCAGCGCCTTGAAGAAAGCGTGGGCCACCAGGAGGAAGATCGCCGCCGCATACGCGCCGACGCCCGCGCCGAAGAACATGAAGCCGAGCTGGCTCATCGTGGAGTAGGCCAGCATCCGTTTGATGTCGTCCTGGGCCAGGGCTGCGAGGCCGGCATAGATGGCCGTCACCACGCCGAGCACCGCGACGACGTTGAGGGCGACCGTCGAGGCCTCGAAGATGGGGTGCGCCCGTACCACCAGGTACACGCCCGCGGTGACCATGGTGGCCGCATGGATGAGTGCCGAAACCGGTGTAGGGCCCTCCATGGCGTCGGGCAACCAGACGTGAAGCGGCAACTGCGCCGACTTTCCGACCGCGCCCGCAAACAGAAGCAGCGCCATCACGGTCGCAGTTCCGTTCGCCAGGCCCTCGGCGCCTCGAAACACCGCGTCGAACTGAAGGGAGCCGAACGTGAGCCAGATGAACACAATCCCGATGAGGAACGCGGCATCACCGATTCGCGTGGTGATGAACGCCTTCTTCGCCGCATCGGCGGCTGACTTCCGCTCGAACCAGAACCCGATCAAGAGGTAGGAGCAGAGGCCAACGCCCTCCCACCCGAGGTAGAGCAAGGCGAAGTTGTCGGCCAGAACCAGGACGAGCATGAAGAAGACGAAAAGGTTCATGTATCCGAAGAACCGCGAGTACCTCAGGTCGCCGTCCATGTAGTCGATCGAATAGAAGTGAATGACGGCGCCGACGCCAGTGACGGACAACGCCATCAGCATCGACAGCTGGTCGATTCGCAGGTCCATCGCGACGCGGAAGAGTCCGACATCAATCCAGTCGAAGAGGTGCGTAACGGTGGTCCTGGAGTCCTCCGGGTGGCCAATGAGGGAGAAGAACGACACGACGGAAAGGACGAACGACGCGGCGACGACAAGCGAGCCGAGCCACCCGGCCGACCGCCCCCTCCACCTCCGACCGGTGAGGAGCAGCACGGTTGCTCCGATGAGGGGAAGAAGCGGAATCAGCGCAACCGCGGCGCCGGACGGTCCCTGCGCGATGGCTGGTTCCATCCTTAGCCCCGCAGAAGACTGGCGTCGTCGACGTCGGCGCTTCTTCGCTTGCGGTACAGCGTCACGATGATGGCCAGTCCGACCACCACCTCAGCCGCCGCAACAACCATGGAGAAGAACGCCAGGACCTGTCCCGTCACGTTGCCGTGCTGCCGGGAGAACGCGACGAGCGCGAGGTTCACCGCGTTGAGCTGGAGCTCCACCGACATGAAGATGACCAGCGCGTTTCTGCGAACCAGCACGCCGACGGTTCCAATGGTGAACAGAAGCGCCGAGACCAGAAGGAAATACGAGATCGGCGTCTTCATCGGGAAGCACCGGTCTCGGCCCGCGCCGGCTCATCCCTCTCGACGTCGAAGTCGACCGTTTCCTCTTCGCTGACGCGGCGCCGCCCGTGGAGCATGGCCCCGATCGCGGCCACGATGAGCAGGATCGAGGTCACTTCGAACGGAAAGAAGTACGAGTTGAAAAGGACTTCCGCCAGGCCCTGCACCGTGCCGGCTCGGCTGAAGTCGGGAAGCTGCCCGCGCGAGAAGCCGACCCCCAAACGAACCGCCAGGACGACCTCGGCCACTAACCCGAGGCCCAACAGAATGGCGAACAGGCGCTGGCCCCTGATTCGCTCGGTGAGCGGAACCTCGCGGGCGACGCCGAGGAGCATCAGCACGAACAGGAACAGGACCATGATCGCCCCGGCGTAGACGATGATCTGCACCACGAACAGGAAGGGCGATCCGAGAATCAGGAAGAACACCGCCAACGTGAAGAAGTTCACGATGAGAAACAACGCAGAGTGAACGGCGTTCCGGGCCAGCACCATCGCGCCAGCCGACAGCACCGAGATCGGAGCGATCACCCAGAAGGCGATCCAGTCCGCCACTACTTCCCCTGTTCGGTCCCAGGAGCCGTCCCGAGCGGCGGCGGCGGCTGAAGGAGCTGCCACTTCTCCAGGATGGCGTCCTCTCGGGTTTCGAAGGCAAGCTCGAAGTTGTTGGTCAGCGTGAGCGCTCGCGTCGGACATGCTTCGACGCAGAGCCCACACATGATGCACCGCAGGTAGTTGATCTGATAGACGCGGGCGTACCGCTCACCGGCAGATACCCGATTGTCATCGGTGTTGTCCTCTCCCTCGACATAAATCGCGTCCGCTGGGCATGCCCACGCGCACAGCTCACAGCCGATGCACTTTTCCAGACCGTTGTCGTGCCGGTTCAGGAGATGGCGTCCGGTGTGTGAACGAGGGGGAAGCGGCGGGATCTCCCTCGGGTACTGCCGGGTCACGTCTCGACGGAACACCTGGCGAAACGTCACCGACAACCCGCCGGCCAATCGTCGGACGGCGTGGCCGATGGTACGGATCCAACCGCGTCGCTCCTCTGACTGCGGCCCGTCGAGCATCAGGTCCTCACTCCCCGCCGACCGAGTGTTTCGTCCTCGCCCTCCATTGCGGATCTCGGTGGAGACGTGAACAGCGGCGTCACCAGCAGCAGCACGGCGATCGTCCCCGAAGCGATGATCAGCGCCGCCCGTCCGTCGCTGTAGATGTTCGGTAGGACCACTGAGGCGGCCGTGATCAGAATCCACAACAGCCCGATTGGGATCATGACCTTCCAACCGAAGCTCATGAGCCGGTCGTACCGGAAGCGCGGAATGGTCGCTCTGATCCACACGAGGACGTAGATGACGACGAAGAGCTTGACCAGGAACCACAGGACTGGCCAGAGCCACGGGACCACGCCGAACATCGGGCCGCGCCATCCACCGAGGAAGAGCGTCACGCCGACCGCGGAAACGGTGATGGTGTGCATGTATTCGGCCAGGAAGAACATGGCGAACTTGATCCCGGAGTATTCGGTGTGGTACCCGGCCACGAGCTCGGTTTCCGCTTCCGGCAAGTCGAACGGCGGCCGGTTCGTCTCGGCCGTGGCGGCGATCATGTAGATCAGGAACGCCGGGAACTGAAGAAACAGGTTCCACTTGGGCAACCACCCCAAGCCCGGAACGCCGAAGTGGCGGGCCTGCACCTCAACGATGTCCGACATGCGAAGAGAGCCGCTGTACAGAAGGACCGCAACGAGTGCTAGGCCCATGCCTACTTCGTAGGAGATCATTTGCGCGCTCGATCGGATGCTGCCGAGAAGCGGATAGTTCGAGCCGCTCGCCCATCCGGCCAGGACCACTCCGTACACCGCAAGTGAGGCCATGGCCAGGATCCACAGGATGCCGACGTTGAGGTCGCTGATCTGAAACGGCACTCGCCGTCCGAAGAGCTCCACGCCGGGACCGAACGGAATGACGGCGAACCCGAGCATCGCCGGCACCATCGACGCCACGGGGGCGAGGAGGAACACCGGCCGGTCGGCGGTGACCGGGGTGATCCCTTCCTTGAAGAACAACTTGATTCCGTCGGCCAGCGTGATGAAGACACCGGCGGGACCGGCTCGGTTCGGCCCGATCCGCACTTGCATGTCCGCGATGACCTTTCGTTCGATCCAGATGAGGAGCAGGACAGAGATCAGCATCAACGCGAAGATCACGATGACCCGAGCGATGAGGAGAATCCAGGCGACCCAGTCGATCGCCCCGGTCATGCGGTCACCTTCTCTTTCACGGGTTCAACGGTCGCGCGCGTTACGAGACGGCCGGGAAGAAGTGTGCTTACGGCGAATCCCGGCTGGTTGAACGGAATGAATGCCGTCCCGGCGGCGATGTGGGGAGTGACTCGGACGGGCAAGGTGGCTTCGCCGCCGTCCGTCCGAACCGTTGCTCGCTCACCGTCGGCGACCCCGAGCCGCTCCGCGTCGGCGGTATTGACTTCAACGAACGCCGGCTCCTCCAAAGCCTCCTTCAAAAGGTCAGCACCCTTGGACAAAGTGCCCTCATCAACGAGGAGCGGGTAGGTGAACAGAACGAGGTCGCCGTCTGTCGTGGCCGCCGCGGGCGGCGCCGGGGAGGCATCGCGGAGCGTGGGGAAGGGTGGGGAATGGCCGCGCGGAGCGATGCCGACCTCAGGCGACGCCAGGACCCGGGCCATTTCTTCGTGGAGTTGGTCGAGCGAGTGGAAGCCCATGTCGGCGCCCATGGCTTCGGACAGCTCCTGGAAGATCTCCCATTCGGATCGGGCCAGCCCGACCGGCGGTCTCACCGCTCGAAGGCGCTGCGGTCTTCCTTCCCAGTCGGTGTAGTGGCCGTCCTTCTCCAGGTACGGCGCTCCGGGAAGCATGGCGTCCGCGTAGATCTGCATGGCGTCTGAAGAGATGTCGACCACGACCTTGTACTGGACGTTCTGTAGTGCCTGCTGAACTAGCGATGCGTTCGGGAAGTCCCTGAGCGGGTCGACGCCGACCAGGAACAAGACATCCAGCTCTTTGTTTGCGGCGGCTTCGATGATCTCCCTCGTGTCTCGGCCGCGGCGGTTGGGCAAGAGTGTTCCCCACGCCACTTCGATCACCGACCGCTGCGCGTCATCGTCGACGACCCTCCCCCCTGGCAGGAGGGCCGGGTGCAATCCCGCCCGGAGGGCACCACGGTCGTTGGCTCGGCGGCACAGCAGCGCGAACCGCGCCCCGGTCGCTTCGGCCAGCGTCCTGGCAGCTTCGACGGCTCCTTCGCTTTCCAACAACCCCGGGCCGCCGAAGACCACCCCTCCCTCACCGGCCTCTCGGAGTACCGACGCCACTCGGGCCTCGATTGTCGCCGCCTCGCCCGAGTCGCCGTTGGTTTCGGAGCCGATCCGCGAGAGGAGGGCTGCCTCGTCTCCCGGCCGGCACAGGATGTGTTCCGCGACCTCCCAGAGCCGCGTTCGACGTGGATGAATGACGAAGACCCGGGCACTGGACTTCCGAACCGCCTTGAGGATGCGCAGGTGCAGTATGGGAAGCTCCTGCTCGGCGTCCAGACCGACGACCACGATGGCCTTCGCTCGTTCGACGTCCTGGTACGTCACCGGCATGTCGGCCGCTTGCACCTGTTCGGCCGGCAGCGCGCCCGGATCTCCTCCGGAAACCCGGTGGTCGACGTCGTTCGTCTGGAAGGCCGTCCGGGTGAGCTTCGACAGGGCATAGGCGTCTTCGTCGGAGAGGCGCCCGCCGGCCAGCACCGCAACCCGCTTGTCCTTGCACCAGCCGGCGATCGTGGAAAGGGCCTCCGCGAACGAAACCGGCTCCAAACCGGGCTCCCGCAACAGCGGGGTGGTCAGCCGGTTCGCGTCATCGGGGAAGGAGAACGCGAACCGTCCCTTGTCGCAGAGCCAAGCGTCGTTCACGTCGTAGTTGTCGCGGGCGAGATGCCGGACGACCTCGCCGCGACGCAGGTCGACGCGAATGTTGCAACCCGATGCACAGTGGGGACAGATCGAATCACCCGACTTCAAGTCGAACGGCCGCGCCGCGAACCGGTAGGTCGTGGCGGTGAGCGCGCCGACAGGGCAAATCTGGATGGTGTTTCCCGAGAACGGGCTCTTGAAGTCCTCGCCGGGGGCGATGCTCACCTGCTGCGCGGCGCCGCGGTCGAACAGCTCGATGAACCGGTCCCCGGAGATCTCGTCGCAAAAACGCGTGCACCGCGCACAGAGCACACATCGCTCGCGGTCCAGCGCAACCAGCGGCGAGAGCGGCAACGGTTTCCGGTAGGTCCGTTTCGCTTCGGTGTACCGGCTCTCCCCGGGCCCGAACGCAAGCGCCTGGTCCTGTAGCGGGCACTCGCCGCCGCGGTCACATACGGGGCAATCGAGGGGGTGGTTGATCAGCAGATATTCCAGAACGGAGACCTGTGCCTTCTTCACCTCATCGTCGGTGAACTGGGTATGGACGACCAGACCATCCGCCACCGGGGTGGAGCACGAGGTCATGAGCTTTCGTTGCCCTTCGACCTTGACGTAGCACTGCCGGCATGCCGCGACAGGGTCGAGGAGCGGGTGATCGCAGAAGCGGGGGATCTCGATGCCGAGCTCTTCGGCAGCGCGGATGATGAGCGTCCCCTTCGGGACGGTGACCTCCTTGCCGTCGATGCTGAGCGTCACAAGGTCCTGGCCGTTGCCGTTCGTCACGACAGCACCTCACCGAGCTCGATTTCCCGACCTTCGGGCAGCACCTGCTCCAGCGCTCCCATCGTTCCACCGGTCCGCGCGGTGACCGCCTCGACGCGCGGTCGCCCTTCCTTCAGGGGACACCGACCGAGACGGACGTGCTCCTCGTATTCGTCGCGGAAGTACTTGATGGAGGAATCGAGCGGCGACACGGCGCCGTCGGCCAGGGCACAGAACGACTTGAACAGCATGTTCCCGGCCACGTCCTTGATGAGGTCGATGTCCGCCGACTTGCCGTCCCCGCGCTCCATCCGCCGAAGGACTCGAGCAAGCCACCACGTTCCCTCGCGGCAGGGCGTGCACTTTCCACAGGACTCGTGTGCGTAGAACTGCGTGAATCGAAGGGTGGCGTCGACGATGCAATCCCGCTCGTCGAGCACGATCATCGCTCCCGTCCCGAGGAGCGAGCCGGCAGCCTGTATCGAATCGAAATCAAGAGGCGTGTCGAGATGGTCGGCCGTGAGATACGGCGTGGACGAGCCGCCCGGCGTCCACGCTTTCAACTTCCTGCCGTCGCGGATGCCGCCGGCGTACTCTTCGATCAGGACCCTGGCCGGCGTTCCCATCGGCGCTTCGTAGTTCCCCGGCCGGTTGACCTTGCCCGAGACCGAGAAGATCTTCGGGCCGGTCGACTTCTCCGGGCCGATGCCGGCGAACCACTCCGACCCGCGATCGACGATGTGCGGGATGCAGGCAAGCGTCTCGACGTTGTTGATGATGGTCGGAGACCGATACAGCCCTTCCACGGCCGGGTACGGCGGACGAAGCCTCGGCTGTCCGCGATACCCCTCCAGTGATTCGAGAAGAGCCGTCTCCTCCCCGCAGATGTACGCGCCGGCGCCGCGGTGGACGACCACGTCCAGGTCGAATCCGGACCGGAGGATGTTGCGTCCGAAGTACCCCCGGTCGTACGCCTCCCCGACGGCGCGCTCGATGACCGTTCCCGGCCACACGAACTCGCCGCGGCAGTAGATGAATGCCGTCTGCGACTGGTTCGCGAAGGCGCAGATCGCAACCCCTTCCAGCAACTGGTGCGGATCGCGTTCGATCAGCTCACGGTCCTTGAACGTGCCGGGCTCGCTCTCGTCCGCGTTTACAACGACGAACACCGGCTTGCCTGTGTCCTTGGGGGTGAGCGACCACTTCGATCCCGTCGGGAATCCGGCGCCGCCGCGGCCACGGAGGCCGGAGGCCTGGACCTCCCCGATGACGTCATCGGGGTTCATCCCGAGCACCTTGCGAAGCGCCTGGTAGCCGCCGGCGCGCTCGTAACCGTCGATTCCAACCGCTTCGGCGTTGTCCCACCGCGCCGTGAGAACCGGTTCGAACTCAGCCACCGGAGCTCCCCTGACTTGGGGGCGCGTGTTGCGGGCGGGCCGGACCTTCACCCATAGGTCCCTGCGCCGATCCGTCGGGCGGAACTTTGGCTTCAGCAGGAACGGGTTCGACGGCCGGCCGAAGACTGTGGATTCCTGCGAGGGTGAGCGAGACTTCCTTCAGCTCGCCCGGGACGCCGCCGCGAGATGCCTCCGGAACCTGACCCGCTCGAATCGACTCGATCATCTGCTCGAGCTGGCCTTCCGTCACCTTGTCGTAGAACAGGTAGTTCACGGCGAGAACCGGGGCCTTGTCGCAGGCTCCCATGCACTCCTCCTCTTCACCGTGGAAGAGGAGG
>DATABA010000031.1:0-69391 GCA_036259835.1 Actinomycetota bacterium
GGGCCGTCCAGCCGCTTGAGCGAACATTCGCGGAATGGCCGGCCAGCTCATGATGCGCCGTTCCCAGGAGGCGATCGTGGCCACGTCGGGGTCTCTTTGTGGGTCAAGTGTCGTCCTGAGAACTTCCTGCCAGAACGGACATTCCTGTACCGGGCGGCCACAGCCGCAAAGGCGGCTCTCGGGAATCGCCCAAATCCAGAGATCTCTTAGTTCTCCAGTGGAAACAAAGCCGTCGATCTGACCAAGCAGGTTGCTCAGCAGGGTTCCACCCGACCGGCCCTTTCCAATAAGGTAAAGAACCTTGAGCTTTTCGTCGTTCGTTTCCGACGGGTCCACGTCGTTCATGCCCCTACTCGAAAGTCACCTCAACGCTTCCTACACGCTACTGAGATTCCTCGAGGTCCGCACCGACTCAGCGCGTTGACGGCGGACCGAGGGAAGCGATTCGTCGCAGGAGCATGGCACTCGTACAATGACGTGGCGAGCTCTGAACTGATTCCCGACACACAACACGACCGGCGACGACTCGATGAGCGAATCGCCCACGTGCTTCTCCGTCGCCGGAATCGAGAGGTGTCCGAACGGCGCAAGCGACTGTGGCTTGGAGTCGCCACCGTCCTCTTCTCGGGGGCCTTCGTGCTGGGCTTCGCAACTCTGCCGGACATACGGCAGCCGGTTCGGTGGCACTTCTTCGTCCTGTCAGGTCTGCTCGGGGCGCCGGCACTCGTTGCTCTCGGTGCCGCGGAGTACGACGCGTCGGCCCGACTGTTGGGCCATGGCCAGGTGCCGGCGCGTGAAGCTCTCCGCCTCAGCATTCTTTCCACGGCCGCGAACCTTCTGCCCATTCCCGGATCCGTCATTGTTCGGACGGCGGCGCTGTATCGCCTCGGATCACCCCTCGGCGGAGCGGTTCTTTCGACTCTAACGGTCGGACTCTCCTGGGTCGCCACAGGAGCGCTCATCATCGGCGGGGCGCTGCTGGCCGACTCGCCGGACGCGCTTGGCGTCGTGTTGCTGGTCGGAGGGGCCATCTCCATGATCGGCATCTATGTGCTCATGCGGCGTATCCGCGGGCCCGCCGGCGTCAATTCTCTCTTCGTTCGAATCGTGGCCATCGAATCGCTCTACGTGGTCGTCGGGGCCGTAAGGTTCCTGCTGGTCGTTGCGGGCTTGGGCCTCTCACCCTCATTGAGCCAGGCAGCTGCCCTGACGCTCAGTGGGATGGTTGCGTCCATGACCGGAATCTTTCCTGGGGGCTTGGGTATCAGGGAACTCGCCGCCGGCGCCATCAGCCCGCTGATCAACCTCCCGGCGTCGGTCGGAATCGTCGCAGCGTCGATCATCCGGATAGCGAACCTGGCGGTACTGGTCCCCATTGCGTTGGTTTTCCTTCACGGGCGGGATAACCAGATGATGAAACCAATCGAGGCCGGCAGTGAGATCGGCGGTCCTCTAGCTGGGTCTGAAACCCGTGAACCCTGACCGAATCAAGGTCCTGTGCTTGGTCGGCAAGGGGAGGTCGGGCGGAACCTTGCTCAACAATCTGCTCGGCCAGATCGATGGTTTTGTGGCCCCCGGCGAACTGCGGCACCTGTGGGGATGGGGCCTTCAACAGGGTTCGCTGTGTGGGTGCGGAGAGCCGCTTCCCCAATGCGCTTTCTGGCAGGAAGTCCTGAAGACGGCCTTTGATGGAAGAGCCGCGGACCCGAGCACGATCGTTGCCTGGGAGAGGGAAATCCTTTCGTGGCGAGCCGTGCCACGCATGATCATGCAGTCGCCGCACGGTCGCCCGCGATGGCAGGCTCTCACGTCGTACGTGAACGTGATGAGCCGAATCTATCGGGCGTTGGCGACGACCACAGCAGCCAATGTGATCGTGGAGTCCACCAAGTGGGCGGCCTCACCCACCGCGCTCGGTCTGGTTCCGGGGACCGACTCGTACGTCCTGCACCTTGTGCGAGACCCCCGCGCAGTCATCTATTCGTGGAAAAACCGAGACAAGCGCTGGGTGGATCGCCCCGGCACTCCCGCGATGGAACGGTTCGGCCCCTTCTTTTCGGTGGCCAGTTGGTGGGCGCGCAACTCCATGGCTCACATGACGGGATTTCGACGCGGCGATCACCGGTATGTGCGGTATCGGTACGAAGACTTCATTCGGGACCCTCGGGGCGCGCTCCGAAGGATCTGCGCCTGGCTCGGTGAACCCGACGCCGACCTTTCATTCATGTCGAATGGAAAGGTCACGATCGCGCCGACTCACACCGTCGCCGGAAATCCCAACCGGTTTCGAACCGGTGAAATAGAAATTCGCCTCGATGATGAGTGGCTGGGCCGCCAGCCGCTGCCGGATCGACTCGTCGGCACGCTTTTTTCGATGCCCTTGTTGCAGCTCTACGGGTATCCCCTCCTGCCACAGAAAGGCAGGTAGTACCCGCCACAACATCACATTCGGCGGTGCCGCTCCCGCGACCAGACGAACCAACCGAGCAATACAAGCGAAATAACCGCTATCAGCGATACACCGAGGCCCGCCCGGATCGAGGAGTCGTTGTAGACGAGTCGAACCGTGTGTCGACCAGCGGGCATGGCGATGGCCTGAACCAGGAAGTTTGCGGGCAATATGCGTGTCTTTCGGCCGTCGACCGTCGCGCGCCAGTTTTGATCGTATGGCGTGCGAACCAGGAGCAAGCTGGGCTGGTGGGCGAAGACGCGGATCACCGCCTCATGGGGACCGCGGGTCGCGTACTGGACACTGGATCGATCACCCGAGCGCCGTCGTGGATCGGCGGTGAGCGCGCCGCCCGGCAGTCCCGGCGGCTCCTCGAGCACGGCAGTCGTCGATGGGTCGAACCCGGGCTCGCGGATCGCCCGAAGCGCCTCCTCAGGCGTAGGAACAACGGTCCACCTCGTGAGCAGGGACGCGCGGGCCGGCACCGCACTCAGCTCGTAGATGCTCAGGTCGCCGCGGGGCTCGAGCACCCGCGAAGCGCCGGGCCGAACCCATGGTGCGGCCACGACGTATCTCACCTGGAGGAGATCGAAGACTGCTCGCGGAGGATCCCGGAAGAGCGAGAGGTTGTACCGGAGCGGAACCGTCGTCATCGCCCGCACGAACATCCAGTACCGGAGAAGTTGAACCGGGTTGTATCCCTGAACGTGCTCGACCCGAAACAGAGTGGAGCGCGGATCAGCCTGGAGGCGTTCCCACCCGGATGCATTTTGAAGGAGGTATCGGCCTCGGGGCAGCGTTTGGAGCGCACGCGCGAGGGGGTCGGGCCGGACGTATGAGGCCGTGTCGATGGTTGGTTCTGCTCGGTCCACGAGGAGTCTTGGGATGGGAGCAAATGGCGGGCGCCGGTAGCCGATAAGACCGCTTCCAACCATCTCGGCTGCCACGACGACGGGCGCGATGAAGGCGAGGGGGCGCGTCCGCGCCAGGACGAACACCGGTATCGAGACAGCGACTCCGGCCCACAGAAACGAAAGTTCGAACGGCGTGGCTCCGAAGATTGGCGGCAGAAGCCCCCAGACCAATGCAGACAGAGCGATCGCCCCCACCAGCGGGCGCCCCCGCTCCTCCGTCAGCCATGCCTCCAGCCCCAATGCGGAGAGGACGGCCATGATCAAAAGCAGGCCATACCCCCACCACTCGGGGCTATGCAAATACAGATCAGCCAGGCGGGAAGACGCCGCGTGCTCCGCGACCTCGCTCGCGACTGGGCGAAGTGTCAACACATAGAACAACAACCCGAGGACCGCCAGACCACCTCCCAAATACCGGAACCGCTTCGAAAACAACGCCCCGAACATCACGCCGAGGGGAAGGGCGCCCAGGTGGGTGCCCGGGGTGGTCGCGAATTTCAGAGGCCAGTCGGGGCTGCTCGCGGGTATGACGCGGCGCAGCATCGTTCCGCTGAGCTCGCCAGAAAGCCGATCGAGAGCCGCATATCCGAGCCCGATGCTCGTTCGGGGAAGGTACCCAAGTCTTGGAAGGAGGTACGCCATATTGATGAGAACGAAACCGGGAAGCAGAAGCGCACCGAGCACGAGGATCGACCGCCTGCCGCCAACGTGAGCCACCAAGCGCCGATCCCACGCCTTCGCGATGAGGTACGCCGCCAAAATCGCGGTCCCCATCGCCAATCCCACGCTGAAGTGAGCGGCCGCAATTTGCCCCCACGACAACGCCGTGGCGCCACACCAGGCGACGCGAGCCGCATTCGTCCCGGCGTGGAGATATCGGGAACAGGCCCCCAGCGAGACCGCCGTCCACGCGAGTGACGCGGCGAGGGGCAATGAATGCGTGAGTTGGGATCCGGCGATCCCCAAGGCCAACGCCAGTCCTCCAACCGTTGCCGATGGCCGGCCCGTACCTTCGGATCGGAGAAACCAATAGATTCCGAGCCCGGCGAGCACCGGCTGAAGCACGACCATCCACCGGATCGCCACGTCGCATGGAAGCGTCGTAAAGAGACCCATGGCCGGCAAATACATCCATCCGGATTGTGGGTCCGAGGCAAAGGGGACTCCGGCCATGGTGTAGGGGTTCCATAGGGGAAGATCGCCCGAGGCCACACTTCGTCCCAGATGGCAAAACGTTGGAAGCCAGAACGTCGGAAGGTCGCCGTTTGCAATCTTCCCTCCAAAGGCCGTGCGATTCAGAAGCACCAGAACCGCCCCGAGGATGAGAAGTGGACCGGCCAAGACTGGGACGAACGAACGCCAGCCGCTCGATCGTTGATCGCGGCGTGCCTGTCGCATGTGCGGGCGATACTAAGTGGTCGACCTAACCGAGCCCATGTCGGCTGATACAGTGCCGACGTGTCGACGGACCAGTTGACGTCGAAGGATTTACGTTCTTCTCAAAGTCGCGAGATTCAACGCGCGGTCGTTCGTTCGCACATGCCCGCATTCGCTTTGACTGCATTGACCGGAGCGCTTCTGGTCGCGTTCTACACGGGCCTTTATTACGTGAATGACTACCGGTTCCCCATTGGATGGGACACAGCCCGCTACCTGTTCCATACGAACTTCATCGCGGAGCGAGGGTTCGGAACCGAGATTCCGCATCTGTTGCCGCTGGCCGAGCCCCTCACCGCGAACAGGCCAGGATTTCCCGTCCTTGCCCTGACGCTCTCGAGCCTCTTCTCAACGTCTACGTTTCGCGTGGCGACCCCGATCCCCCTTGCCGGTGCTATCGCGACGGCCCTGGCTGTCGGGGCGTTTGCCTCGGCAGCGCTCGGCTTGAAGCGATGGGAAATGCTCGTCGTCACCCTCATGGCCGCCGTATCGGCCCCCCTCATCCGACTGCTGGCTCCTGAGACCTACACCGACAACCTGATGGCGGCGGCTATTTGCATGGCGGCGCTTCTCCCGGTCATGGCAGTCGTGAAGCACGGAACTTCGTTCGTGCCGGCAATGATCTTGTTCGGGATCGGAGGCATCATCCACCCTGTATCCCTCGCCATCGTTCTGGGCGCTCTTGTCATTACCGCCATCGCATATGGCCCGTCGTCGTGGCGTGAGTGGCGAAGCGGCCAAGTGCCATTGGTTGCAACATCCTCTGCGCGCCTCGGACTCGTCCTTTCGGGCTCGGCCGCCGTAGCCGGTCTGGGAATTCTCGCTCTCAGCCCAGGCGGTCCGGATATTCGGACCGTGTATCGCGGAGAGCTCGAGAAGAAGCTTCGAGAGGACCTCCCGCTATACCGATTTCCGCTCACGCTCCCGTTGGCCGGTGTGGGAGCGGCCGCCGTGTCCGCTTGGCGATCCCGGCCTCCTCGATGGCGACTGGGAGGAGGATTTGCGCTCGTGCTCTTGCTTTCGTGGGCCGTGGTCACAGCCATCGGAATCCTTCTGTTCGTTGCGGGAAGCGATGTCTCTCTTCATCGATTCCTTGCGTTCTTCCTTCCCCTTCCGCTGCTAATGGGGGTCGGGATACTGGCCTTGGGCCGGCTTCTGAGATCCAGGACCTCGGTGATATCCGGCGTGTTGATTGTGGTCTTTGCCACGGGAGCGTTCGTGTTCCTCGGGGCTCGCGACCTCTACCGGACCATCCCGGACGAGCGAGGAATCCAATGGATCGACAAGGGAAAGATCGACGATGCTCTCACCGCTGGCCGGTACCTCGATATGACGGGGGTTTCGGCGAACGAGCCTGTCGTCTTCGTCATCGACGACCATGGCCCCAACCCGGTGGTGTCCGTCTCGCAGCTCATCTATGTCATTGCGGCCAATCTTCGTCCCGAGCGAACGGAGCAAGCGCACTTCTACTTCGGGGATCCCGAACGCTACCTCCAGGGGAAGCCGACGGTCCGGCCGGGCCGTCCTCTCTACAACCAAATGAGCGCGCTGCTGTGGCGCGACATCCAGCCGCTCATCCGCACGAAGCCCATCGCCCTCGTGCTGGCTTCCTACAACCCTCAGTACCTGGAGACTGTCTCCCGGCATCCCGAGTTGCGGACGCTCAACAACACAATGGTCCTGAATGGCCCCGATCCCCCGACGTCAAAGCTCCGCAACCTCATCCCGGCCAGTGGGCCGCTCCGGATCTTGAGCTTGCAGTTGGCGACCCTGCTCGTCCTTTTCCTGGCGGGGCTCGGGTGGGCGATCGTCCTACTCCCCAGAGGGCTTCGGTCACGCGAGGTCCTCGCCGTCGCGCCTGCGGTTGGCATCGCCTTCGTCGTGGCCGCGGGAGTGTTGCTCGACCGCGCAGGAGTCCGACCTGCCGGATTGGCCGCAGCGGCAACGCCGCTCCTGATCGCCATCCCCGGGTGGGTGCTCGCGGCGCGTCGGGTCGTTCGAACTCCCGATCTCTTCTCCACCGACTGACGGCTGCGGTGCGGATCGCCGTCGATGCCAGACCCGCTGCGTTCCCCTATCCGACGGGGGTCGGACAGTACACGCGGCAGCTGTTGCGGCTTCTCCCACGACTGGATCCGCAGTCGACGTATCTCGCGTGGTACCTCAACGCGCGAGGGGTGTTGGGCGGTCCGCGCCGTATGTTCACGGACATCGCCGCCCCCAATCTCCGAGAGCAATGGACTCCGCTGCCCGCGAGATGGTTCCGGCCACTGGAGCAGCGCTTCGAGCTTCCGCGCGTGGAATGGCTGGTCGGCTTCGACGTCTTCTTCGCGCCGAACTTCATCCCGCCGCCGACCAGAACGAACCGACTCGTCATGACGGTCCACGACGTGGCATTCCGGCTGTTTCCGGAAACCGCTCCACACGGCACCCTCAGATGGCTGACGCGGCTCGACCGAGCGCTCCGGCAGGCCGCCCGAATCATTGTGGTATCCGAGCAGACGAAGCGAGACCTTCTCGAGCAGTACGGCGTCGCCGAACGCCAGGTCGTCGTGGTCCCCAATGGGGTCGACGCGAACGCGTTTCAACACGTCACCGACACGGATGTGAGTGCGGCGCGTGAGCAGCTCGGAATTGCCGGTCCCTATCTCCTCTTCCTCGGCGGAATCGAGCCGAGAAAGAACCTGCCCGCCGTCGTCCGCGCGTTCGCCCGGCTCCCTCCGGATGTCCGGCCGCTGCTCGTGATCGCGGGCTGGCGAACCGAATGGAACCCCGAAGGTTGGAACGCGCTCCAGCAGGCGCTCGGTGAGGTCGCCACTGAGATCCGTTCGCGTATCCACGTCACGGGTTACGTTCCGGAGAAACGGAAGGCAGCGCTCCTAGCGGGGGCTGAAGCACTCGTCTACCCCTCGCGGTACGAGGGCTTCGGGCTGCAGGTCCTGGAAGCGATGGCTGCGGGCACGCCGGTTCTGACGTCCAACGTTTCCGCGCTCCCCGAAGTGGCAGGTGACGCCGCGCTCCTTGTCGATCCGACCGATCTTGAATCGATCGCCGGCGGAATGGAAAAACTGCTTCGGGACCACCAACTTCGGAAGGATCTTCGCGAACGCGGACGAGCACGGGCGGAGCGGTTCAGCTGGGAGGAGACTGCCCGGCGGACCGTTGAGGTCCTCCACCAAGCGTAGGATCGCTCCTCGTGCGCGTACTGATTACGGGTGCGGCCGGGTTCGTTGGAGCGAACCTCGTCGTGTACCTGCTCGAACGGGGCCACGACGTCGTGGCTCTCGACGATCTGTCCGCGGGGGCTCGGCCCTCCTGGTGGGCCCGAGACTCCCGTCCCGCCTCCGTCGAGGCAAGCATCGAAGATCACGACGCGGTCCGGCAGGCCATGGAGGGCGTGGATGGGGTCGTGCACCTTGCCGCCCGGCCCGGCGTGGCGGACTCAGTCGACCGCCCGGATCTGGACTTCAGGACCAACGTCCTTGGCACGTTCACGGTGTTCGACGCAGCACGCCAATCGGATGTGTCGCGGTTCGTCTTCGCGTCCTCTGGAGCCGTCCTGGCAGCCGCAACCCCGCCGCTGCGCGAGGACATGGCACCGGCTCCGAAATCACCGTACGGCGCATCGAAGCTCTACGGCGAGGGGATCACCGCGGCCGGCGACGCGTTCGGAATCGTGGGGATTTCGCTGCGGTTCTCGAACGTCTATGGTCCCCACTGCGCCCACAAGAAGAGCGTGGTCGCCAGCTTCCTGAGCCGCGCGTTGACGGGCAAGCCGCTCGTGATTTACGGCGACGGCACCCAGACCAGAGACTTCATCTACGTGGAGGACATCTGCGCCGCGATCGTGCACGCGCTCTCGGCCGATGAGGGCGGCGTCTACCACCTCGGAACGGGCATCGAGACCTCCGTCAACGATCTGGCCGAAAGCGTCATCAAGATTGCCGGTACGCAGGTGGAGATCGAACGGCAGCCCCCCCGCCCTGCCGATGCCACGCGCAGCTTCGTGGAGTACGAGGCTGCACGCAAGGCGCTCGGGTGGTCCCCTCAGGTAAGTCTGGACGAAGGCCTGACTCGAACGGCCGCCTGGATGCGTTCGAGCAGTGGCCATGAGGCCTGAAGCGGTTCTCGAAGCGTCGCGAGCGGAATCGGAAACCCCCGGACGACGGGTGCGTGCTCGTCGCATCGCCACCGCGGTCCTGTTCCCGTTGGTCCTCGTTGCGTTCTACGTCGTGATCTACCCGGCCAGGGGCGTCGAGGTCGCTCTGGGTTCCGACACGCCGGTCTACGTGTGGTGGGCCCGGCGGGCCGGCGCGCTCGGACTGAGCGCCTTCCAGGCCGGGTCTCGTCCGGGGATCGTGGCCCCGCTGGCAGCGATGGCCGACGTCCTTCGAATTCCGGTCGCCGGCGTCGTGTCGGCCATTGGTCCGGCCCTTGCGACCTCTCTAGGGTTCGCCGTGGCCGCCTTCGTCGACCTCGCTCTCGGACGCGATCCGTTTCGGTTCGTGCTGACCGCGGTGTTCACCGCGACCTTCCTGTCGCTTCTCGTCGCCGGGTACTTTTCGACCCTCGCCTTCGGGCTGCTCTTCGTGGCAGCACTGGCGTGCCTCCTCACGCGCGCCCACGCGCTGGCGGAGAAGGACCATCGCCGGGCAGCAACCGTTGCGACGGTCTTGCTCTTCGCCGTCGCAGTCATGGCCCACCCCCAGTTCCTGATATTCGGAGCGGTGGTGGTCACCGGCTCGGTGATCGCTCTGATTCCGAGCGTTCAGCGCGACCGTCGCGCCGGCCTTCCTCTGTTTCGCACAACTGCCGCGTGGACGGCGGGGACATTTGTGCTTGGCACGGCCGCGGGCGCGGGTGCGGTGGCAGCCATCGGCGCGGCGGCCCGGGCGCACTCCGACACGTCTCGAGACGCGATCCTCCGCCGCCTTCGTCTCTCGTCCTTGACGAACGAGTCGTATCGCGAAGTGCTCCGCCGGTTTTTCCCCTGGTTCCGAGTCCTCACTGTGGGTGGACTGGCTGCCACACCGCTATTCGTTCGCAGGAACCCATCTCCAGAGTCAAACGCGGCGACCGATCGCCGGCACCTGTTTTGGGGAGCCGTCGCGGGGTGGGGCGGCGTGACGGTGATCGCGGTCGTGGCCCTGATCGTCGGTATCCGGAGCCCGGGGCAGCGCCTCGCCGCGTTCTGCCTCCCGCTGCCAATCCTCGGTGCCCTGGGACTCCGAGAGGTTCACCACAGGCTCGCCGGTGAAGAGAGGAAAGCACTGGCCTCTCGGGTCCTCGTCCTCGCCGGTGCTCTCTGGGTGGTCGTCGCCTTCATGGGGTGGGGCAAGCTCCAGCCGCTGGTCTCGGGCGAATCGGCGGCGCAGTTCGAAAGGGCAGGGCGTGCACTGGCTGCGCAACCGAAAGGAACGCCGCTCATCTTGGTCGTCCATGACTTCATGGAGGACCCCGGCATTCGAACCACGCGCTACACGAATTACCTTCGAGCAGTGGTCCCGCCTGCCCGTATGACCGACGTGCACCTCTTTTGGGGCGCGCCGCGGGATTTTCTGTCCCGACGGCCGACGTTGATCGGACGGTTCGAACACGACCGGCTCGCCGAGGCGTACTGGAACGCCGTCCGTCGCATTCTCGGTCAGCGACCGGTGGCCGTCGCGTTTCGAGGGCTTGATCCGCAGGGCTACGCGCAGGCCATCAGGTTGGGCGGCCGAGAGCTCGGTCCGGATGTCGCCGTCCTCCCCGGCTTCTCGGGAACCGAGCGTTCGGAACCCCTGCCTTCGGAATGGACAGACGTGGGGGCCGGACCGATCTCTCCGTGGCTTCCCGTCTGGCTCTCTCCGGTGCTTCTCGCGGCGTTGGCGCTGATCGGGTGGCCTGTGGCCGCGGCCTGTCTTCCACAGGCCGACCGCGTCATTCAGTGGTCGCTCGCTCCAGCCCTGGGGCTTGCCACCTTGGGACTCACGTCATGGATCGTCGACACCGCGGGATTCAGGTTGGCGAACGGAGGAGGAACACTCGCTGCAGTGCTTGCGATCGCAAGCGGTTTGGCGGCCTGGCTCTGGGCCCGACAAGCTAAAGCGACGGCGGTTGCTTCGGTCCGCTAGAGCTCCGGAAGAGCTTTGAGGAGACGGCGAACTGCCTCGGCAGGGTCGTCTGCTTCCGTGACGGCCCGAACGACAACGATGCGCCTAGCCCCGGCCTCGACCACGTCCGGGAGCGTCTCCTCGTTGATCCCGCCAATCGCGAACCACGGGCGGTCTTCGCGATCAACCGCGAAGCGAACGTAGTCGAGTCCGGTGCCTGGGCGTCCCTCTTTCGTCGGTGTCTCAAAGACGGGTCCGACGCAGACGTAATCCGCGTCCGGCGGCGCCGCCTCGAGCTGCTCCGGGTCATGCGTCGACAGGCCGAGGAGCTTCTCACGCCCAACGAACCGACGAGACGCTTCCACAGGAAGATCGTTCTGTCCGACGTGGACTCCATCCGCTTCGAGCACCGCCGCCACGTCCGGACGATCGTTCACGAAGAAAAGCGCGTCGTGTTTGGCCGCCTGCTTCCTGAACGTCTCCCCCCACCGAAGAAGATCCCCCGCTTCGGCGTCCTTGTCTCTCAGCTGGATGATGTCGGCGCCGGCAGAGAGCACCGTGTCGAGAAATGCAGAGAGGTCGCCTCGAGATTGACGCCCATCCGTGACCACGTAGAGCCGCGCCCGAGCGAGTCGTTCTCTTCGATCCATCAACCACCGGCAACGGCTCGGACCAGCTCGAGCCGGTCGCCGTCGCCTAACCGAACCTCCTCATACCTCGTGCGCTCGAGCGGTTCGCCGTTGTGCTCCACCACCACGAACTGTGGATCCAGGTCCCGGTCGCGGACGAATGCGGCGACGGTCGTTCCCGCGGGCACCTCGTAGGTCTTTCCGTTGGCCGTTACGCGCACACTGGCGACGCCCATACCGGCGCCATTCCTCCCGCTCGCCTCAGCGACCACCCTTCGAAAGCATCGATTCGGTCGCCGGAAGGACCTCTCCCCAGTCCTCCCACACCGGTTCGTACCCGAGTTCACGCAACCGCGCGGCAACCTGCCCCGGTGAACGGAGATCGGCCACTTCGAATTGCTCCGTGGCCTCCTTCGGCTTGGTGTATCCGCCGGGCTCGGAGTGAGAGCCGGCGCTGGTGTGGGTGACCCCGATCTGGAATAGACCGTCACGGAATTCGGGCGCCTCGCGAGCCGAGATGACGATGCCGGCATCCGGAAGTGTCAGCCGCAACGCGCAGATGAGTTGAACGAGCTCGGCATCCTCGATCGGATTTTGCGGCTGGTATCCGGCCGCCGACGGCCGAAGGCGCGGAATGCTCACCGTCACCTGGGTCCGCCAGTAGTGCTTCATCAGGAATCGAGCGTGCGCGGCCATCGCGATGGCCTCGTACCGCCAGTCGTCGTGGAGTCCAAGGAGCGCCCCGATACCGACGCGGCGCATCCCGGCCCGAGCCGCACGTTCCGGTCCGAGGAGCCGCCAGTCGTAGTGCCGCTTCTTCCCGGCCAGGTGAACCTTCGAGTACGTCTCGGGATGGTACGTCTCTTGATAGATCACCACCGCCTCGCAACCGGCCGCGGCCAGGCGCCGGTATTCCTCCTCGCTCCATACCTGAACCTCGATGGCGATGGACGGAACTTCGTTCGACAGCAGCCGGATTCGTTCCTCCAGGAACTCCACGCCGGTGAGCTTCTGGTGCTCTCCTGTCAGGAGCAGGATCGAACGAAATCCCTGCCGCAAGAGGTGACGCGCTTCGGCGAGGGTTTCGTCAGGCGTGAGCGTCTTCCGGGCGATGGGAAGCTCGCGGGCGAAGCCGCAGTAAACACACGTGGTGAGGCACTCGTTCGAGAGATAGAGCGGCGCGTACATGTGCATGGTCCGGCCGAACCGTGCGAGTGTCAGCCGCCGGGATGCCTGGGCCAGGGCCTCGAGCCGCGCTCGGGCCGAGGGCGAGAGGAGCGCCGCGAAATCGAACAGCGTTCGTTCCAGCGGGGGCGCGTCGAGCGCGCGCTCCACTCGATCCGCTGGCGCCGTCCGTGCCTCGTCCACCAACCGATCCAATGGAAGGGTCGAGAGTGCCTCGGCGAACGTCACTGCGGCGTCACCGCCGGGTCGGCCTGAGAGCTATGCAGCTTGTCCAGGAAGCCCGTAAGCGGACTGGAGGCCTCGGCGGCCTCCCTTGCCGGACCGAGGCCAGCGCGATGCGCCTGGCGACCGGCTTCGACCCCGAGGCGGAACGCCCGCGCCATCTCGACCGGGTCGGTCGCGACGGCAATGGCCGTGTTGACCAGCACGGCATCCGCGCCCATCTCCATGGCTTCGGCTGCGTGGGACGGCGCACCCAGGCCGGCGTCGACGACGACCGGAACCGTGGCCTGCTCCAGGATGATCTGGATCGCGTCGCGAGTCCTCATGCCCTTGTTCGACCCGATCCACGACCCGAGGGGCATGACCGTGGCGCATCCGGCGTCCTCGAGTCGCTTCGCCAGAACCGGGTCGGCGTTGATGTACGGAAGCACCGCGAAGCCCTCGGCAACGAGCATCTCGGCGGCCTTCAGCGTCTCGACCGGGTCCGGGAGCAGATACCGCGGTTCCGGCGTCACTTCGAGCTTCACCCACGGCGGCATCCCCGCCGCCCGTGCCAGACGGGCCAGTCGAACCGCCTCCTCCGCGTCCACGGCGCCAGAGGTGTTGGGCAGCAGCAACACGCGCTCCTGATCGATGAACTCCAGGATGTCGGGACCGCCGGTCGCCTCCAGATCGACGCGTCGCAATGCGACCGTCACCATCTCCGTCCCCGAGGCAGCAATGGCGTCTCGCATCACCGAGAACGAGCCGAACTTGCCGGTCCCGATGATCAGGCGCGACCGAAAGGATCGGCCCGCGATCATCAACAGGTCTGAGGTGAGGTCGCCCTCGGGCGGGCCATTGTCGGAAGCCCCTGTGCCCCTCATTGAAATCCGAATCACTCCCTTCGCCGGTGTTACCCGGATCAGGTTCCACGGGTCGCCGGCGCGTCCAGCCGGCCTCTCAGCCCGGTTGCCCGAGCTCCCCGGAATAGCTCCCAGTCGAATCGATTATACGAGCGCGAACTGACTCGCTCTCGGCTCCCAGAGATCGCGTTTTCCTCCCATACAATCCGAACAAATCCACTGCTGGAGCGTGGAAGGACGTCGTGTCGCTGATCGCCCCAACCATCGAAGATCGGTATCAGATCGTCACGAAGGTCGCCTCCGGCGGGATGGGTGTTGTCTACCGCGGCCACGATCCCATTCTCCTTCGCGATGTCGCGATCAAGGTTCTCCACCCTCACCTCGCGGGCGACCACGGGTTTGTCGACCGGTTCCGCCGTGAAGCTCGCGCGGCCGGAATCCTGAACCACCCGAACATCGTCGGGGTGTACGACTGGGGTTCGACCGACGGCACGTACTTCATGGTCATGGAGTTCGTTCCGGGGGTGAACCTTCGCGCGGTTCTCACGGCGGCGCGTCGCCTCCAGCCAATGCAGGTGGTCGAAGTGGCCATTCCGGTCCTCCGGGCGCTCGAGCACGCGCACAAGCACGGAATCGTGCACCGCGACATCAAGCCCGAGAACATCCTGATCGCCCAAGCGGGCGGCGTGAAGGTCGCGGACTTCGGTCTGGCCCGGGCGTACGCGGAGTCGTCGGTCAGCCAGACCGATGGAATGGTCACCGGGACCGTGCAGTACCTGGCTCCCGAGCAGATTCAAGGCAGTCCTGCCGATCCCCGAACCGATCTCTACGCGCTCGGCATCGTGATGTTCGAGATGCTGACCGGACGGGCGCCGTTCTCGGGCGAGACGTCACTGGCCATCGCGTACAAGCATCTGGCCACTCAGGTCCCGCCGCCCTCCTCGGTCGCGCCGGGGATCCCCCCGCACCTGGACCAGTTTGTTCTGTGGGCGACGGCCAAGAACCGCGACGCCAGACCGCCCTCCGCCAGAGCGCTGGGTCGCGAGCTCGAGCGAACGGTCCGGACGCTTCCACGAGCCCCCAGGGTGATCGAGGTCGCCTCGGAGACGTCTCCGGCCGAACCGCCGAGCGAGGAGCGGGCAACGACTGTCACCATTCCACGCCTCGCGCCGCCTCCACCACGCAAGCGACGGCGAGGTTGGGTGCTGGTCCCGGCCATTCTTGGAGCGCTGGGGCTCCTCGGCGGAACGGCCTGGGCGGCCTGGGCCTATCTGGTTCCTCACTACACGCGCATCCCGGACGTCTACGGGCTGACGGTCCAGCAGGCCGAACACCGGCTGGAAGCGGCCGGGCTCGACCCTCGAAACGGTGCGGGGGTGTTCTCTCGGACCGTACCGGCCGGGCAGATCGTCCTGACCAAGCCGCCCTCGGGTGTTCGGGTCGAGAAAGGCGATGAGGTGGTCCTCGTCCCGTCCGTCGGGCCTGAGCTCCGTCCGGTTCCCGGTGTGGAGGGAAAGCGCGAGGCCGCGGCAACCAGACTGCTCGAGAGGGCCGGTTTCGAGCCGAAAGTGAAGCGCGCCTACGACGACGAAGTCCCGCCGGGCAGGGTCATTCGGCAGAGCACGGAAGAGGGTGTGCGGCTCGAACGTGGCGCCCCGGTAACCATCACCATCAGCCGGGGTCCCGCGCCGGTCGAAATCCCGGAGCTTGCCGGCCGACAGGCTTCGGAGGCCGCGCTCACGTTGGAAACGCTCGGCTTCGAAGTCGACGAAACCGAGGAGTTCTCCGTAGAAGTCGAGCGCGGTCTGGTGATCCGGACGCAGCCAGACGCCGGACAGAAGGAACTTCCGGGCTCCACCGTCACCATCGTGATCTCGAAAGGACCGCGGCAATTCACGATGCCGAACGTCGTCGGCATGACCGTGGTCGATGCTCGGGCCGAACTCGAAGGACGCGGGCTGCACGTCAAGGTGATCCGCCTGCCCGGATTCCAGGGAACGGACGTCCAGCTTCAGCGTCCCGACGCGGGGGCGACGGTGCGGGAAGGCGAAGAGGTCTCTATCTACGCCTGAGCGGATCCTGATCGGAGCCCACGTACCGACTAGAGGCGGGCTGGTCGGTGCCATCGAGTCCGCCAAGGCATGCGGCGCCGAGACCGCCCAGATCTGGGGCTCCAACCCGAGAGCGTGGGCCCACCCGAGCGTGAACGATTCGCTCAGGCGGCAATTCGTGGAGGGATGGCGTGAAGCCGGACTCGGACCACTGTTCGTCCATTCGCCCTATATGGTCAACGTCGCGTCCCCGAATCAGGATTTTCGACGCCGTTCGGTCGAGCTGGCGCGGGCGACCGTGTCGCTGGCTGAGGACATCGAGGCGTCGGGCGTCGTCGTTCATGCCGGCGCCGGCGGCGCGGGCACGCCTCGGGCGCAAGCCGTCCGGGCCGCGGCCGATTCCCTCCGAGAAATCGCAGAGGAAGCGGACAGAACTCGCGTTCTGATCGAATTGACCGCCGGAGGCGCCGGAACGGTCGCATCGACGTTCACGGAGGCCTCCGAGCTTTTCGACGCGGCCGGCGGAGAGCAACGTCTCGCGCTCTGCGTGGACACGTGCCACCTCTTCGCCAGGGGCTACGCCCTCGAATCCGACGATGGCGTCGCCGAGTGCTTCGGTGAGTTACGTCAGCTTGGGTTGGACGGGCGTCTCCACCTCGTCCACGCGAACGATTCGATGCACGAGCGCGGTCAGCGGCGGGACAGTCACACGCACATCGGGAAGGGACGTATCGGCGAGGACGGATTCAGGGCGATCCTCGCCGATGCGTCCGTCAAGCGCTGCCCGGTGCTCTGCGAGACGCCGGGACGCCTCGAAGACCACGCGCGCAACATCGCGACGCTACGCCGCCTCAGCCCTTCCGGCGGTTAACCCCGGATCAGGCCCGCTCGAGCTCGCCTCTGAGCTGCGTGACGGTCAGGTTCTCCACGCGAGTCCTGAGGTCCAGGTACAGGACGATGGTGACGAGCGCGGAGAACGGCGCCGTGATGATTTGTCCGATCGTCTGCATGATCAAAGCGAACGTCACGCTGTCCCCACCGATCCTCGTGAGGATGCTGTTGACCACCTGCACGATGATCGCGGCCACGACGACCACGCCGAACACGTGCCAGAAGTGTCCCTTGACGAGATTCCACGACCGCCCCAGCGCTTTGGTTCCCCGTTGCCCCTCCATCACGACAGAGGGAACCGCGACGGCGAGCATCGCCAGGAAGATCAGTCCGGGGATGATCAGGAGGAGGAACCCAACGCCCACGATGATGGCCACGAGGAACGACACCCACAGAACGCTCCCGAATCTCCGCAGACCCCATCGATAGCTGTCGCTGATGTCAACGCGCTCCCCGAGCGTGGCGCCGGCCGCCCCGCGAAGCAGCGCCGCCTGCAGGATCGCGTTGATGATCACGCCGATCGCAGCAGATATAAGCGCCGCGAGCAGGAACACGAACAGCCCCGGTGACTCCTGAACCGTGAACGTTTGGCCGCCGATCGTCTGCGTCGTGGTGTCCGTGTCGGTAATGGCCCGCACGATGATGTAGCCAATGATCGTGAGCGGGATGACCACGATGGCGACGATCGCGAAGAGCTGCAGGGCGTTCTTCCGGTAGATGTCGAGCGCGGTGCTGAAGATGTCGCCGAACGACCTCGGGGGGAGCGCCGGGTCGCCGGATGGCGGCGGTGGTACCGCGGGCGGTGGTGGTACGTCGGCCATGTGCTGGCTCCTTCCTGATTGGGTTGGTAGCGGCGGGAGTCTACCCGAGAAGGCTCCGGCCCGGTCAAACCGACCGGTGGTTCATTCTTGGTCGGCCGGTTCGAAGTCTCCCGAGATCTGTCGAAGAGCGACGAACGCAAAGGCGTCGAGCGCCAGCGCGAGCAGCGCCGAAACAGGCTGCTTGAACAAGGCGAACAGCAGCAGGACGGCCGAGGACACGAGCAGCCACATGGCGAGCCGCCACCCCGTTCGCCGAATCACCCGAATACCCGCGACGATCTGCGAGACGCTGAACACGACCAGGAGCATCGCCAACAGGGCGAAGATCACGCCGGAGGTGGATGCCACCCCGAACAGGAAGTACGCGGTCAACAGACCCACGATGGCGCCCACGACGACCAGTGCCCCCACGCCGTTCGCCTGATTGACGGAGGTTCTGTTTCGCCGCCGCGCCTGCTCTTCCTGCGATCGTTCTTCCGCCACGTTGTTTCCTCCGGCTACGGTTCGGTCTCCGATTCCCGGCTCTCCTGGTACGAATACCGCTCCTCCCGCCAGGGATCCGCGTGGTTGTGGTACCCACGAACCTCCCAAAATCCGCGCCGGTTTTCTGCGGTCAGCTCGACGGCCCGAACCCATTTCGCGCTCTTCCACGCATACCGCTTGGGGACCACCAGTCGAAGCGGGAAACCGTGCTCAGGAGCGAGGGGCTCTCCTCGGTTCCCCCACGCAAGAAGGACGTCGTCATCCATCATCGCCTCGAGCGAGAGATTCGACGTATACCCGTGGTCGCAGTGCGCCACGACCCACGCCGCTTCCGGCTTGGGCCGAGCGCGCTCGGCGATGGTCCGGAACGGAACCCCTTCCCACTCGTTGTCCAGGGTCGTCCACCCGGTCACGCAGTGCATGTCGGCGCCCACCCTTGTCGGTCCAAGTGCCTTGAGCTCCGAGTAGCTCAGCGTGTACTCCTCCTCCACGGCCCCGAAGACCCTGAAGTCCCACGTCGCCTCGTCGAACCGCGGGATCGCGCCGTAATGCAGAACGGGCCACCCCTTCACCAGGCGCTGACCGGGCGGAATCCGGACCGCGATCTCTTCGGGATACCTGCGGGCCATCGCTACGCGTCCTGCCCTCGTTTGAGATCTGCGGTGACCCTGTGCCAAGCCGCGACCGCCGTGTCAACGTCGCCGGCGGAAACGTCGCGATGCGTCACGAACCTGAGTTTTCCCGCGACGACGTTCGCCAGGACATCGTGTTCCCGCAACCGGCCCATGAGGTCGACCGTGGAGATCCCAAGGGAGGCCGGGTCGACGAAAACGATGTTGGTTTCCACGCCGCCGGGATCCACCGAACCCGGGGTCGCCTCGGCGATCCCTTCGGCAAGCCGCCGGGCGTTTGCGTGATCCTCCTCCAGCCGGCCCGGCCCTTCCTCCAGTGCGACCAGTCCTGCGGCCGCCACCACGCCAGCCTGTCGCCACGCCCCTCCGAACAGGATTTTGACCCGCCTCGCTTCCTGGACGAACGCTTCCGACCCGCACAGGACCGACCCAATCGGCGCTCCGAGCCCCTTCGACAGCGACAGCATCATGGTGTCCACTTCGGCCGCGTACTCCCCGACCGGTGTCCCGCTGGCCACGCTGGCATTGAAGATCCGGGCGCCGTCCAGATAGACCGGAACACCGGCCTCATCCGTGACCTTCCGGATCGCCCGGAGTTCGTCCGCCGGCATGACGGTCCCGCCACCGACCTGGTGCGTGTTCTCGAGAGACACGAGGTCGACTACCCGGACGTCGAACGGGTCCGGCACCAGCGCCTGCGCGACCATGTCCGCGGTGAGCTGGCCTCTCGAGGCCGCGATCGGCCGAAAGGCGATTCCGGAGAGCACCGCCGCCGAGTGAAGCTCCACCGTTGAGACGTGCGACGTCCCCTCACACACCACGAAGTGCCCGGAGCGAACGAACACGTGAAGCGCGATCTCGTTCGCCATCGTTCCGGTGGCCACATACAGCGCCGCTTCCTTGCCCGTGATCTCGGCGCAGCGCTCCTGGAGCCGGTTTACCGTGGGATCGTCGCCGTACCAGTCGTCTCCGACCTCCGCCTCTGCCATGGCCGTTCGCATGGCCGGTGTGGGCCGGGTCACCGTATCGGAACGCAGGTCGATCGGCCGCATCAGTCGGGTCCGTACATCTGGACGAGATAGCCGAAGCGGTCGCGGAAGGCCTCAGGGCTCATGTTGGCCGCGGCGGCGATCGGTTTGAGCTTCTCCGGATCGTCGAGGTCCTCCTGTTCCAGACGGATCATGTATTCGGTCGCCACTCGGTATGTCCCGCTGCCTATGTTCACTTCCCGTGTCCGCGGACGGCCGGTCTGAGGATCGGTGAAGGACCCGAACGGCAGGGGAACCATGTGGTCCTCCTGGATGGTGATCATCGCGCCGTGCTCCGGACGACCCGAGTCCATGAGACCGCGGAGATAATCGATGGCACCGTATCCCAGGTCCCTGGTGTAGCCGATGTCGAAGGGAATGGGCGGGGCGCACCGGAGCTCGTAGCCGATGTTCTTCGGCGTGATGGTGATCTTCTGACCACGAGCCTTGAACCGTGCCCGGACCATGTCGGCCAGGACACTGTCGAGGACCAGCTCGCCCAAGCGGATGTGACCGTGCTCGTCGCGTTCGATGTTCGGCATGGCGGCGGACAGCTCCTCCTCGGAGAGCCGCAGCGCGATCCCCTCGGAGAAGACCGCCACGCCAAACGGACGGCCGTGTGCGATTCGCTTCAGGATGGATGTCTCGAGCAGGTCGACCAGGTGATCGAGCCGAATGGGCGCGTCCTTGGCGAACTCCTCTGCAATTACGGTGAGGGTCGCACCGGCCGCCTTGCCGATGCCCACCGCCAGGTGACCGGCGGACCGTCCCATGGCCAGCACGAAGAACCATCGCCTGGTCGTCATGGCGTCCGTCATGAGGTTGTTCACCAGCTCGACGCCGACCGACCGCGCCGTCTCGAAACCGAACGTCTGGATTCCTCCCGGGAGCGGCAGGTCGTTGTCGATGGTCTTCGGAACGTGAGCCACTCTGATCCGTCCGCCCGCCGCCTCCGCGACCTTCGAGGCCGAAAAGGCAGTGTCGTCCCCGCCAATCGTGACGAGCACGTTGACGCCGAGCCCCTCCAGCGCCTTGAGGGTGTTCGACATGCGCCAATCGGGGTCGGTTGCGGTCGGATCGGGCACAGTGGGATTCGCTCGCGAGGTGAACAGCACCGATCCGCCCATTTGATGAATGCGGGAAACGTCGGCGATCCCTAGGTGCTGAACGTGCGCCGTCGAGCCTTCGATGAGGTGCTGAAAGCCGTCCAGAATGCCGACCACGTTCCAGCCGCTATTGACGGCTTCAATGGTTGCTGCTGAGATGACGGAATTGATGCCAGGAGCCGGACCTCCCCCGCACAGTATGCCGAGCGTGACATTGCGCTGGCTCATGGACGTCGGCCGCGACTGTACCTCAAGGCGAGTGCAGGGAGAACCGATGGAGCAACTGGCGTCGACCCATACAGCCAGGGAACTCCATGCGAACCAAATCCGCTCTCGTGCTGGCGCTCGCCCTGACGGCGACCCCAGCGTTTCCGGCGCGGGCCACCTCCCCATTCTCGTCTGACCCGCCGCTCTTCCAGACGACCGGGACTGGGCCTCAGGCCGAGACCTCCATTCAGGACGTCCTCAGCCGGCTGCGGGAGATGACGGACGAGTACCGGCGAATTCAGGAGGGGCTGGAACAGGCCGCGACCGACCTTAAGCTGACCGCGCGGCGGCGTGACGACCTCAGCGCGCAGCTTGTCCAGGCACAGGACGATCTGGATGGCGAGGCCGTCCGGGTCTATCGGGAGGGCGCCGGCACCGCGCTCGAGCTCATCCTCGGAGCGGAGACCACCAGCGACCTGGCGGCAATCGGTCAGATCACCAATCGAACGCTGGAGGTCCGGAACCAGACCATCGAGCGGGTGACGTATTTGCGCTCGGCAGCCAACCAGACGCAGAGCCTGCTCCGCGCGCGTCAAACCGAACTGCAGTCGTCTGCCCGACGGCTCCGAACGCTCGCATCCCGGATCTTCGCGGGATTGGATCGCGCGCAGGCCATCGCCGTTCAGTCCGGTCTGGCCCAGAGCGGCCTTCTGGAGCAACAGCAGGCGTTCGAGGAACTGACCGGCGAAGCGGCAAACAGCCTTTCGGCGTTGGTCGCGGTGGCAACCGGGGCGAATCAAGTTGGTTCCCTCTCGCTTCTCGGTCCGACCGGCGGGCGAACGTGCGCGATTCCGAGTGGGCTGCGCCCGACGGGACAGACGCTCGCGGGCCAGGCGTCCTACTACGGGTGGGAGCTCGCTGGAAACCACACCGCCAGTGGAGCGGTGTTCGATCCGCGGCTCTTCACCGCCGCGCACAAAACGCTGCCACTCGGAACGTTCCTGCGGGTTCAGTACGGAGGACGCTGCGCCGTCGTCCTGGTCAACGACCGCGGGCCATACGTCGGTCCGAGAATCATCGACCTCTCTCAGGGCGCGGCGGAATACCTCGGCATGCTTTCGTCCGGCGTCGGCTACGTGACGGCCGAAATCCTGGTCCCCGCGTAACCCGAAGCACCGAACAGCGCTGCGATAGCATGCGCGCGGTGGCGCGGATCCTTTCCATCGATGCCGGCACGACGGGCGTCAAATCGCTGGTCGTCGACGAGAACGGGGCGGTCCTCGGCTCCGGGTATCGCGAATTCCCCCAGAGCTTTCCGCGCCCTGGATGGGTGGAACACGACCCGGATGACTGGTGGACCGCGACCATCGAATCATCGGGGCAAGCGCTGGCAGCGACCGGGACCGAGCCGTCTTCGGTGACAGCGATCGGCATCACGAACCAGCGCGAGACGACGGTGATTTGGGAGCGGGCGTCGTTCAAACCCATTTACCCCGCCATCGTGTGGCAGGACCGGCGAACGGCACCTCTGTGCGACACACTCCGCGAGGAGGGTTGGACCGAACGCATTCGAGACCGGACCGGCCTGGTGATTGACCCGTACTTCTCCGGCACCAAGGTGGCCTGGCTACTGGACAACGTTCCCGACGTACGGAAGGAGGCGGCAACCGGTGCCCTCGCCTACGGAACCGTCGACTCGTACCTGCTGGCCCGGCTGACTGGTGGACGAGTCCACGCCACCGAATGGACGAACGCGTCCCGGTCCATGCTCTTTGACATTCACAAGCTCGATTGGGAACCGGAGATCATGGAACGCCTGGATGTCCCGCGGGCCTTGCTTCCCGCCGTGGGCCCGTCATCCGGGCGGTTCGGGATCACCGATCCCAATGCATTTCTCGGCCTGGAGGTACCGGTGTCGGGAATGGCCGGCGACCAACAGGCGGCGCTGTTCGGCCAGGCATGCTTCGAGCCCGGCGCGACCAAGAACACGTACGGAACCGGATCGTTCGTCCTGATGAACACGGGAGATCGGCCGCCGCAGTCGAGCGGTCGCGTCATCGCCACGATGGCGTGCGGTCACGGAGAGGCGTCCGCGTACGCGCTCGAGGGTTCGATCTTCGTCACGGGGGCGGCCATCCAGTGGCTCAGAGATGGCCTCCAGATCATTGAACGAGCCGACCAGACCGGTTCGTTGGCGGCCTCCGTGCCCGACAGCGGCGGCGTCTATTTCGTCCCGGCACTCACTGGGCTCGGGGCTCCATGGTGGGATGCCTACGCGCGCGGCACCATCGTCGGTATCACTCGTGGTACCACGCGCGCTCATGTGGTTCGGGCGGCCGTCGAAGCGATGGCCTACCAAACGCGCGATGTAGTCGAGGCGATGCTGGCCGATGGCGACGTTCCACTGGTCGAACTGCGCGTGGACGGAGGAGCCAGCGTGATGGACCTTCTCCTCCAGTTTCAGGCCGACCTGCTGGGAGTTCCGGTTCGGCGCGCCGCCGTCCAGGAGACCACGGCCCTTGGAGCGGCCTATCTCGCCGGTCTGGCCGAAGGCGTGTGGACCACTGTGGGTGAGCTGTCCGGCCTGTGGCGCGAGGACCGTGCGTTCGAACCGGGCGACTCGGCTCGAGCGAACGAAGGCTACGCCGGATGGCGACGAGCGGTCGAGCGTTCGCTCGGCTGGATCACGGACAGGACCTAGACCGGATCCCGCCTAGCCGGGCTGCGCTACGAGCGAGGAGCGCCGGCCCGCTCAGCGGGCTGCACGGGAGTCGGCTCCGCCTCTTTCGTGGCCTCTTCGCCTCTGGGTTGCTGAGTGAGCTGCTCCTTGAGCTTCGACGCGTACTCGTCCACGTATTCCTGTCCCGACAGCAGCATGATCTCGTACATGATCTCGTCGGTTACGGACCTGAGAACGAAGCGGTCGGCCGGCGTGTCGAAGTGCCGGTCGAACCGAAGGGGTTTTCCGAACCGCACCTCCGTTTGGCCGGCCTTCGGGATCTTGCGGTCGTAGGGCATGAGCTCGTAGGTGCCGATCAACGCTGCCGGGATCACCGGAACTCGCGCCTCGAGCGCCATACGGGCAACGCCGGTCTTGCCGCGGTACAACCTGCCGTCCGGTGACCTGGTGCCTTCGGGGAAGATCCCCACGAGCTTTCCTTCCCGAAGAGCGCTCACGCCCGCCCGAAGCGCGTCTTCCGCCGCCGACTTGCTCTCCCGGCGAACCGGGATGACGTTCGCGCCCTTGAAGAACCATCGGAGATACCACTTGTCGAAGTATTCGGCTTTGGCCAGGAACACGACCTTCCGCTTCGGCACGACCAACGGAAGGAGGAGGTCATCGAGGAACGACTGGTGGTTCGCCGCGATGATCGCCGGACCATCGGCGGGAATGTTTTCGAGCCCTGAGGCCCTGGGACGGTAAAGCAGGCGCAGGAGGGGGCCGAGTAGCACGAACTTCATCAGCCACCAAAACATGCTTTCCTCCCGCTCACAGACCGCCGCGAGGGCCGCGGCGTTACGCTCTATATAGACTACTTCCCGACCTAATCGGAGGGAAACGCGCAGGTGATCGGGTTCGGAGTGCTCGAATGGACCTTTGTCGCCGTCCTGGTCGTGCTGGTCGGTGCGGCGGGAGTATTCGCGTTGTTTCTCCTGTTTCAGCTCTTCCAGACACATTCGCGGCGCGGGTGATCAGCGAGAGCATCCGTACCGTTTGAGATGGCAGACACGCGCCCTCGTCCAGGCTGTCTTCCGTTCCGCTTCGATGCGGGACCCGTTGGAGCGCTGCTGCAGCACGGCTTCAGCGGGTGCCCGGCGTCGATGCGTCCGATGGGCCAGTGGCTGAACGAGCGAGGGCTCTCCGTTGTCGGGCCTCGGCTCCCCGGACACGGAACGAGGTGGGAGGATCTCGAACAGGCAACCCTGGAAGACTGGGAGCAGGAGGCCGAGAGGGCTCTCGCGGACATCTCTTCCCGTTGTTCGACGGTGATCGCCGTGGGTCTCTCGTTCGGTGGGGCCATGGTGCTGCACTTGGCCGCGAAGCATCCCGACGTTGTGAAGGGCGTCGTGGCGATCAACTGCGACCTGATCCGTCCGAAGTTGGCCCTGGTCCCGATCGCGCGTCGCTTCACTCGAACGGTCAAGGGCATTGGGAACGACATCAAGAAGCCGGGCCAGAACGAGTTGCCGTATGACCAAATTCCCCTTGCGGCGCTGGACCACCTCAGGCGGTTCTACGCCATGGTGAGGAAAGAGTTGCCGTCGGTCCGTGCTCCGCTCCGCGTATTCACCTCCACAGAGGACCACGTGGCGAAGACGGCGTCGTCACGCTACGTCCTTCGAAACGCCGGAAGCACTGACAAGGAGCAGGTCATGCTGACCAACTCGTACCACGTGGCGACGCTCGACTACGACGCCGAAATCATCTTCCAGGGCGTCCTGGACTTCGCGAACACGAAGGCGTCCGGCGCCGAACCGGCGCCGGCGTGACCACCGCGCCGACCGCCCCCGCGATCGCCCGCCGCGGCTAGCGATGGCAGTCGTCACCGTCTCTCGGCAGTACGGCGCGGGCGGATTTCGAGTCGCTCGAGACCTCGCCGACGCCCTTGGGTTCCGCCTGGTCGACCGGGAGATCGTGGAAGAGGCAGCCAGGAGGATCGGCTGGGATCCGGAGGCCGCGAAAGCTCGCGACGAACGAGCGCCCGCGTTGGTGGAGGAGGTCGGAATGGCACTCGCCGGCGCGGGACATTCCGCTGGGGCCTGGCCTCCGTTGTTCGCTCCGCCGCCTTCGGTGGACGATCGGTCTCTGGCCCGTGCCACCGGTGCGGTGATCGCTTCTCTCGCCGACGCGGGTGACTACGTCATTCTCGGACGGGGCGGACAGGCGGTTTTGAAGGATCGACCCGGCGCATGCCACATCGCCCTGGTCGGAGACGTGGGCGATCGAGTCCGTCGGATCATGGAGTGGCAGGGCGTGGACGAGCGTGAGGCGAGGTCGCGTTGTCACCGCGTGGATGCCGATCGGGCCGGCTACGTCCGCCGGTTCTACGGCGTCGACATCCGAGATCCGGCTCTCTACGACTGTGTCCTCAACACGTCGCGCCTCGACCTCGAGCGCGCAGTTGCCGTCGCCGTGGTCGCGGCGAGGGAGAAGCTCAGCCTTACCTGATGGGAGCGTTCGACTCCCTCAGGTACAGGGATTACCGCCTCCTGTGGACCGGGGCGGTCCTGTCCAATATCGGCACGTGGATGCACCTGACCGCGCTGTCCTGGTACGTCTTCTTGCTCACCAGGTCGGCGTTTTGGGTCTCGTTCGCCACCTTCGCGAATTTCGTTCCTACGGTCCTATCCCCTCTCGCGGGCGTCTACACCGACGAGTTCGATCGGAAGAAGATGCTCGTCTACACCCAGCTGTTCATGATGGTGAGCGCGGGAGTCCTCGCCATCCTGGTGGCGACGCATCACGCGAATCTCTTTTGGGTGTTGGCCCTGACGTTCGCCCTCGGCATCGGGTTCACCTTCAACGGCACGACATGGCAGGCGTACATGCCGTCGCTCGTACCCCCCGAGTCGATGGTCAACGCGATCGCGCTGAACTCCGCGCAGTTCAGTGTGGCGAGGGTGATCGGTCCCGCGATCGCGGGCGTGCTACTGGGCCTTGCAGGCGCCGGGCTGATCTTCGGGATCAACGCGATTTCGTTCGTGGCCGTCCTTGTCGCCCTCGCGTTCATTCGCACGGGCTCCGTTCGGGCGCCGCAACGAAGAACCGTCCGAGATCTGCTGGTCGGAGGCTTCGACTACACATGGCGACACCGGCGGATCCGAGCCATGATTGTGGTCATCGCGGTGATGTCGTTCTTCGGTTCCCCCGTCACCGCGCTCCTTCCGATCTTCGCCGCCGACGTTTTCGGCCGGGGAGCGGCTGGCTACGGAACGCTGGCGGCGGCGATGGGCGTGGGAAGCGTCCTCGGGGCGCTGGCCCTTGGCCGCCGTGGGCACGTAACCCCGAGGCTCATCGCCGGAGCTCTGGTCGCGCTCGGGGTGACTTTGATTCTCTTCGCGTCCATCTCCGTGTTCTGGGCCGGTGCGGGCCTCCTGGTGCTGTTCGGTTCGGCCTTTCTCATCGTTGTTTCGGGCACCAACAGCGACATCCAGCTGCACGTGGACGAAGCCATGCGCGGCCGGGCGATCAGCGCATGGCTGTTGGCGTTTGGAACGACCTACCCCGCGGGATCGTTACTCGCCGGGCTCCTCGCGGAGATATGGGGAGCACCGGCGACCATGGTCGTGGGCGGCGCCGTCTGCGCGGTTTCCGGTCTCGTCCTGTGGTGGCTTCCTCAGGAAGCGCTCAGAACCGAGGCTGAGCTCGGTCTCGGCAATTGACCCACATGGGCCGACGCCGATCCCTTACGTCTCGGGGAGCTCCAGCTCGGCCACGACAGGCAGGTGGTCAGAGGCCGTCCGCACGTTTGGCGCTGCCGAAACCCAGGACGCCGTGACCTGCGTTACGTCGCGGGCGAAGAGGTAGTCGATCCGAGCGCTCGGCGTCTTGGCTGGGAAGGTCAACCCATCGCCATCACCTGCAGTGGCGAACGCGTCGAACAGCCGCTCCGAAATCCACCGCGCCGCTGTGCCGTCCGGGCCTTCGTTCACGTCGACACCGACGACCAATGGTCCCTTCACCCCGGCCAGGTAATCCGTGAGAACGCGGGCATGGTGGACTCGTTCGCGGGGAGCAAGGCCCAGATGGGTGGCGACCGCGGTGAGCGGCGCACCGAGCCGTCGGAGCTCGGCGGCAATGAAACCGCGACGATAGGTTCGGCCGAGTCTCGGGAAGTCCTGAACCTTCACCGAGACCAGCCTCCATTCCCGCGAGTACAGAACCGCGTTGCGCACGCGGTTGAACATTCGGTGGCTGGAGACCCATTCCATTCGCAGACGCTTGGCCAGACGCCGTACTCGTCGCCGCGAACGCGATTCTTGAAGCAAGACCAGGTCCGGTCGCTCCCTCGCGATGACGCTCGCAACGGCGCCGACTCCGGACCGGAACCCGTGCACGTTCCACACCAGGGCGCGAACGCGCATGTTGCTAATCCAGAATGCCAACCGACGGGACGGTCAATACGCCACCTGCGTGCCGGCGCCGCCGCTCAGGGCGACAGGCCCCCGCTCCAGGGACGTGATGATGGCCCGCTTTCCCCCGCCCTCGACGAACTGGACCGCCGCTTCGACCTTCGGCTGCATGGATCCCGCTTGGAACTCCCCGGCTTCGAGCCGGCGGCGTGCCTCCTCGGGGGTGATCCTGGACAGGAGATGCTGCTCCGGGGTGCCGAAGTCCTCGAATACCCCTTCAACGTCGGTCAGGATCAACAGGGCGTCGGCCTCGACGTCCTTGGCCAGGATGCACGCCGCGAGATCCTTGTCGACCACCGCTTCCACGCCTTCCAACCGCGGTCCCTCCTCGATCACCGGGACTCCCCCACCACCGGCCGAGATCACGATCACGCCGTCGGCGACCAGCTGCCTGATGACTGGAGCTTCCACGATCGAATACGGATGGGGCGAGGGGACGACACGACGCCATCCTTCTCCCCCGGGCGCCGGCGCGACCTGGTAGCCGCGATCGCGGGCCAGCCGTGCCGCTTCGTCTTCCGAATAGTAGGGCCCGATGGGCTTGGTGGGCTCGCTGAAAGCTGGGTCGTTCTTCGGCACGCGCGTCAACGTGAGGACGGTCACGACCGGGCGATCCATGCCGCGTTCGTAGAACACGTCGCCGATCGAGGTCTGAAGCAAGTACCCGATCTGCCCCTGGCTTTCCGCACCGCAAATGTCCAGAGGCATGGGCGCGACGACGTGGCTCGCCACTTCGTTCTGAAGGAGGATCCGGCCGACCTGCGGCCCGTTGCCGTGGGTGACGACCACTTCCCATCCCTGCTGAGCGATGTCGGCGATGACCTCGGCGGAGAAACGCGCCGAGCGCCGCATGGTCTCCGCAGTTTCCTCGGCTCCCTTCGGGAGAAGCGCGTTCCCGCCGAGCCCGACGACCACTCGCTCCACGCGAGTTCCTACGACAGGACCGCCCGGAGAGCGTCGGCCATAGTCGGCGACCCCTCCGTCTCTTCCAGCTCGTAGGTGACCCTCACCGCGGGCTTGTCGATCCGGATCAGATGGCGAAGGTCGATCGGACTGGCCACCAGGACCACGTCGACCGGAGTGGAATTGATCATGGTCTCGAGCTCGTGGAGCTGCTCAGTGGAATAGCCCATCGCCGGGAGCACAGGGCCGACCTCGTACTTGGCGTACACGTCCTTCAGCGTCCCGACGGCCCATTGGCGCGGGTCCACCACCTCGGCGGCGCCGTTCTGCCGGGCCGCCACCACGCCGGCCCCGTAGAGCATGTCGCCGTGGGTCAGCGTCGGTCCGTCCTCGATGACCAGCACCCGCTTCCCGGCGATCTTCCCCCCTTCCTCGTCCACTCGAACCGGACTGCGCGCCTTGATGATCAGGGCATCGGGATTGACCGCGCCGGCGGAGTACATCACCTCCTGCACTTCATCTTCGGCTGCCGAATCCACCTTGTTGATGACGATGACGTCGGCCATTCGGAAATTGGTCTCGCCCGGGTGATACGAGAGCTCGTGTCCGGCTCTCAGGGGGTCCGCCACGACGATGTGGACGTTCGGCCGGTAGAACGGGTAGTCGTTGTTGCCTCCGTCCCACACCAGGACGTCGCATTCCTTCTGGGCCTGCTCGAGGATTTCGCCGTAGTCGACGCCGGCGAAAACGACGGTGTTGTTTCGCAGGTGCGGCTCGTACTCCTCGCGCTCCTCGATGGTGACGTTGGCCTCGTCCAGGTCGTCGAACGTCTGAAATCGCTGGACACGCTGCTTCACGATGTCGCCGTACGGCATCGGATGACGAACGACGACTGGCGTCTTCCCGTGCTCCTTCAGGGTTCGAACCACGTGCCGTGTGGTCTGGCTCTTCCCCGAGCCGGTTCGCACGGCGCACACCGCGACGACAGGGACGGATGCGTCGAGCATCGTTTCGTTTGGTCCGAGAATGATGAACGAAGCGCCGGCGGCCATGGCCACACTGGCCTGGTGCATCACGTACTCGTGCGAAACGTCCGAATAGGCGAAGACGACCTGGTCCACCCGGAGGTCTTTGACGAGCCGAGACAGCAAATCCTCGAGGTGAATGGGAATCCCGTCCGGATACCGCGACCCGGCCAACTCCGGAGGGTAGCGGCGGTTCTCGATAAATGGGATCTGCGTCGCCGTGAACGCAACGACTTCGGTTTCAGGGTCGTCGCGATACGCCACGTTGAAGTTGTGGAAGTCGCGGCCAGCCGCGCCCATGATCACCACGCGTCGCGTCATTCGTGAGCCTCTTTCGTGTGAGCGGGGGGCATTCGCGGGCAGCCGAACGAGCTTACGTGGGCGAAAACGGCGCGTCAAAGATCGCTGTTCGTACCTCCCGCCTCAGCCGATGCAAGCTAGACGAGCGTGGGAAGGACGCGCTCTGCGATGAGCTCCCGACGGCCGGCAGGCCCGGCCAGCACGATGATGACCCACTCGGCGCCCGCGTCGGCGAGATCACGGAGATGCTCGGCAAAGTCCTCAGCTGGCCCGGCCCACGCCAGCTCGTCCGTCAACCCCTTCTGCTTTCGCGACTCGAGGAGGCGGTCGACGTCGGTCTTGTCCTCACCGACGAGAACGATTCCGGCCCAGGTCGCCTCCGCTCGACGACCGGCGGCAGCGGCCTCCTCCGCGAGAACCTGCGACTTCGTTCGAAACGCGTCCGGGAGGAGACCCCATCCGTTCCACCCGTCGGCGATCCGTCCCGCCATGCGAACGACTTCGTCGGCCTGTGCTCCGATCCATACGGGCGGACCTCCCTGCTGAACCGGAGGCGGGAGCAGAGGCCCGTCCAACCTCGGGACGTGGTCGCCGCCCTCGAAGACGTTTCCCGAGAAGAGCGCCTTCACAGCAGAAACCGTCTCGGCGAGGTGCGCCCGTCTCTCTTTCACCCCGAGGTTCGGGAAGCCGAACGTGTCATGCTCTGGACGGTCGATCGGGTCACCCGTTCCGATGCCCAGCACCATCCGGCCATCGCTCATCAAGTCGATGGTCGAAGCCATCTTCGCCAGGAGCCCAGGCGGTCGGAGAACGGCGCGGGTGACAAGGGTCCCGAGTCGCACGCGTTCGGTGCTTGCCGCCACAGCGGCGAGGGTGGTGAACGCCTCCAGAGCGGGCCGATCCGGGCTCGCTCCCGGGGGGAAGAAATGGTCGAAGACAAAAGCCCCGTCGTAGCCGAGCTGTTCGGACGCCTGCGCGGCGGAGATGACCTTCGCCGGATCGCCCGAGAACATCGGCAAAACCACGCCGACCTTCGGTCTTCGCTCGCTCATCCGGTGAACGCCTCTCCTTTCGGGTGCGCGCCGTGCTCTTCTGCCTGCAAAACCGCGAGGTCTGCGGCACCGACCGCTCCGGCATCGTTCCCCAACTTTGCCCGAACGATGGGGACTCCCGGGCGATGCTGGGGGGCTTCCACGGCCTCGAGGAAGGCTTGCCTTGCCGGATCCAGAAGAGCGTCTCCCACGTCGGCCACTCCGCCCCCCACCACGACCACTTCGGGATCGAGGACGTTGACCAATCCCGCGATCCCCTCCCCGAGGCGCCGGCCCACGTCCGCCAACACGCGAATAGCCACCGGGTCACCGTACTGAGCCGCCTCGGAGACCAGCCGCCCGGTCACATTCTGTGAGTCCCCGCTGGCCATCCGAGCCAGCGTGCTCTCGGGCTGGCGCTGCGCCGCCTCCCGGCCCAGGCGGTCCAGGGCCCGGCCCGACGCAACCTGTTCCCAGCACCCCAAGTTCCCGCACCCGCAACGAGGCCCGTTCGGTTCGACGATGATGTGGCCGATCTCGCCGGCAAACCCGTGGGCGCCCCGAACGAGCTTCCCGTCCGAAACGATTCCGCCCCCGATCCCAGTCCCCACCGTCACCAGCAGCATGTCGTTGAATTCCAGGCCGGCTCCATACCTGAACTCGCCCCATGCCGCTGCGTTCGCGTCGTTGTCGACGACGGTTGGAAGTCCGGTCGCGGCAGCCACCTCGTGTCGGATCGGAACATCGCGCCACGCCACGTTCGGCGCGAACCGCATGACGCCCTTCCGATCCACCATGCCGGCCGCTCCCACCCCGATTGCCAGTACCTGGTCGGCCATGAGCTCCCGCGCCACGGCGACGATCGCGCGCACCGATGCAGCCGAATCCTCCGCGGGCGTGGCGACGGTCCGCCGGTCGAGGATCGTTCCTTCGGTCGTATCGACCAGAAGACCCCTCACCTTGGTCCCACCCGCGTCGACGCCAACAGCAAGTCGAGCCGGCATAGGCGCCGAGAGTACCGAACGACGATGCCAGGGACTACTGATTCACGACAGCCGTTGGGAGAACCCGCTCAGTACCGAAGGAGCGCGCCGACGTCCTCCTTGCCGGTGTCGGTTCGGTCGAGCGTTTGGACACGAGAGCTCTGTTTGATGGCAGCCTCCACAGCCGACTCCATCACGTCGGGGACGTCCTCGAACTCCGCACCACAGCGAGGGCATGTCTTTCCCGTGACGGCGAGCCACTCGCACCGCGGACACTTCAACCCTTTTTCCGATCGCCCGAACGGGACCACCAGAGTGTCGACTCGTCCTTCGTTCAGCGCCTTGAGTGCGTGCCCGAGCCCAATGACGCCCAAGCGACCGGCCGCCGCCTCAGCTTCGAGCCTCTCCAGGGTGGCCCTCTCCCGCTGCCCTTCCAGCTCTTCCTCGACCTGGAGTGATTTCTGCAGCACGTCATCGGCGTTGGCATGCATCGGAAGCGTCGTTCGGGCCACCACCCGGCGCTTCAGGTAGTCGTGGAGGCCCTCCTCGAACGCCGGAACGATCTCCTCGGGACCGGCGAGGATCAGATGATCGAAGTTTCGGCGCTTGAAGTAACGAAGGAGGACGTCCCCAACGTGCTTGAGGTGCCGTTCCACCAGCTCCTCGATATGTCGCTGAAACCGCGCCTGCGACCATCCGCCCTGGTCGTGCTGCCCGGGAACGTCATCGAACACGTCGGTCGCTTCTTCGATCCTTCCCATCTTCGCCAGAAACACCCGTGCCTTCTCCCGGTCGACGATCACCGTGCAGAACGACTCGTACGTCTCCACCATGGCTTCCAGCGGCAGGACGTACGGGTGGTCGGCGATCACCGCTCGGTCCTGGACGGAACGGGGCACCAGGACCTTCTCCCACATCCCGGCCTCTGACGACGAGAACAATGCGACGCCTCGGTTATTGCCTCGATCCAGGCCGTTGAGGAAGTCGATGAACCGGTCGACGTCGCCTTTCACCGAGCGCTTGGCCTCCTTGTCCCCAGCGGCCTGGTCCTTCAGCTGCGTGCAGAGCGCTTCCGCTCTCACCATGTAGTTCTCGCGACGCGGAAATCGGCGTCCGTCGACGTCGAGGTAGAGGCTCGAGACCGGCGCGCCGTTCGAGCTCCACTCGGCTAGCTTGCGCAGATAGTCGCGGTCGAGGTCGGCCATCACTCCACCTTGATCCGCTCGAGCTTCGACGGCTTGGCCGTCCCCTCCAGCCGCGCGTCGATGAGCGAACGAACCGCCAGCAGCACTTCGCGGCTTGCCCCCAACAGGTGCTGCACGAGGTCGGGGCGAGCCTCTCCCACCGCAGTGACGACCAGGCAGATCGGACAGAGCGCCACGGAACAGATCGGCTGCTGCATCTCGTGGGCTCCATCGGCCAGCGCCGAGAGATCCGCTTCCAGCGAGGGCTCGCTTGGATCCGGTCCTGAGTTGATCGTGATCTTCTCGGCGCGCCGGCTCGATGATCGTGTGGAGGACCGCCGTGATCGCTGTGAATTCCCCTTTGTTTCCGCCATGTCATCTCCTCGCTTGAGAACCGGCGTCGACCGGTGCCTCCCGAGCGGAGGGCTTCGCGAACCGAACGTCCAGTCGGCCGTCCTCGAAGTTCGCTTCCTGCACCTCCAACCGCTGCAGCGTCTGCGGCAGGATCATGTTTCTCTTGTACGACCCGACGCTGATGTACAGCTCGTCGGCCTTGCGGAACACGTCCAAGTCCGACCGTTCGACGAACGGCAACCGCAAGGAGAGAACGTACGAGCTGCCTCTCCGCCTGACGCGCATCGGTTCATCGCGGTGCAGGATGGAGGTCGGGTCGGTGTCGCCGTAGACCTCTCCCGCCATGTCGGCCAGAAGATCGAGTCCCACCATTTCGCGGTCGAACAACCGCGCCTTCAGGATCGGAACCGGCTCGAAGGACTCCATGATCATGGACAGGTGTTCGGCCTGGATCTCCTTCCACTTGCCGAAGTAGGGGTCCGACACCTCGGCCGGAATGATCCTGTTCACCACCACCGCGTCTGTTCGATAGCCGAACAGCGAGAGGTACGTGTAGGTCCGTCGCGCTTCGGCGATGACCATCTTCTCGGGGTTCACCACCAGGCGAACCGACGACATCCGATCGTTCGTCAGAAGCTGCCGCACGCCGTCCAGGTTGCGATGCAGTCGTTCAACCGCAGCGTAGATGCGGTCTTCGGCGATGGGCATGGTGGTGATGCGCGTGAGCAGCGGGCGAACGGTCTTCACGATGCGGCGTTCGACCGGAAAGATTCGCTCGATGTACCAGTTCATGATCTCCGGGAGCGAGAGCAGCCGAAGCGTTTCCGCCGTGGGCGCGCAATCGATCACCAGGAGGTCGTACTTCCCTGAATCCACGTGCTGCTTGACGTCGATCAGGCTGAAGATCTCGTCCAGCCCGGGAATGACCGAGAGCTCCTCCGCTTCGATCGCGTCGACGCCCGCCCAATTCAGCCAGGAGATCACGAACTCCTGAATCTCCCGCCAGTTCGCCTCCAGCCGATCCTGGGCGTCGATCTGCTCGGCCCAGAGGTTCGGCGCGATCTCCTGGGCGCTCGACGAGAGCGGGATGTCGAATGAGTCGGCCAGCGAGTGGGCGGGGTCCGTGCTGATGACGATGGTTCGTTTGCCCGACATCGCGGCCCGGACTGCGGTGGACGCGGCAACGGTGGTCTTGCCGACCCCGCCCTTGCCGGTGAACAGGAGGATCCGCACGACCAAAGAGCCTACTGAAAAGGGTGAGGGAGCCGGTTTCTCGGCTGCTTAGCGGCCCTCCACCCGCTTCTTCAGGCCGCCGAGGGCCGTGCCGACGATCATTCGCTCCGCCTGCTTTCGAACCATCCCCGGCAGCTTCACGCCCGCCTCGACGGTCATCCGGTACGTCACATGAGTCCCGTCGTCGGTCTCCTCGAGCTCGTATTCGCCCTTGAGGCTCTTTACGGCGCCGGATGCGTCCTTTGACGTCCACGACAACCCGCCGTTCTTCGCCTTGTACTTGTAGGTCAGGGTGTAGCTGGCGTTGAAGCCCATCTGTCCGACTTCCATGAAGACCTCGCTCGGGCGGCCCTGTGAATCGGTCTTCTTCACCTCCACCTTCTTCACTCCCTGCGCCCAGTCGGGATACGACTCGAAGTCCGTGATGACCTCGAGGACCTCCTCCGCCGTGGCGTTGATGTCGATGTCGCCTTCGGTCTGCTCGGCCATGGACACTCCCTTCCGTCGACCTAGTCGGCCACCTCGATCGTGAAACCCCGGCCCGTTGCCTGGAAGTGGCCGACGTTCACGAACTCTGTCCCGTGGATCATGCCTCGATTGACAAGCGGCTGATGAACGTGCCCGAACAACGCATACCTCGGCCGGTGCTGCTGCGCGTACGCGATCAGGGCGACCGATCCGGGCTCGAACTTCCTGGCAACGACGTCGTAGGTGTACCAGGGAATCCTGGGCGGCATGTGGGTGCAGATCACGTCAACCCGGCCGACTTGTTCGAACTTCGCCTCGTATTCCGCGTCCGACACTTCTCCCGGGATGCCAAGGGGCGTTTGCACGCCGCCCCCGACGAACCCGAAAGTGGTGTCGCCGACCCGCACGCTCTCGCCATCAACGAATCGCACGCGCTCGGGCAGCGACGCGCGCAAAACATCGGGAACGTCCACGTTCCCGAACGTCACGTAGGTGCGGTCGGGAAGCGCCTCGAAGACCTGCTCGTATTGCCGTCGCGCCAACTCCAGGAATCGGGCCCGGAAATCGAAGTCCGGCGCGGTGCTCCGCCGAATCGCCGCTCTAGCCTCGTCGAATTTCCCTCTGGATCGCAGGTCGGCCGCTTTCGCCACCGGTTCGCGCCCGAAGACCTCGACCAGGATCCCGTCCATCGTGCGGTAGTCGAGAACGTTGATGAGATCGCCCAGAACGAGCAGGACGTCGCACTCGCGGGCGATTGGCTGGATGTGCTCGACCGCTCCGTGAAGGTCCGAGATCGCGGTCACCCGCACGCCGAGGAGGGTAGCATCCGCCGTCGTGACTCCCAGCGACGGCCCGGTTCGAGGGATTCTCTTCGATTTCGGCCACACGCTCGTGGATTTCCAACGAACTCAGGAAGCGCTTCACGCGGCGTACGAACAGATCAGAGCTCGCATCGAGGCGGTCGCGTACATGGAGGTTCCTGAGCTATTGGATCTGGTGGAGCGAGTCGCCGGCGGCGTTGATCGCCTGGTGGAGCAGTCCTACGAGGAGCGAAGGTTGCAAGAGCTGGACCAGGCCCAGCTGCTTCGCGATTCGTTCGCGACGATCGGATTCGACCTCCCGGACGACGTTCTCGAGCACATCGTGCACCTCGATCACTCGGCATACTCGAATTCGCTCACTGTTACACCGGACGTGATGTCAACACTCGAGGACCTTCACGCTCGCGGATACCGAATGGGACTCGTGTCGAACCTCTCGCTGCGTCCGGCGCTCGTCAGGCAGGATCTCGATCGACTCGGCCTCGCTCGGTTCCTCGAAGCCACCGTTTTCTCGAGCGAGATCGGATATCGAAAGCCGGATCCTCGAATCTTTCAGACCGCCTTGGAGCGGCTGGAGTCAGATCCGGCAGAAACCGTGTTCGTTGGTGACCGGCTGCTTGACGACATAAGCGGCGCGCGTGCAGTCGGAATGCGAGGGGTGCAGACCCGACAGTTCAGGCAGGAAGAGAACCCCGAGGTCGTTCCCGACGGCGTTATCGAGCACCTCAAGGAGCTTCCCGGCGTGCTCGAGCGGTGGCCCGGTCCTCGAACACGGTCCTGAGCGCCACGAGGCCGTTTCGAATCGCCGACCGGTAGGCTCGCTCGCGCCGATTCCACCGACGCGGACGAGTGGCGAGCCTCAGAAGGCCGTTGACGACGGTTCCTTCCTTGGAGGGTTCCAGGAACCACTCCAGCACTCCATCCACGTCGCCGGCCATCTGGATGATCACCCCGACTCCTGGGCGCTTCCCTGCGACGGAAGCCTTCACCCGACCCAGCGCGGGAAGCGTCAGCGTGACGTGTCGTTCGGTCTCACGTTCATCTATCCGGATGTCGCTCCACCACGACGGATACGTGGGAAGGCTTTCGACAATCCGATAGACGTCTTCCGGCGGTCCGGGAACCCAGCCTCGGTCGTGAACGGAGACTTCAGGCGCATACGGTTCGGCGGGAGTGGAAGGTCGCCCGTAATCCATCAGGCGCTCACCGCGCGGCTTGGGTGAGGATCGCGCTCAGCTTCTCGGCCGCGATCGGCCAGGTGAACTCGTTCTCCGCCCGCGCCCGGCCTGCGGAGCCCATCCGATTGGCGGCTTCCCGGTCGCTTAGCAGCTGGGCAATGGCGAGCGCCACGGCTTTCGGTTCGCGGCCCTCCACGAGGAGTCCTGTTTCCTCGTCGGCAACGGCTTCGTCGGCTCCTCCCGACCGCCCCGCAACCACAGCCTTGCCCGTCGCCGCAGCCTCCAGGAAGACGATCCCGAAGCCCTCCACTTCCAGACCGCCCCACCTGGATCGGCACGGCATGGCGAAGACGTCGGCCGCCGCGTAGTACTGCGGAGCGTCTTCGTCGCTGACCTCTCCGACGAAGACGACGGAGCCGGACGGGGCACGGGCGGCCTCTGCCTCGAGCTTCGGGCGGTATGGACCGCCCCCCGCCAGAACGAGAACCGCCTCGGGAACGAGCCTGCGAATGAACTCCATCGAGCGGATGAGGATGTCCTGCCCTTTTCGGGGCACGAGCCGGGACACGCACACGATCATGGGACTCGCGTCGAGCCCCCAGCCGTCGCGTACCGGCGTCCCATCCACCGAAGGAGCGAACCGGTCCACATCCACGCCGGGATACAGAACGCTCAAGGGAACATGAGCGGGCACAGCAGTTCTGATAGCTCGGGCGGTGTACCGGCTCACAGCTGTGACCGCTCGCGCGTGGTGAAGCGCCTTTCGAAGCGCCGCGGACAGCGCCGGGACTCGCGCGACCCACGCTTCCACCCCATGCGTCAGCACGGCGTACGGAAGGCCCCGAGAGGCGAGATTCGGACCGATCAGCGGGAGGGGGAACCCGTGTCCGAACAGGACGACGTCCGCCCGATGCTCCCGAACCAGCGACCGAACACGCCGGGCAAGATCGGACGAGGGCGAGACGAACGAGGACGGCCAGCGGTGAACGGCGAAGGGCTGCCCTTCATCGTGTTCCCGCCATCCCGCCCAGTTCGGAGCGAGGACCGCGACACGGTCGTGTGGAAGGTGGCGGACCAGGTTCCACACATACTGCTGCACCCCACCAACGCGCGGCGGGAAATCGTTCGTCACGACCAGCACTCTTGGAACGTCCATCCGGCTCAGACGGTGCCGTCGGCACGCAGAGCATCCATACCGGCGCCGTCCACGCCGAGCGCTGCCAGGACATCGCCGGTGTGTTCGCCGAGCCTCGGTGCGGGCTTGAGGGCGGTTTGCGGTAGCCCCGACATCTTCAGCGGAGGACCTGGTCCGACGGGTTGGCCGTCGATCTCGGCAACCATCCCCCGGTGCCGCACCTGAGGATCCGCGAGCGCCTCTCCGAGGTCATTCACCGGTCCGACGCATGACGGCACGTCGCGAAATTCATCCAGCCACTCGGCGCGATTACGCGTGGCGAAGATCTCCTGCAGGCGGTCTCCCATTTCCGCTTGGCGCTCAGGCGCGGCGTACTGGTCGGGGATCAGCTCCGGACACCTGAGCCTGTTGCACAATGCTTCCCAGAACTGCGGTTCGAGCGCGCCCACGGTGAGATAGCCGCCGTCGCCTGCTCGGTAGACCCGATAACACGCGTAGCCCCCGGTTAGAGACGCCATTCCTCGTTCGGGCGCCATTCCCGTTGCCAGGTATTCGCCCGCATGGATCGATAGCCACGAAACGACTCCGTCGAGCATTGACGTGTCAATGAAGCGTCCCTGTCTGCTCCTGGGTCGGTCCAGCAAGGCGGCCAGGATCCCCACCGCCGCGAGCATCCCTCCTCCGCCGAGGTCTCCCACCTGAACTCCAGGGACGACAGGTGGCCCGCCCGGCGCGCCGGTCATCGAAAGGACCCCGCCGTATCCCAGGTAGTTGATGTCGTGTCCCACCAGGTCGCGGTACGGCCCGTCCTGCCCGTACCCGGTAATGGCGCAGTACACGAGCTGCGGGTTCGCCTCGGACAACGCTTCGTATCCCACACCGAGACGCGCCATCACTCCGGGGCGGAAGCTCTCGACCAGGACGTCGGCGCGTGAGGCGAGCTTCCGCAGCAGCGAAACACCGTCTGGGTTCTTGAGGTTCAGGGTTATGGAGCGCTTCCCTCTGTTCAGCGCCCGGTGGGCGGCGCTCTCCCCCTCCACCAACGGAGGAGTCCACCGGATGTAGTCGCCCCTGGCGGGCTCCTCGACCTTGATCACGTCGGCTCCGAGATCGGCCAGGAGCAACGTGCAGTAGCCGCCAGGCAAGAGCCGGGTGAGATCCAGAATCGTGATCCCAGCCAGCGGGGCGCCGGTCGGGTGCGCTTCAGGCCCCTCTCTGAAGCACCTTCAGCACTCCGGTGACGCCGAGCTTCTCCGCCACTTGACCCTTCGCCCCCTCGACCAAGAACCTCTTGCCACGCTCCTGCGATTCCTTGAGCAGCGAAACCAGTGTGGCAACGCCGTAGCTGTCCATGAACGTGACTGGAGACAGGTCGACCCGAATCACCTTGACGCCATCATCCACGAAATGGTCTTCCAGGGCACGGCGCAATTGTTCGGCTCGAAAATGATGAGCCAGCTCCCCGCTCAGCTGGAGGAGGACCGAGTCTTCCGTCCGGGCAGCTATTCGGTACTGGACCATTCCCGCTCCCTTGCGGGGCGCAGAGTCAAGCCGCCGGCGCCGGACTCCCGCCACCGGCGAGGTCTAACTTCCCGCTTCCCGCGGTCCTTATGCGCTCGGGGCGCCAAAAAACCCGATTTCGTCACTTTGAGGTATGGACGCCGAGCCGAGAAATTGGCAGGATGGCCCTTCTCAATCACGGCCTGCTCGAAGCGGTACTCACTCACGGCGAATGTGCAAGGGGGGATCGTGGAACAGGACGGCGCAGGGAGCCCCTGGTCTTTTGGCGAACAAGCGCTTAGGATGACCGGCGTGCCGAGCCCGGACATCGACCTGAAGACCCTTCCGAAGGACGTCAGCCCACCCGACTACTGGCAGGAACGCGCGGCCTGCTACGGCCTGGACGCGGAGGTCTTCTTCCCGACCACGGAGGAGGAAGCGGGGCTCGCCCTCTCGTATTGCTCCGTCTGCCCTGTGAAGGAGCTCTGCCTGGCGTGGGCGCTCAAGAACGGCGAGCGCTACGGCGTATGGGGAGGCACCACGGAGCAGCAGCGGCGACGGCTGATCCGCCACGTGGCCTGAGGCGACCACCCCACCCACCCCGCTCCGAACCAGCTCAGAGCCTGGTAGCGACCTCCGTTCCTATAATCGATTGGTGAAGCGCGCAGTTATCGTCGAAGGAGCTCGGACTCCCGTGGGGCGCTTCCTCGGCTCCTTTTCCGAGCTCCCCGCGGTCGATCTCGGAATCAGGGCGACCACGGCCGCTCTGGAACGAGCCGGCGTTCTGGTCTCTGAAGTAGACGAGCTCGTCTTCGGCCACGCCCGCCAAGCCGGAAACGGGCCGAATCCGGCGCGTCAAGTGGCCTTCCGGTCCGGCCTCGGCGAGGAAACCCCCGCGTTCACGGTGAACATGGCGTGCGGCTCGGGGATGAAGGCCATCCAGGTGGCTGCGGAACAGGTGATGCTCGGCAACGCCGAAGTTGTCGTGGCGGGCGGGCAGGAGAACATGACCCGAACCCCCTTCCTCCTCGACCGTATGCGGTTCGGATACCGGATGGGCAACGCCACCGTCTACGACGGGATGCAGCGAGACGGCTTCCTCGACCCACTCTGTGGCCTGATCATGGGCGAAACCGCGGAGAACCTTGCCCGGCGGTACGAGATCCCTCGCGAAGAGCAGGATGAGTTCGCGCTCCGGTCACAACAGAAGGCCGAGGCCACCGCCGACCGCAGGGCCAAGGAGATCGTTCCCGTCGAGGCGCCCGGTCGAAAGGGCAGCATCGTCGTGGAGCGTGACGAGCATCCTCGGGGCGACACGTCCATGGAAGGCCTGAAGAAGCTGAAGCCGGTGTTCGACCCCGAATCGGGAACCATCACGGCGGGCAATTCATCCGGTATCACCGACGGCGCCGCAGCGCTCATCGTCATGTCGGAGGACCGGGCGAAGGCCGAGGGTCGCCAACCGTTGGCCCGAATCGTCGCCTACGCCAGCGTCGGCGTGGATCCCGCGTACATGGGCATCGGCGTCGTTCCAGCCACCCAGAAGGTCCTGGAGAAGACCGGTCTGTCGATACAGGACTTCGAGGTCGTCGAGCTCAACGAAGCGTTCGCCGCTCAGGTCCTTGCCTGCGATCGCGAGCTGAAGCTGGACCACGACCGCCTCAATCCGAACGGCGGGGCCATCGCTTTGGGTCATCCGATCGGAATGACCGGCGCCCGGATCGTCCTCACCACCGCCTACGAAATGCGCGAGAAGGGCTACTCGCTCGGGCTCGCCACGCTGTGCATCTCCGGCGGGATGGGCATGGCCATGGTGCTGGAGAGGACCTAGACGCTCTCGGAACCAGACCGGGTCAGCGAAGAACCCAGACCAGCGCGGCCGCGATCATCGCCAGCCCGAACAGGAAAAGCAGGACATCTCCGGCCTTGATCTTCCCGGGTTGCATCGGGTTGAAGCCCATCCCTAGGTATCGACCTCGTGAAGCCGGTAGTACTCCTCGAACTTCGCCGGGGACAGCCAGTAGATGTGCTGCTCGACCGTCGAAGCGAACGTCCTGGCTTCGGCTTCGCTCGAACAGGATCGAGTAAAGGCCACGGCGCCACTAGGTCGAAGGATCTGCACATCCCACCCGGACGCGCCCTGGTTCAAGCGGACCGTGTAGTAGTTGATGGGCACTTCGCGATGGGCCTCTGGCTTGCCAGCCGTCATCACCGAAAAATGCCTCGCCGTTGCTTCTTCCGATTGTCCTTCAGCCGATCGAGATGCGCCTCGAGCGGGGCGATGAGCGATTCCCGGTCGAATGTCATGGCCGGTTCCATGTCGGAAATTTTCTCGAGGGCGTTTTCCAGGACGTTGCCGGCGTTCTCCGCCGTCTCCAGCGCCTCCGCCAGGATCGCGGTGTAGTCGCTGTTGAACGGCAGCCCATCCCATGGGCAGTGACCCTGGGTCTGCAGGATCTGTTGAACCAGGACGTCCCGGCCGCACTCCTTGTGGAACACCTTGATCTTCAAACCGCCTCCCTCTTGTCGTCACCGACGAACCCGGCCACCGTGTCGGCGATCTCGAATGGGTTCACCGGCTTCACGAACCACGCGTCTGCCCCTGACCACCTCGCCAGCCATTCGTCGTGTCGCCGGTCCAGGAAGATGATCACTCGCCCGGGGAACTGGGGATCCGCGTTCTTCAGGTCTCGGGCCACAGCGAACGCTCCGGCGCGAGAGGCGATTTCGTCGGCCACGACCACATCGGGGACGTGCCGCCATGCCAGGGCGATTCCGCGAATTCCGTCCCTTGCCTCCAGGAACTCGGGTTCTTCGCCGGTGGATCGTTTCACGCTTCGCATGATGGCGGCCATGGCGTCCCGCACCTTGGGGTCCGAGGAAATGAGCAGGATCTTCACGCGGCCCCGATTCTAACCAGCGACCTGCGCGGATCCGGCAGCCTGAGGCAGACTACGCAGGGCCACGACGGCTGCGCAGAGCTTTGGAAGAAAGGGGACGACGTGAAGACGATCAGAGAACAGCTCACCGCCGAGTTCTTCGGGACCTTCAGCCTGGTGTTCATTGGAGCGGGGTCGGCCGCGCTTCTCGGCTTCAGACCCGACATCGCCGGCTTGATCGGCATCGCGCTGGCCCATGGCCTGGTATTGGCCGTCATGGTCTCGGCGCTGGGCCACATTTCCGGAGGGCACTTCAACCCGGCAGTGACAATCAGCGTTTGGGTGTCCGGAAAGATCGAGACGCTCCGCGCCCTGTTCTACATCGTGGCCCAGCTGGTGGGCGCCGCCGCGGGTGCCGGTCTGCTCAGACTGGCTATTCCTGAGCGGCTGTGGCGTCACGATCCAACGAGCCTCGGCGCGACCGCGCTCAGCCGCCAGTTCGGCGTCACGCCGGCGAACGCGTTGCTGCTCGAGGCGGCACTCACGTTCTTTCTCGTGTTCACGGTATTTGCCGTCGCGGTCGACGACCGGGGTGTCTTCAAGTCGATCGCCGGTCTCCCGATAGGCCTCGTCCTGACGTTCGACATCCTGGTGGGCGGCTTCCTCACCGGAGCCAGCATGAACCCGGCCCGCTCCTTCGGCCCTGCATTGTTGATCTGGGAATGGAAGGACTTCTGGATTTACCTGGCCGGTCCGCTCGCCGGCGGGATCGTGGCTGCCAGCGTCTACTGGTTCTCGTTCCTGCGGGGACGGTTGGTCACCGCCCCACGGACAGAGACGCCGATCGGCGGCGGTCCAGAGGAAGATCTGCCGACCGGTCGGGCCTCCGAGGAGGCCCTTGCTGAAGGTCGGGTTTCTGAAGATGAGATGCCGGACCAGCCTCGGACGGAGACGGAGACGGAGACTCCCTCTACGCAGCCCGCGTGGGGTACGGGCGGAGAAACACGACCCGGCCAGCCACGCTTGGGTCAGCCGCGGGAGTTTGGGGCGGAACGGCCGAGCGAGGAAGACCGGTAGCGGTCACGGCGCGCATTCGGCGCCGCGACCGAGAAACAGTCGAGGGCAGGGCGGCAGCGAGGTTCCGAGCCTCGTGGCCGTCACGACCTGACGGATGGCTCGAATGACCAGTTTCGGCTGATCTCGCTGGATGCCGTGCCCTGACCGTGCTGCGATGACGTGAACGGCGTTGGGCGAAAGCCGCGCCTCCTGCCGTTGGAGCTCGGTCCACAGCTGCTCGAAGGCCGGGGTTGAGTCGGCAGGCGTGAGGCCGCGGGTCACCAGAACCAGCGGCAGCTCGCTCAGTCCACCCGCCGCGAGCAGTTGCTTTCCGAGACGTTCGATATCGACCACCGTGCCACCCTCGCGTGCTCCGCGCGTGAGGAAGCGCTCGACCCTGGCCTTGCCCGCGATTCGATACAGACGCGAACGAGGAACGCTCAGGAACGTGGCCGGTACGGGATCCACCAGCACGACGCCGCTCACCTCGGAGCCGTACCGGTCGGCGAAGAGCTGGGCAATGGCCCCGCCGAACGAATGACCTACCGGCACGTACGGGCCAGGAACACCACTTCGGCGAAGGAGCGTGCGAAGCTCAACCGCGAGATCCGCTCCATCGACGCGCGAAGGGGGATGGGCCCGCGGTTCACTTCTCCCCAAGCCAGCTCGGCTGTAGGAGCAGACCCTCGTGAACCGGTCGACCGGCGCCTGCACGGGGGCCCATGTCCGAAGGCTCCCCCTGAAACCGTGGATCAACACAACGGTCGGTGTGCCCTCTCCGGAGCACCGGATGTGGAGACGGTGCCCACCGACGTCGACGAGTTTCGAGAACGGTGCGACCTTCTTGTCAGCCGACGGTTCCGGCGGGCGAGATGCCGGAGTAGGACCACCGCGCAATTCACCACCATTCGAGGTGCAGGCCGCGGTCGTGAAGACGAGCGCGGCGAGCAACCCGTACAGAGCGCGGATGGAGAGGTTCAGCGGCGTTACTTGACGACCCAGGTGTCGCCCGAGTGCAGCAACTTGTCGATCTCACCAGCGCCGAGCTTCGCCGTGGCCATCTCGATCTGGCGATCCATCAGCTCGCCGTACACGGGACGAGAGACGTCGCGGAACACCCCGATGGCCGTGGGCTCGGCCGGTCCACGAGACAGGTGGGCGAGGGCGAACGCCAACGAGGGATTCTCGGCGTGCGCGTCGTGGACGTAGATCAGCTCCTGGGGGACCTCACTGGTCTCCGCCACGCGAAGCGTCCCGTCGTACTCGACCGCCACACACTTCTCACCGTTTCGGCCGAAGATGACCGGTTTTCCGTGCTCCAGCCGAATCTGGTTCTCGGCCTTCGTGTCCTTCCCGGTCAGCGCGATGAACGCGTCGTCGTTGAAGACGTTGCAGTTCTGGTAGATCTCGACGAAGGCCGTCCCCTCGTGCCGAGCGGCCTGTCGGAGGACGTCGGTGAGGTGTTGCCGGTCAACATCCAGTGATCGCGCTACGAACGTCGCTTCGGCCCCGAGTGCCAGCGCGATCGGATTGAACGGGTGATCGAGCGACCCGAAGGGTGTCGACTTGGTGACCTTCCCTTCCTCGCTCGTCGGCGAGTATTGCCCCTTCGTCAACCCGTAGATCTGGTTGTTGAACATCAGGATCTTGACATTGATGTTTCGGCGGAGGGCATGGATCAGATGGTTCCCGCCAATGGAGAGCGCGTCGCCGTCTCCGGTAACGATCCAAACGGAAAGGTCGGGCCGGGCCGTGGCAAGTCCCGTAGCAATGGCGGGGGCGCGACCGTGGATCCCGTGCACCCCGTACGTGTCCATGTAGTACACGAACCGGCCCGAGCACCCGATTCCCGTGACGAACACCAGCTGATGAGGCGGAATCCCAAGCTCCGGCATGAAGCCCTGGACCGCGGAAAGAATGGCGTAGTCGCCGCAGCCCGGACACCACCGGACTTCCTGATCGCTGGCGAAGTCCTTCTTGGTGAACGTTTTGACGGCTCCCCCACCGTTCCCCTGAGCGTGTCCGTTGCCGTCGCTCGCCATGATCAGAGTCTCCTCAAAATTTCGTGTTCGATCTCGGCCGTCTGGAACGGCTGTCCCTGGACCTTTGAATAGCCCTCCGCGTCCACCAGGAACTCGGCGCGAATGATCTTCAACAGCTGACCGGTGTTCATCTCCGGGACGAGGACCCTCGCATAGTTCCGAAGCACGTCGCCGATGTTCTTCGGAAGTGGATTGAGGTGGGTGAGGTGTGCGGACGCGACCTTTCGACCGGCCTCTCGCACTCGCCGCACCGCGGCCTTGATGCTGCCGTAGCTCGAACCCCAGCCCAAGACCAACAGCTGAGCATCACCATCGGGGTCGTCCACTTCCAGCAGCGGGATGTCGTCGGCGATCTTCGCCACCTTGGCGGCGCGGAGATGCGTCATGCGTTCGTGGTTGGCCGCGTCGTAGGAAATGTCGCCGGTGACGTCTTCCTTTTCCAACCCGCCGATGCGGTGGACCAGCCCTGGTGTGCCCGGCACGGCCCAGGGGCGGCTGAGGTTCTCGTCCCGGAGGTACGGCATGAACCCGTCGTCGTGGTTCGGTTGCGTGGCGAATCGCGGCTCGATCTCCGGCAGGGTGGCGGTGTCGGGAAGGCGCCACGGCTCGCTCGAGTTCCCGAGAAACGTGTCGGATAGCAGGATCACGGGGGTCCGGTACTTCACGGCGATGCGGACGGCCTCGATGGCCGCGTCGAAGCACTGTGCCGGCGTGTACGACGCGACAACCGGAATGGGCGACTCGCCGTGACGGCCCCACACGGCGGCGAGAAGATCGGCCGCTTCGGTCTTGGTCGGCATTCCGGTGGACGGTCCGGCCCGCTGAATGTCGACGATCACCATGGGAAGCTCCAGCGCGACGGCCAGCCCGATCGTTTCCTGCTTCAGGTCGAGTCCCGGCCCGCTCGTTCCGGTCACGCCGATCTGACCGCCGAACGCCGCACCGACCGCTGCCCCAGCCGCGGCGATCTCGTCCTCGGCCTGGAGCGTCCGCACGCCGAAGTTCTTGTGCCGCGACAGCTCATGCAGAAGCTCCGACGCGGGCGTGATCGGATAGCTGGCGTAAAAGATCGGAAGACCGCTCTTGACGCTGGCGGCGATCAATCCCCACGAGAGTGCAGTGTTCCCCGAGACGTTTCGATACACCCCCGGCGTGACGGTGGCCGGCTTGATCTCGTAGGTGTGGGCGAATAGCTCGGTGGTCTCACCGAAGTTGTATCCGGCTCGAAACGCCGCGAGGTTTCCCTCCATGATCGCGGGCTTCTTTTGGAACTTCTTCTCGATCCAGCGGAAGGTGACGTCGGTCGGGCGTCCGTACATCCAGGAGACGAGGCCCAGAGCGAAGAAGTTCTTGGCCCGCTCCGCCTCCTTCTTGGTGATCTCCATCCCTTCGGTCGCCCGAAGCGTGATCGAGGTCATCGGAACGCGGAAGACCTGGTAGGCATCGAGTGACCCATCGTCGAGCGGGTTGGACGTGTATCCGGCCTTCTCCAGGTTTCGCTCCAGGAACGCGTCCTCGTTGGCGATGATCACGCCGCCCTTCTCCAGGTCCTTGATGTTCGCCTTCAGTGCGGCCGGGTTCATCGCCACCAGCACGTTCGGCTCGTCGCCGGGCGTGAGGATGTCGCGAGACGCAAAGTGGATCTGAAACGCCGAGACACCGGGAAGGGTGCCCGCCGGAGCTCGAATTTCCGCCGGGAAGTCGGGAAGCGTGGCGAGGTCGTTGCCCAGTACCGCGGTTGCGCTGGTGAACCGGTCTCCCGTCAGCTGCATACCGTCGCCGGAGTCGCCGGCGAACCTCACGACGACCCGGTCTTTCTCTACAACGCTCTTCGCGGCCATTTGCTCCCTGAAGGTGCCGTACCGAAGGCTGCCCTCGGCTTGGATTCCTTACTGTACTGCTTCGGTTCTGGTCGCCCGCGCTGTTAGTGATGCGGCCGGAAGACGCGGGCCGCCGGACCGAACCTGCTGTGTCTTAGTGGAACGAATGGCCGCAGGCGCAGCTTCCCTGGGCCATCGGGTTGTCGATCGTGAAGCCCGAGGCCTCCAGCGAGTCGACGAAGTCGATCTTCGCCTCGCTGAGGTACGGGACGCTCATCCGATCCACGACGACCTTGACCCCGTGGTGCTCGGCCGTGATGTCGCCTTCGGAAACCTGATCATCCAGGTACATCGCGTACCGCAATCCGGAGCACCCGCCGGGTTGCACCGCTACGCGGAGGGCAATGTCCGAGCGGCCCTCCTGCTCCAACAGCTCTCTCACCTTGCCTGCCGCCGTTTGCGAAAGCGCAACCATTCCGACTCCTCAATAACAAGAGAATTACCTGCTCAAGTATACCGGCCGTGGACCGGCCTTCCTCGGATTCCTGCGCCTCCGCTTCTGCCCTTCAGGCCGGCTCTTTGAAGTCCGCGATCTCGGCGTTGGTCGCCGCCAGGAGGTCTTGGGGGGTGATCGGGAACACCGCGTCCGGAGCGCCGGCAGCCGCCCACAGGACCTCATACCTCGGCAGGTCGGAGTCCATGAGGATTCGCAGGCGGCGCGGGTGTCCGAATGGCGGGGTGCCGCCGATGGCGAACCCCGTCGCCTCACGGGCCTCCTCCGGCGTCGCCCTCCGCACCTCCCGCACCCGCAGGACCTCGGCCAGTCGCGCTGGGTCGGCACGGTTCGCCCCCGAGGTGAGCGCGATGAACGGCGTTCCGTCGGCGACGAACACAAGTGACTTCACGATCTGTCCGACATCACACCCCACCGCTCTGGCCGCATCGGGCGCGGTTCTGGTCCCCGCGGGGAACCGCCTCACCTCCGCGGTCAAGCCTGCTGCTTCGGCTTCCGCCAGGAAGCGATCAACCGCCTTGGCCACCGACCCGCTCCATTCGAGTCTCCCTCGCAGCCTCGGCCGCCAGCTCGGCCAGCAGCTGGCGAGCGCGTTCGCGGGCGGCTTCACGGCCGAAACGCTCGGCGAGCGACCAGATCTTCGTCCCGGGCCGATCGACGCGCTGCTCCCCGCACAACACCATGGCCGGTATGCGCAACTCTTCAGCCATGCGGAGGACTCCGGCCGGCGCCTTGCCACGCAGAGACTGCTCGTCGAATGCGCCTTCCCCGGTGATGACGAGAGCGATGCCCTGCATCCGCTCCTTCAGCCGAACCGCCTCCATCACCACGTCGACGCCGGACCTCAGCCGCGCGCCGAGAAATGCGACCAGGCCGCCACCGAGACCCCCGGCCGCTCCCGCTCCCGGCATGTCCCGAATGTCGACACCGAGATCCCGATAGACCACCGCGGCGAAATGCCGCAGCGCTTCGTCAAGCAGATGAACGTCTTCCGGCGATGCCCCTTTCTGGGGGCCGTACACCGCCGATGCTCCGCGCGGACCGACCAGCGGATTATCCACGTCCGTCGCGGCGACGAACTCGACGTCGCGAACCAGCGGATCGATGCGTGTGACGTCGATGCGAGACAGCTCGAGCAGCGCGGCGCCGCCCGAGCGAAGCTGCCTTCCCTCTCGGTCCAGCAGGCGCACCCCCAGCGCCTGTGCCATGCCGGCCCCGGCATCGTTGGTGGCGCTTCCCCCAATGCAGACCAGTACTCGCCGAGCCCCCCGACGACACGCAGCCAGAATGAGCTCGCCGGTTCCTCTCGTTGTCGTCCGCCTCGGATCCCGTCGGGCGGTCGGGAGGAGTTCGAGACCCGACGCTCTGGCCATTTCCACCACGCCGGTCGGCCCCTCCGGCGCGCGCACGACCGCGAACTCCGCGTCGACGGGTTCGTCCAGCGGACCGGCGACGCGCTCGCGAAACCGCTCGCCGCCCACGCCTGATACCAACGCTTCGAGCGTTCCCTCGCCACCATCGGCCATGGGAATGATCTCGATTTCGGAAGACGGATCGCCGCGGCGCCACCCAGTCGCGATGGCCTCGGCGGCCTCCGGCGCCGTCAACGTTCCCTTGAACTTGTCCGGCGCCACGAGGACCCGCACGAGGCCCAGGCTACAATCTGCGCCGATGAACGGGTCCGTCGTGTCGATTCAACGTTGCCATGGCCGCGGAACGCCCATGGAACCGGTCCATGACGCCCTGCTCGAAGAGGGCGGCCTGGCCGGCGATGACCACTTCGAACCGCAGTCCATCCGGCAGCTGCTGCTGGCCGACGCCGAAGCGCTGGAGGCGTTGAGTCTCGCCCCCGGCGACATCCGGGAGAACCTGACCCTGAGAGGCGTCGGTGTCATGCAACTTCGCCCCGGCACCACGCTCGCCATCGGCGACGCGGAAGTCGAGATCACCAAGGAGTGCACGCCGTGCCGGCGCATGGAGGATGTCCGCCCAGGGCTGATGCGACAGCTATCGGGCCGCCGCGGCATGTACGCGCGGGTGGTTTCCCCAGGGGCTATTCGCCCCGGTGACCCCGTGCGAATCGCCGAACCTGCCCTTCGATGAGCCCGCTCGACCGGACCTGGCTGCTGGGAACCGCTCGCGCCGAGCGAGAAGGCCTGGGGCGCACCATTCAGTACACCCCGCCGGACACGTGGGAACACGAAAGCCCGGCCGAGGGATGGAGGAACCGCGACATCGTTGCCCACCTCGCCGCGACCGACGTGGCGGCGGCCGCGGTGATCGCCGGCGAAACTCCGTCCGAGCTGGAGGAGTACACGAAGACGCTGAACGGCGAGCCGTTCTCGGTCAACGCGTTCAACGACTACTCGGTGCGAAAGCGGGCGAACGAGCCGTTTCGAGTCGTGGTTCGGGAATGGGGGCAGGCGGCGGACCTGTTCCTGGCGCGCGCAGGCAAGCTTTCAGAAGAGGACTGGTCCCAACGGAAGGTCGATTGGGTCGCGGGCCGAATCGGCGTTCCCTACCTGGTCCAGGAGCGGGTGGTCGAATGGTGGCTTCACGGCGAGGACATCCTGGCGGGGGGAGGGAATCCGCCGCGTCTGGAGCACGCTCCGATCTTCTGCGTGAACGACTTCGCCATTCGCCTGATCCCGTGGGCGTTGGGCTTGGCGGGCCACACCATTCGGGGCAAAAGCGTCAAGGTCGACCTGCACTCTGTCGGTGGCGGGTCGTGGCACTACGGACTGGCGCCGAGGGAGAGCCCTCCATCAGACAAGGTCCCCGACGCGATCATTCGCGGGCGGGCCTACGCGTTCGCGCTGGTTGCCGGCAGGAGGGCGTCGTACGAGTACTACCTGGCCGAAGGTGAACTCCAGACGGCCGGCGACGACGCGCTCGCGGAACTTATTCTCCAGAACCTCAGAGCCTTCGCGGAGTGAGGCCCCGCTCCCGCCGCCGAGACCTCATCGGCGCTGCGGGGGTCGGACTGCTTGCGGGGTTTCTCTCGGGACTGTTTGGAGTGGGTGGCGGAATCCTGATCGTCCCGGGACTCGTTCTGCTCATGCGGATGAATCAGCGGCTTGCGCATGGAACTTCGCTCGCCGCCATCGTCCCCATCGCCGTGGCCGGCGTCGCCGGGTACGCCCTGGCTGACGCGGTCGACTGGACGGCCGGCGCCCTGCTGATCGTGGGCGCCGCGGCGGGGACGGTGGTCGGAACGACAGCCCTCCGTGTCGTTCCCGAGAACTGGCTGAGAGCTCTGTTCGCGGCGTTTCTGGTTCTGGCCGCAGCGCGGCTGTTCCTTCCGGTCACACAGGCAATGGGCCGGGGAGCGATCGATCCAGGCGCCGTGATGGGGCTGGTCGGCATCGGCGTGTTGTCCGGAGCAGTGGCGGGGTTGCTCGGAGTTGGGGGCGGAATCGTCATCGTGCCCGCGCTGGTCCTGCTGTTCTCCCTGCCGGACCCGGTTGCCAAGGGGACGTCGCTCCTCGTCATCATCCCGACCGGCCTGATCGGGACTCTCAGCAACGTTCGAGCAAGAAACGCAAACCTCCCGGTGGCCGCGGTGGTCGGCGCGCTCGGAATCGTGTCGGCGTTCGGGGCGTCTCAGCTCTCAACGGTGCTTCCGGCGCGGCTATCGAGAATCCTCTTCGCGATCCTCCTTTTGGCGGTGGCCGCGCAGCTGTTGCTGCGGCTCAGACGCGGTGCGGCGAAGTAGCCGAAGAAGTTCCCGCTTCTGAAAGTGCTTCCTGAAACACATCCCAGGCCAGAACGGCGCACTTGATGCGTACCGGGTACTTCACCACGCCCTTGAGCGCGATCAGGTCGCCGAATTCCTCTTCGTCCGGGTCGGAGCCGCCCTGCATCATGCTTCGGAACTCTTCGGTCAGGAACGCCGCCTCGTCGACGGTCTTCCCCTTCACCGCTTCGGTCATCATCGAAGCGCTGGCCTGGCTGATCGAACATCCCTGGCCCTCGAACGTCACGTCGGCGACGCGGCCGTCGTCGAGGTGCGCGTGAACGGTGATCTCATCGCCGCACAGCGGATTGTTCTTGTGGCACGTGAGCTCGGCGCCCGGAAGGTCTCGCTTGTTCCGGGGGTTCTTGTAGTGGTCGAGGATGACCTCCTTGTAGAGGTCGTCAAGCACCGAAGATCCTTTCCGCCTTCTCCAGTCCCTTCATGAGGGCGTCGACGTCCGCAAGCGTGTTGTAGACGTAGAACGAGGCGCGGTTCGTCGCCGGAACCTCGAGGATCCGCATGAGCGGCTGCGCGCAGTGATGCCCCGCCCGAATGCACACCCCTTCCTGACCCAGGACCTGGGCGAGGTCGTGTGGGTGAATCTCCTTGAACCAGAACGACACGGCGCCTCCGCGGTTCGCCGTGTCGGTGGGGCCGAAGACCTCGGCACCGGCTTCTGTCAACCGCTTGATGGCGTACGAGGCGAGCTCGTGCTCATGCTCTCTGACCGCGTCCATCCCGATCCGCTCCAGGTATTCGATGGCCGCGACCAAACCGATCTCCTGAGCGATGTTCATGGTCCCCGCCTCAAACTTCCACGGCGGTTCCTTGAACGTCGAGCGGTCCGGCAGGACGTCCAAAATCATCTCTCCGCCGCCGAAGAACGGGTTCATCTCCTCGAGCAGCTCCAGTCGTCCGTACAGACCTCCGGACGCGGTCGGACCGAGCATCTTGTGTCCTGAGATGGTCAGGAAGTCGATGTCGAGCTCGGCGACGTTGACCGGACGGTGCGGGACGAGCTGGGCCCCATCCACGACGATCACGGCGCCAACGGCGTGCGCCGCCTCGGCGAGCTGCTTCAGGGGCGGCATCGTCCCGAGAACGTTCGAGTTCCCGGTAACGGAGACGATCTTCGTTCTATCCGTGATGAGCCCGTCCAGACCGGAGAGATCGAGCTCTCCTTCTTCGCCGAGGGGGATGAATTTCAGCGTCGCCCCGGTAGCGTGTGCTGCGAACTGCCAGGGGACGATGTTGGAGTGATGCTCGATCTCCGACAGAAGCACCTGGTCGCCTTCTCGAAGCACCTTCCGCCCCCACCCATGCGCCACCAGGTTGATCGACTCGGTGGTCCCTCGGTTGAACACGATGCACGAGGGGTCCGGCGCGCCGACGAACCGGGCCAGCGTCCCGCGCGCGGCTTCGTATCGAGCCGTGGCCTCCTCGGCGAGCTCGTACACGGCGCGGTGGACGTTCGCGTTGTATCGCTCGTAGAACTCCCGCTCGGCATCGAGCACCTGACGGGGCTTCTGGGTGGTCGCCGCGCTGTCCAGGTAGACCAGCCGCTTGCCATGGAAGTCCTGCTGGAGGATGGGGAAATCGGCTTTGATTCGTTCGACGTCCAGCGCCCGCGACTGCTCGATGACCTTCGCCATGACCTAAAGCCTCCCGCTGAGCACTAGCCTGCCACCGGCGCCGTCTCGATGCCAAGCTCCTTGCGGAGACCTTCGTAGCCCTTCTGCTCGAGCTCGTGAGCCAGCTCCGGCCCGCCGGACAGAACGATCCGGCCATCCATGAGCACGTGGATCTTGTCAGGAGTGATGTAGTTGAGAATCCGCTGGTAGTGGGTGATGAGGAGCACTCCGAGGCTTGGACCGATCAGCTGCTGCACACCACTCGCCACGGCCTTCAGCGAGTCGATGTCGAGCCCCGAATCGGTCTCGTCCAGGACTGCGATCTCGGGCTCCAGAACGGCGAGTTGGAGAATCTCGTTCTTCTTCTTCTCCCCGCCTGAGAAGCCCTGGTTCACGTACCGGTTGACCATCTGATCTTCGATGCCCAGGAGGTTCATCTTCTCCTTGAGGCGCTTGCGAAAGGCCAGCGCGGATGTCTGCTCGCCCTTCACCGAGTTGTAGGCGGAGCGAAGGAAGTTCACCACCGACACGCCAGGGATCTCGGTCGGATACTGGAAAGCCAGGAACAGCCCCATCTGCGCCCGCTGGTCGGGCCTCAGTCCGGTGACGTCCTGGCCCTTGAACAGGATCCGTCCGCCGGTGATTTCGTATCCCGGCCGGCCCATCAGGACGTTGGCCAGGGTCGACTTGCCGGACCCGTTTGGGCCCATGAGCGCGTGAACCTCACCCTGCCGGACGGTCAGGTCGATCCCCTTCAGGATCTGCTTACCCTCGACCTGAACGTGGAGGTCTCTGATCTCCAGCGTCGCGGTGCCCGTTGCTTCCATCGCTTCGGCTTTCTGTGCCACTTATCTGTCCTCCAACTCGATCAGTATGGTGTCGGCTTCCACCTTCACTGGAAACGTCGCCACCGGAACCGTCGCCGGGAGGACGGTGGGCCGGCCGCTTCGAAGGTCGAACGTCGAGCCGTGTCGTGGGCACTCGATGGTCTCGTCGTCAACGTCCACTTCTCCCTCGGAAAGCGACGCCTCCGCGTGGGAACAAATGTCGTCCACCGCGAGAAACTCGCCCCCGATGTTGGCAACGGCGATCTCAATTCGATCGACAACGAATCGCCGCGCCTCCCCTTCCGGGATCTCCGTGGTCTTGCCCACCTCACGCAGCATGGCCGGCCTCGTCGTCTTTCTTCTCGAGCTCGTCCGCGATGGCCTGCTCGAGCCCCTGTCGCACCTCCGGCAGCGTCACCCGGTCGAGCACTTCCTGGAAGAATCCGAACACCACCAGCCGTTCCGCCTCCTCGTACGGGATTCCCCGGCTCTGGATGTAGAACATCGTGTCCTCGTCGACGGGTCCGACGCTGGCGGCGTGTCCACACCGCACTGGATCGTTGGTCAGGATCTCCAGGTTCGGCACCGTGTGTGCCTTTGCCGTTTCGGAGAGCAGGATGTTCCGGTTCGTCTGGTACGCGTCGCACTTGTGAGCATCCCGCTGGATGATGACTGTGCCGGTATAGACCGCCCGAGACCGCCCCTTGAGGGCCCCCTTGTACAGCAGATCGCTCGCCGTTCGTGAACCCAGATGGTTCTGGATCGACCGGAAATCGAAGTGCTGATCCTCGTCGGCGAAGTAGAGACCGAGCATCTCGCTCGATCCGCCGTCGCCCTGCATCACGCTTTCGACTTCCGTGCGGGAAAGGCTCCCGCCGAACGCCACAACCAGAGAGCGCAGCTCCGCGTCGGGTGCGATGACGGCGTTCTGGACAGAAAGGTGGGTCACGCCGCGCCCCCAGTCCTGGAGTGAGACGTATCGGAGCTTCGACCCAGTTCCGAGATAGAGCTCCACGGCTGCGTCCGAAAGCACGCCTTCCAAGTCACGAGAGACGTATCGATCGATGAAGGTCAGCTCGGCGCCCTCGCCCAACACGATGATCGTGTGGGGAAACACCGCGAGGCGGTCACGGTCCACGTATGTGAGCGTTTGCAACGGCAGCTCGACGTGCACGCCATCGGGAACGTGGACGAAGGTGCCGCCCGTGCGAAAGGCTGCGTGGAGCGCGGAGAACTTGCTCCTCCACGGAGCCACTGCCTTGTGAAGGTGGGACTCGAGGCCGGAACTGTGCTGGCGAAGTGCTTCGTCTACCGACTGAAAAAGGACGCCCTTCGACGCTTCGGCCGGGTCGAGGTGGGCCGTAATGACCGACGAGTTGTGTTGGATGGCCAGCCCGGATCGCTCCCCTACCGCCCCCGCTGCCCCGAGAATCTCCGGCCGGACGTCGTCGAGGTTGGCGGCGGACGGCTCCTCTGCGTACGGAATGAAGGGGGTGAGATCCAGATCCCGAAGGTCCGTGTAGCGCCATTCCTCAGTTTCCGGCGAAGGCATCGGCATGGCCTCGAACTGTTCGAACGCTAAAGTCCGAACGCCGTCGACAGCGACGCGCTGGCCATCCGGGGACCAAGCTGTTGCGCCCCCCGCCTGCAGGGAAGGACCGGCGCCCTTCTTCGAGACGATTTCGGCGAGCGCTTCGCGCGTGAATCCGGTTGTCGTGGAAGTTTCGGCCATGATCCCCCGACGGCCGGCTCTGGGATTGATTCGTTGACGTCCGCGCCGCTGGATTAATTCTATCAATTAGGTAGGAATTACCTTGGTGGTTGCTGCGGTCTCGCACAATCACTACGTGCTGCTTCAGGAGATCGCCGATACGTCCGCTGGGGTTGCCTCCACCCGATCCCGGCTGGCCAAGATCGAGCGGCTGGCGGACTGCCTTCGCCAGCTCCGCCCGGAGGAAGTTCCCATCGCAGTCGCTTATCTGGCTGGCGAGCTTCCCCAGGGATCGATCGGCATCGGGTGGGCGTCTCTCCGCGACCTTCCGCCACCGGCCCGGACGCCGACGCTCGAATTGCTCGAGGTCGATGCCACGCTGCGGCGCGTACAGGCGACCACCGGGACAGGATCGCAAGCCGCGAGGCGCCAGCAGCTGCATGGGATGTTCGGGCGAGCCACCGACGACGAACGCAAATTCCTGACCGGACTTCTGCTCGGTGAGCTCAGGCAGGGCGCGTTGGAAGGCGTGATGGTCGAAGCGGTCGCCAGGGCGGCCGGCCTTCCCGGCTCGGATGTCCGAAGAGCCGCGATGCTGGCCGGCGATCTCGGCCCCGTGGCCGAAGCGGCCGTCGCGAAAGGGGCACAGGGACTGGCTCGGTTCCGCCTGACCGTCCTGCGACCGATCCAGCCGATGCTGGCGCACTCCGCCGATAGTCTCCAGGATGCGCTCTCCCGAACCCGAGCCGCCGCGGTCGAGTGGAAGTTCGACGGCGCCCGCGTCCAGGTTCATCGGCTCGGCGGCGAGGTGCGGGCGTTCACCCGGAACCTCGCCGACATGACGGATCGCGTTCCCGAAGTCGTCCAGGCCGTCGCGGCGCTGCCGGTCGAGTCGATCGTGTTGGACGGAGAGGCGATCGCGCTTCACGGCGATGGCCGGCCCCATCCCTTTCAGGACACGATGAGCCGGTTCGGAACACAAGTGCCGGAGCAACAGCTGGCGAAAGTCCGGCTCTCCGCGTTCTTCTTCGACTGCCTTCATCTCAATGGAGAGGATCTGATCGACCGACCGACGACCGAGCGGTTCGAGGCGCTGCGCGCCGCGGTGCCGGACGAAGTGTTGATTCCGCGAATCGTCCCGCACGATCCGACCGAGGCGGAGCCTTTCTTCGACCGGGCGCTCCAACAGGGGCACGAGGGCGTGATGGTGAAGGCGCTCGACGCACCGTACGAAGCGGGACGGCGCGGTGCGAGCTGGCTGAAAGTGAAGCGCGCCAAGACGCTCGACCTGGTGATCCTGGCCGCAGAGTGGGGGCACGGCCGCCGTCACAAGTGGCTGAGCAACCTACATCTGGGCGCACAGGATCCCGCGTCGGGTCAGTTCGTCATGCTCGGGAAGACCTTCAAGGGAATGACCGATCAGATGCTGACATGGCAGACCGAGCGACTGCTCGAGCTCGAAACACATCGCGACAGCTACACGGTCTACGTTCAACCGGAGATCGTGGTGGAGGTGGCCTTCGATGGGCTCCAGCGGAGCACCCGGTATCCCGCTGGCCTGGCGCTCCGGTTCGCCCGGATCAAGGGATATCGGCCAGACAAGCGTCCCGAGGAGGCAGACACCATCGAAACCGTCCGCGCGCTGGCCGGCTGAGCCGGGCCGAATATCCTTCGAGTGATCATGGACCTGCCGACCGGGATCGTGACCTTTCTCTTCACCGACATCGAAGGGTCGACGAACCTCGCTCGAACGCTCGGATCTCGGTGGCCGCACGTCCTGGAAGAGCACAACGCGATCCTTCGAAACGCCATTCGCGCCCACGATGGCATCGACATCCGTACAGAAGGCGACGCCTTCTTCGCGGTGTTCCGCTCCCCCGGCGATGCGGTTCGAGCGGCGGCGACAGCTCAGCGGGTGCTGGCTGACCGTGAGTGGCCTGCGGACGGCCCGATTCGGGTCCGGATGGGCATGCACACAGGCGAAGGACGCCTGGCCGGTGACGACTACGTGGGTCTCGACGTCCACCGCGCTGCTCGGATCGCCGCTGCCGGGCACGGAGGGCAGGTGCTGCTCTCCGACGCGGCAAGGGTTTTGGTCGGTGACGGACTCACCGACGGGCTCACGTTGCGCGACCTGGGGCAGCATCGTCTGAAGGACTTCGACGACCCGCAGCACATCTACCAGCTCGAAATCGAAGGCCTCGAGAGGGAATTCCCTCCGCTCAAGACCCGAGACATGCCGACACGGCTGCCGGTGCAGCTAACGTCGTTCATCGGCCGGAAGCGCGAGGTGCACCAGGTGAGTGAGCTGCTCGAGCGAAGCCGCCTGGTCACGCTCACCGGCCCGGGCGGGACCGGGAAGACGCGGCTCGCGATAGAGGCGGCAACCCGCATAACGGAGCGCTTCCCCGACGGTGTCTACTTCGTGGATCTCTCCCCCACCCGGGACCCGGCACTGGTGCCCTCGGCGATGGTCACCGCCCTAGGCCTGAAACAGCTTCCGGATCGGGGTGCATTGGAATCGGTCACCGAGTACCTCAGGAATCGCGTTGCCCTTCTGATTCTCGACAACTTCGAGCAGGTAACCGAAGCATCAGGCGTCGCTCGAGTGGTGTTAGAGGAGTCGCCTTCGACCAACCTGCTGGTTACAAGCAGGGTGCACCTTGACTTACCCGGAGAGCATGAATTCCCCGTCCCACCGCTCGACGTTCCCGAACTGAACGGAGACGTCGGCGCCATTTCACAGAACGAGGCGGTGGAGCTGTTCGTTCATCGGGCCCGGGCCGTGCGGCCGTCGTTCGAAATCAGCGATCAGAACGCCCGGTCGATCGCAGAGGTCTGCGCCCGACTCGACGGACTGCCGCTGGCGATCGAGCTGGCCGCGGCGCAAACTCGCCTGCTGTCGCCGTCCGAGCTGCTCCAACGACTGCAACAGCGCCTGTCCGGACTCAGCACGGGTTCTCGAAACGTGCCCGAACGCCAGCGAACCCTCCGGAGCACCATCGAATGGAGCTACGAGCTCTTGGAACCCGCGGACCGAAGGCTCTTTGCGCGACTCGGCGTTTTTGCGGGGGGCGGCACATTCGAATCGATTGAGGCCGTTTGCAATCCAGCAACAGACCTTGGTGTGGAGACACTTGAAGGCCTTGCGTCCCTGATCGGCAAGAGCCTCCTCCGCCGCATGGAGTTCCCTGAAGGATCCCGGTTCACGATGTTGGAAACCATCCGGGATTACGCGAGGGAACGCCTCGAGGCCGAGTTCGATCTCGACGACACAGAACGGCGACACGCCGGTTACTTCGCCACTCTGGCGGAGGAGCGCGGACCGACAGTTCGGGGAGCGACCGCCGACATCGTCGAGGCAGTGGTCCGGGACATCGACAATTTTCGCGCTGCCCTGTCGTGGTCCCTCCGAATGGACCAGGCTCAGTTCGGGCTTCGGATCGCCGCGGCGCTGTGGAGGGTCTTTGTCGAGACAGGACACTTGAGGGAGGCCGTCGAATCGCTGGAATCGCTCCTGGCACTACCCTCCGCGAAGGCTAGGGACCGGATCCGTGCCAGCGGGGTCATGGCTCTCGGATCTCTCCTCTACTGGCAGACGGATTATCGCGGGACCCAAGACCGATACGAGGAGGCCCTTTCGATCTTCGAAGAGGTGGGCGACGAAACGGAACGGATGCAGGCGCTCATGTACCTCGCGTACTCCTTTGTGGCGCAGGAGGACCCGGACAATGCGCTTCGGACGATCGAGAAGGCACTTGCTCTCAGCGAATTTGTCACCGATGAAGCGCTTCTTGCGGAACTGACGGGCCTCAGAGGAGGCACTCATATCACACGAGGCGAGTACGACGAGGGCCTCAGATGGTTGGAGGAATCCCTCGAGCGGTTCGAAGCTGCCGGAGCGTTGTTGTGGTCCAACGAGACCCGGGCCCGGATCAGCAGCCTGTACCGAATGCAGGGGCGAGTCGATGAAGCGGAGGCTTACCTACGACAGTCCTTCGAGGTTTATCAGATGGTTGGGGGCCTGACGAACTCGGGCGCGGTCGCCCTCCAGTTCGCGGCTGTGGCGACGGCTCGCGGAGATCACGAACGGGCCATGCGCCTCGCCGGGTTCGCGGAGAAGGTGTCCGAACAACTCGGAGGAAGGCCTCCCACCGCGCTCTTACTCATCCCCGACTTTCGAGCGGAGGCCGCGACCACCCTCGATGAGGCGACCATTGATCGCCTCTGGAACGAGGGCAAGTCCATGGATCTGGAAGAGGCTGCTCACTACATGCTGCGAGAGAAGCAGGAATGAGCAAGCCGCCCACGGGGACGGTCACGTTCCTGTTCACCGATATCGAAGGGTCTACCAAGCTGCTTCACGACCTCGGCGAGGGATATCGCCAGGTCCAAAGCGACCATCAGCGGCTCATGCGTGAGGCGATCGCAGCGTACGGCGGACATGAGGTGCGAACGGAAGGTGATTCGTTCTTTGTGGTTTTCCGATCCGCACCAGACGCGATGGCCTGCGCCGTTGCAGCTCAACGGGCGCTGGCGGCCCATCCGTGGTCGCACGGAGAGCCGCTGCGCGTCCGCATGGGGATGCACACCGGCGAAGGGCGGCTCCTGGGCCGAGACTACTTGGGCATCGACGTGAACCGCGCGGCCCGGATCGCAGCCGCGGGCCACGGCGGGCAGGTCCTCTTGTCGGATGCGACAAGGGTCCTGGTAGCCGACGCTGTTCCAGGGGGGGTGACGCTTCGGGATCTGGGGAAGCACCGCCTGAAGGACTTCGACGAGCCACGGAGCGTCCACCAGATCGTGATCGATGGGCTCGAGGCCAAGTTCCCTCCCCTCAAGACCCTCGAGATTCCCTCGAACCTGCCTGTGCAGCTCACAACCTTCGTTGGACGAGAGCGCGAGCTTGGCCAGATCGGGGACGTTCTGGGTCGAAGGCGGCTTGTCACGCTGACGGGACCCGGAGGAAGCGGCAAGACCCGTCTGGCGATTCAGGCAGCCAGCCAGATGATGGAGCGGTTCCCGGACGGGGTCTTCTTCGTCGATCTCTCGGCGATCCGGGATGCGCGCCTGGTGCCCTCGGCGATCACCCTCTCGCTGGATCTGAAGGAGCGACCCGGCCGCGGTCCCTGGGAAACCCTGAAGGAGCACTTTCAAGGTCGGACCTCCCTGCTCATCCTGGACAACTTCGAGCAGGTGATCGACGCGTCCGACATCGCTCGAGCCGTCCTGGAGACTGCCCCGAAAACCACCGTGCTCGTCACCAGCCGGGTCCGCCTCGACCTTCCAGGTGAGCAGGACTTTCCGGTCCCCCCACTGGAAGTGCCATGGCCTGAAGATGTCGGTTCTCTCGCGGGCAACGAATCCGTGGAACTGTTCCTTGATCGAGCTCGGGCGGTCCAGCCGTCCTTTGAGCTCACCAAAGACAACGCCCAGGCCGTTGCTGCGATCTGTACCCGGCTCGACGGGTTGCCCCTGGCCATCGAACTGGCTGCGGCGCAGGTGCGACTTCTCGCACCCGGCGAACTGCTGGCGCGCTTGGATCGCCGACTTTCGACGCTTGGAACGGGGTCTCGCCACGCCCCGGAGCGTCAGCGCACGCTCCGGCGGACGATCGAATGGAGTTACGAACTCCTTCAGCCGGAGGAGCGCACCGTCTTTGCCCGGCTTGCCGTGTTCGCCGGAGGCGCCACCGTGGCCGCCATCGAGGAGGTATGCAATCCCATGACGGACCTAGGCGTGACCGCCCTCGAAGTCTTGGCGTCGCTGATCGACAAGAGTCTCGTCCGTCGAGTGGAGTTCCCAGAAGGATCTCGGTTCTCGATGCTCGAGACCATCCACGAGTACGCGCGAGACCGCCTGGAAGCCGAATTCGATCTCGAGGACACTTCGCGCCGACACGCCGAGTTCTTTGCTCGCGATGCCGAGAAACTCGCCGCGCAGATTCGTGGTCCGGGCGGAGCCGCGCTCATGCCGGCAATGGTCCGCGACCTGGACAATTTCCGGGCGGCAATGTCCTGGTCTCTTCGGATGGACCGAGCCGATCTGGGCCTGCCGATCTGCACGGTGCCGTGGAGATTCTTCCTGGAAGCGGGCCATCTGAGCGAATGGCGCGAAGCGCTCCAGTCGCTGTTGACGCTTCCCTCGGCAGCACCTCGGGATCGAATCCGCGCCGAAGCGGTCCTCGCCCTCGGGTCTCTCCTCTATTGGCAGGCGGACTACCCCTCGAGCAAACAGAAGTATGAAGAGGCCTTGGAGATGTACCTGGAGATCGGCGACGACCGAGGTGTGGCGGAGGCCCTCGCCGATCTCGCCTACGTCACCCTGGCGCAGGACGATCCCGACGCCGCCCTCCCGTTTATCGAAAAGGGATTGGATGCCGCCCGCCGGTGTCGAGACCTGGCCAGAGAAGCCGAACTTGCCGGACTGTTTGGCATCGCCCATTTTCAACGCGGGGAGTATGACGCTGCGCTCGCAGCCCTGAAGGAATCGATGGCAGGGTTCGAGACTGCTCCCACAAACGCCGGATACTGGCTGAACGAGACGAAAGTTCGAATCGGCTCCGTCTATCGGATGGCTGGGCGGTTGGATGACGCCGAGCATCATTTCCGTCAAGCGTTGATTGCCTATCGAGCCGATGCCGATGCCGGCCTTCCGAGCGCGGGTGCCGTGACGATTCAGCTGGCCGGTGTGGCGGCGGCTCGTGGAGACCATGAGCGATCCCTTCGACTCGGCGGATTCGTCGAAGCCATCGCCGACCGCCTGGGCGGGATACTGCCGCCAGCGCTCATGCGAGTGCCCGACCTGAAAGCGACGGCCCGGGAAAGCCTGGATGAGGCTACGGTCGAGCGTCTGTGGCGGGAAGGAAAAGCCATGCATACGGACCAAGCCTTGTCATACGCCCTCGGCGAAGAGACGCCATGACGAAACTGCCAACCGGGACCGTTACCTTCCTGTTCACCGATATCGAAGGCTCCACGAAGCTTTTTCACGAACTCGGCGATCGGTATCGCGAAGTCCAGCGTGATCATCAGCGGCTCATGCGTGAGGCGATTGCGTTGGGTGAGGGGCACGAGATGCGAACAGAGGGCGACTCATTCTTCGTGGCCTTTCCGTCAGCTGCGCGCGCGGTGGAGGCGGTGGTTGCGGCTCAGCGGGCGCTGGCGGACCACCCTTGGTCGCATGGGAGGCCGCTGCGAGTCCGCATGGGCATGCATACCGGCGAAGGTCGTCTGCTGGGCGAGGACTACCTGAGCATCGACGTGAACCGCGCCGCGCGGATCGCTTCGGCCGGGCACGGCGGCCAAGTGCTTCTCTCCGACGCCACGCGCACTCTCGCCGAGACCGCCCTGCCCCAAGGCGTGTCGATTGCCGATCTCGGCAGACACGGGCTGAAGGACTTCGACGAACCCCAACGGCTCTATCAGCTCGTCATCGACGGACTTCAGTCGGAGTTCCCTCCCCTCAAGACGCTGGAGGCGCCGACCAACCTTCCCGCGGAGGTGACCTCATTCGTCGGGCGGGAACAGGAAGTCAGGGAGGTCGAGGAGCTCCTGGAGTCGTCGCGGCTCGTGACGCTGACGGGTCCGGGGGGTTCGGGCAAGACCCGGCTGTCGATCCGGGTCGGCTCGAACGTGCTCGAGGAAGACCGGTTCCGCGACGGCGTCTTCTTCGTCGAACTCGCGGGCACGACCGATGCGCAGATGGTTCCGAGCGTGATCGCTTCGGCACTGGGCATCCGAGAGGAAGGGCCAAGGCCGCTTCTGGAAACGCTTCAGAGTGAGCTCCGTCACCGGACTGCACTCTTGATCCTCGACAACTTCGAGCAGGTGATCGAGGCGAGCCGCGACATCAGCACGCTTCTCGCTGCAGCTCCACGCGTTCGGTTCCTTGTGACGAGCCGGGGCCCTTTGCGTATTCAGGGGGAACGGGAATTCCCGGTTCCGCCCCTCCCGCTTCCGGAAACGGCTGAGCTTTCTCGCGACTCAGACGTCAGCGACTACGGCGCCGTTGCGCTGTTCGTCGACCGGGCCACAGCAGTCGACCCACGTTTCACTCTGAACGCCGAAAATGCCCGGGCTGTTACGGAGATCTGCCGCCGCCTCGACGGGCTGCCGCTGGCCATCGAGCTCGCGGCATCGCGCCTTCGAGTCCTGACCCCCGCCGCAATGCTCGACCGGCTCGATCGGTCGTTGCCATTGCTCGCCGCCGGATCTCGCGATCTTCCGGCGCGCCAACGAACGCTTCGCGGCGCTATCGCGTGGAGTTACGACCTTCTGGCACCCGAGCTTCGCACGCTGTTTCGGCGTCTCAGTGTGTTCGCGGGTGGCTTCGAGTTCGAGGCGGTCGAGTCGGTCTGTGATCCGGTGGGCGACCTTGGCCTCGATCCGCTCGACGGGCTCGAAGCTCTACTCGACGTATCGCTTACGCACACACGGCCGGCGCTCAACGGCGGTGTCCGCTTCGACATGCTTCAGACCATCCGCGAGTTCGGTCATGAACGGCTTCTGGAGGAAGACGACGCCGCTTCATTCCATCGTAGACACGCCGAGCACTTCGTCGAGCTGGCCGAATCGTCGGACCTACATCTTCGAGGACCGCAATCCGAACACACCCTGGAGTTGCTGGAGCTGGAGCACGACAACATTCGAGCGGCGCTCACCTGGTTGATCGCCAACGATGAAGGAGAGATCGGTCTTCGGCTGGTCGGTGCCTTATGGCGCTTCTGGCACCTCGCGGGGCACCTGACCGACGGGCGCAGATGGGCCGAAGAAGTGCTCTCGTTGCCTTCGGCGAAGCAGCGAACGCCCGCTCGGGCCCGGGCGCTGTGGGGACTGGCGGCACTGGCGTACTGGCAAACCGATCCGCCGCCGGTGAAGGAGGCGACCGAGGAAGCACTGTCGATCGCGCACGAGATCGGCGATGAGGCCCTCTTGGCTGATGCCATGTTCCACGTGGCGTTCTGGCACCCATTTGAGATGGACTTCGCCGGCGCGTCGGCAATCCTTCGCGACGCTGCGTCGAGGTACGAGAAGTTGGGAAACCGCCTTGGCGTCGCGGATTCCCTCTTCGCCATTTCGGTCCTCGACCGGCTTCAGGGCAAGTTGGAAGAATCCCGCTCGCCGGCTGAGGAGGCGCTTCGGATCCACGCGGAGTTGGGCGACGTCTTCGGGATGACCGGCTCGCTGTTCGCGCTCGGCCGGGTCCTCCTGGAAACCGGCGACCTCGATGGTGCAGCAGCGCTCTATGCCCGAAGCCTGGAGCTGGGAGAGCGGATGCGCGATCGGACCGCCATCGCCATTGCGCTGGACAACTTCGCCGAGCGGGCAAGCCTGCGAGGAGACCACGAGAGGGCCGTCCGGATCGGTGGGGCATCTTCGGCTCTGAAGGAAGCGGTGGGCGGGGAGGCACCGCCGGCCATGGTTCACCTGCCGGATCCGAGAGACCTCGCGCGTGGACATCTCAGCGAGGAAGCGATCGAGCGCGCCTGGGAAGAGGGCCGGAAGATGTCGGTCGAACAGGCTCTCGCGTACGTCCGCGAAGAGGCCTAGCGGCAGTTCGCCCCTACCGGCGTTCGCGGCGTGTGACCCCGCGACCCGGACGCCACGATTCGACGATCAGGTGGTCCTTTGGTTCACCGAGCTGTACGACCATGACCTCCGTGACGTCCGCTCGAAACAGATGCGCCTTGCCCGGCGCTGCTTCGTCGCCGAGACGAGCTTCCCGCGCGGGAGGATCGTTCACCTCCTCCATTCGACCGGAGATCCTCGCGTCGCCATTCCATTTGGGCGGATCCTCCGAGGCGCTGTGGAGGGCAAACCTAGGATCTCTCAACAGGTCCAATGCCTTCGCGGATCGCCACATGCTTCCCAACCAGAGTTCTCCGTCGGCGAACTGAACTTCGGTGCCGCTGATGCGCGGCGACCCGTCCTGGCGAAGCGTCGCCAACGTGTGGTGCTTGTGCGCGCCGAAGAACGACCGCGCCAGCTTTGCCAGGTCAGGCGCTTCCACTTCGACGTCGCTCCAACTTGGCATCGAGTCTCGATCTCCTCGCTGCTGGATTACTTCGAGTCGCCGCGCACGGCGGCGATCAGATCACCGGTCAATTCTCGATGACGGTACTTCGGTGGATCGGAAAGCCGCTGTTCAAACAGTCCTGCTCCGAGCGGAGGGTGTTCGGCTCGTAGTCCCGCGAGACGACGACGTAGTTGAACTGCCAGAGCGGCGAATACTTCTCCATCCCGGGCACCGAGTCATAGATGTTGAACTGCCCCTCCACGCGCTCCGGCCCGCGCACGGGCTTGCCGTCATCGTCGAGTTGGACGTCGTAGACGATCTGGTACTCCTGTGCGACCTTCACGCTTGACGGGTCGACATCGACCTCGCCGAGCTCGGCGGCGAAGACCACCTTGCCGTCGAACCAGACGCGTTCCAGCTCCTGCGCGAACGGGTTCGAATACGTGAGGTCTTCGACACCACCGCGCCACGGTTCCGGATGGCGCCGCGCGACGGATCCCCGCTCGATGCTCCAGACGCCCTCTGTTTCCTCCCTCATCGATTCTCCTTCCTGCTCGAGGCGCCAACGTAGCGGAGCCGACCGTGGTCCCTGGGTGGTCGCGCCTGTTGCGCTGCCAGAATGCTCCCATGGCTACTTCTGCTCGACCGCCCGATTCCCGAAGGCGGCCCCAGGCAACTCGGCTTGCCGTGATCGCCATTCTGGGCCCAATCACTGTCTTCTCCGTCATGAATGTGGTCGTCAAGATCGTCCGAGTCCCGGCGTTGACGTTTACCTTCTACCGATTAGCGCTCGGGGCGGTGCTAATGCTCGGTGTTCTTTGGGTGGCCGGGCGGCGGCCCTCATGGGCGATCATCCGTCGCTCCATCCCCAGCGGTGTGCTCTTCGGTCTGAATCTGGTGTTCTTCTTCTCTGCCATCAAGCGAACGAGCGTGGCGGACGTGCTGATCCTTGCTGCCCTTCAACCAGCATTGACGCTTATCGTTGCGGGGCCGCTATTCGGCGAACGAGTGACCGCGTTCGAGGTTTTCTGGACCGGAATATCGCTCGGCGGAGTTGGGCTCGTCATCCTCGGCTCCAGTGGAACCCCGGCATGGAGCCTGGTCGGAGACCTCCTCGCCTTTGGAGCGCTCTTCGTGTGGACGACGTACTGGTTGCTGTCCAAGAGGGTTCGGGAATCGGTGCCGGCCATCGAGTACATGACGACGGTCACCGTCGTGGCGGCGGTGTGCGTCACTCCAGTCTGGCTGCTGTCGGGTCAGGCCGGCGGGATGCGGTGGCAGGACTGGCTCTGGATCCTGATGTTCGTGGCCGGAGCGCAGGCCGGGCACTCCATCTTGGCGTGGTCGCACGAGCAGATCGACGTGTCGATCTCATCGTTGTTGACACTGGTGGAGCCGGTGATCGCTGCGGTGGCCGCTCTGATCTTCCTGGGCGAGCCACTGCCCGCTCTCTCCATCGCCGGAGGTCTCGTCGCCATCATCGCGGTGGGTGCCGTGGTGCACCGAGCAACCCGTCGAGCGGAAGACGATGCCGTGGCGCCCGAAGTCGCCCCCGCCTGATGCCAGTTGCAGACGTTAATAGCGTCCAACTCGCGTACGAAGACGAGGGTTCGGGCGACCCGCTGATCCTCGTTCACGGCTCGTGGACCAACCGTCATAGCTGGGATCGAGTGGCACCGCGACTGGCGGAGCGGTTTCGCGTGGTTCGGCACGACCGCCGGGGCCACAGCGAGAGTTCGGCGGCCTCGGGGACGCTCGAAGACGATGCGGCCGACATTGCCGCGCTCGCCGACCATCTGGAACTGGGCCCGTTCCATTTGGCGTGCAGCTCCCGCGGCGGCGTCATCGGGCTGAAGCTGATCGCCGCGCGCCCCGAGTTGGTTCGCAGCATCGTCTGCCATGAGCCGCCCCTGCTCGGAGTGCTCTCGGAGGATGGAGCAGAAGGCGAGCTCTTGACCCGATTGGTCGCCGAAGAAGGCCGAGTCGTAGAGATGATCGAAACCGGCGATCACGAAGCCGCCGCCCGTTTCTTCGTGGAGAAGGTCGCCTACGGCCCTGGAGCCTGGGCGCGATTTCCACGATTCCTCCGGCAAACCTACGTCGAGAATGCCGAGACGTTCGCCGAAGAGTATCGAGACCCCGGAGGATATTCCGTGGATCTTGAAGCTCTTGGGCGCTTCAGAGGTCCCGTCCTTCTGACAAGCAGCGACAACAGCCCCGAGTGGTTCGGGGTTGTCATCGATCGCCTCGCGCGTCGGCTCCCCCGAGTCGAGCGCCATGAGTACCGCGGCGCAGGCCACAACCCGCAGGGAATGGCAGCCGAAGAGTACGTTCGAGTGGTGGGTGACTTCGTCGCCCGGGCCGCAAAGGCTTAGCCGATCGCGCCTTCCATCTGGAGCTCGATGAGGCGATTCAGCTCGACCGCGTATTCCATTGGGAGCTCGCGAGTGATTGGCTCGATGAAGCCATTCACCACCATGGCGGTGGCTTCGGCTTCGGAGAGGCCTCGGCTCATCAGGTAGAACAGCTGGTCTTCGCCAACCCGCGAAACGGTTGCTTCGTGTCCCAGGTGCGCCGTCTCTTCCTCCACCTCCACGTACGGGTACGTGTCGGAGCGCGACTCTTCATCGAGGATCAGCGCGTCGCAACGAACCATCGACTTGGAATGATGCGCATCCGGCTCCACGCGGACCAGGCCGCGGTATCCGGTACGGCCGCCGCCCTTTGACACCGACTTCGACGTGATTACCGAAGACGTGTGCGGAGCCGCGTGGATGGCCTTGCCGCCGGCATCCGTGTGCATCCCCGGGCCGGCGTAGGCGACGGAAAGCACCTCGCCGCGAGCGCCCTTGCCCAGCAGGTAGATCGAGGGGTACTTCATGGTACCTTGGAGCCGATGTTGCCGTCCACCCACTCC
>DATABA010000032.1:0-15075 GCA_036259835.1 Actinomycetota bacterium
ACCGGTGAATGTTTCGAACCAGGTCTCCGAAGATCACGTTGTTCCGGATGTTCAGCATGTCGGTGTAGGCCCTCGACGCCGCCGTGGAGGCGTCCACCTCGGGCGTGTAGAAGAACATCAGGAAGATCCCCGTCACCGTGAGCAGGATGAACAGGAAGAACGACAGTCCGCCCAGGCAGAACGTGTACGTCAGCTTCAGTCCGTGCCTTTTGATCTTGACCGGGTGAAGGTGGTACAGGACGTTGTTCATCATGGCCAGCGCCCGGTCGCGCTGTGTGTCCTTGTAACCCTTCCGGAAGACGGAACCCGGCCGGAAGATCGACTTCCAAACCTCGGTCTCCCTGACGAAGTCCATGACCTCCATCGGCCTCGGCGGCTTCGGAAGTCGGTCTCTTAGTCTCAAGGGGCGCTCGATCTCCTATGTCAGCGCGCTACTCGACGTCTGCGTCCACTTTCTGAGACATCGGAACCGCGGCCATGGTTCTGGCTCCTGAACTCTCCTCAGGAAGGCGCGCGTAGTAGAGGCAGTCGCTGGGGCACCGCTCCACGCACACCGAACAGCGGGTGCAGGCGTTGTCGTCCACGACGAAGATCGCGAACGAGTTTTCCACCTCGGCTTCAACCGACTCGTCCCCGGCTTCCTGGACGATGCCGGGGTCGAGCATGAAGATGCAGTTCCACGGGCAGACGTCTTCGCAGGCACGGCACAGGATGCACGGCTCGGGATCGAGCATCAGGTGCTTCGGAGAACGAACCCCTTGCTTGAGCCACTCGGGATCGACGGTTTCAACCGTGTAATCGGTCTTGATGTCGACTTCGGTCTTGACGAACGGCATTTGCCTATCTCACCTCGCGTGACGGCGTCATCGATAGCCACCGGTTGGCCGGCTCTCGCTTTCGCTTCGGAGCCGACGCCGCCACTTTTGAATGTAGTAGCCGAACAGGATGAACGTCACGAAGGGGCCGCTAAACAACATGATCGCGACCACGTCCCGAGCCTTGAACAGCCAGAAGTTGTCGGCCCGCCACCCGAGGGTCTCTTCCGCGAAGTAGAGCCACCACGACGGGATGATCGCGATGCCGGTGATGCCGATGAACCACAGGATCAGCGAGGCTATGACTGCCTTGGTCCACGTCCATTCGAAGTCGCGGACGAATACGCCAATGCGATCGACGATTGGAGCGGCGCGCTCCTGGATTCCCTTTGGAACGAACCTTAAGAGGACCTTCATTCGTCGCTTTTCCCCAGAGAGGCCGGATTATATAGGCCCCATTGAGCGTGGGAGGAACTTCCCATGGACGCGAACCGAGCCCTCAGTTGCCCGGCCGCGCTTGTGAATCGTTTCACAAGCATCGAAGACAGTTTGCCGGGAACAACAGCGTTCCGCAACCCCGCCGCCGCACGGACTGCGCGACCGCTCGAGCGATCCCGGCTCTGAGAGCATGAGCGCTATGGGGCTGGCGGCTGATATCGGGAGCAACGTCGCCGCGTGGTGGGGGCCGTTCCTGGCGCTCGCCGCCGGGGTCGTCTCCTTTGTCTCGCCGTGCGTCCTCCCGCTGGTCCCGGGCTACCTGGCCTTCGTCACCGGAGGAGACGAGCCGGCGGCCGACACCAGGACGCGGGCGCTGCCGATCCTCCTGTTCATCCTGGGGTTCTCATTGGTCTTCACCGTCGTGGCCGGGTTTACGGCGTCCGCCATCAGCGGATGGTTGCGGTCGTCGGCGGTGCAGCGCGTGGCCGGCGTGGTGGTCCTGGGCTTCGGCGTCTTCCTCATCCTGTACGCGCTCAGGCTCGGGAGGCCGGGACTCTACCGGGAGTCGCGGCCGTTCCTGGCCAGGGTGAAACCGGGGCCGGTCGCGGCGCTACCGCTGGGCATGGCCTTCGCCGTGGGGTGGACGCCATGCATCGGACCGGTGCTCGGCGCGATCCTGACGCTTGCGGCGAGCCAGGGAAGCACGGGCCGCGCGATCCTGCTCCTCGGGTTCTATTCGCTCGGGCTCGGGCTGCCGTTCTTGCTGATCGGGATCGGCGTGCGGCGCCTGATGGGAGCGTTTCGGTTCCTGACCCGCAACTACCACTGGATTGCGGGCGTGAGCGGTGTTGCGCTCTCCGCGATTGGGGTGCTGCTTCTCACCGGCGTCTGGACAAAACTCCTCAATCCACTACTACGGCTGGTCAACCGGTTCACGCCGGCGATCTGACCCGACGAGGTGCCGTCGCAACCGGCATACTGAACGCGATGCCCTCCCCAGAATCCACGGTGGGTGACCGAACCGAATTCCACGGCGACGGACGCGGTAAAGGGGTCCCGCGCGGCAGAAACGCGCTTCGGGGGCTTGCTCTTGGAAGCACGATCCTGACCGCTCTGCTGATTGCAGTCGGTGGTGTGGTTCGGGCAACGGGATCGGGGTTGGGTTGCCCGGGATGGCCGAAGTGCTTCGGCCGGTGGCTTCCTCCGATCGAGTATCACGCTGTCATCGAATACACGCATCGTCTGACGGCGGCCCTCGATGGTCTCCTGATCGCGGCGCTCGCCGTCGTGGCCACTCGCTTCTTCAGGCGACATCGGCGGGTGTTCCTCCCGGCACTGGCGGCGCTCGTTCTCGTTCTCATTCAAGGCGCGCTGGGCGGAATCGTCGTGAAAGGCGAGTCGGAGGCCGTTCTGGTCACGGCCCACTTCTCGACCGCCATGGCCTTGCTTGGAATGCTGACGTACGCGACGGTCTCGGCCTACTCCCTCGACGCGCCCACGGAAAGGCGCGGCGGGTCACTCCCCGCGCTGGCGTGGCTCGCTGCGGGATCCGTCTTCCTCCTCATGGTTTTGGGCGCGTTCGTCCGCGGCGAGGGAGCGAGCCTGGCCTTCTTCGACTGGCCCCTCATGGATGGCGCGGTCATTCCAGCGCTCGATTCCCTTCCGCCCGCGCTCCACTTCACGCACCGAGTTGCCGCCTTGGTCACTGGAGTCCTCGTGGCTCTTCTGGGAATCCGCGCTTGGAGGAACCGGCGGCTCAACAAAGCGGCGGCGGTTCTCGCGGGGGCGATGCTCGGCGTGTTTCTCGTTCAAGTCCTGGTGGGTGCGGCGAATGTGTGGACGCGGCTTGCCGATCCGGCCGTCGCCGGTCACGTCGCCCTCGCGGGCGTGGTGTGGGCATTGGCCGTGGCGACGGCGGCCACGTCGAGTCTTTCGCCCATGCGGATGCCCGATCTTCCGGAGCGCTCGCCGGAGCTCGTGGGGCAGCGATGAAAACCATCGGACATGTGGCGCATGGGCGCCGGCATGCGACCGACGTTCGGGCGATCGCATGGAGCTATTTCCTGCTCACCAAACCGCGGATCGTTCTGCTCCTTCTGATCACCACCGTTCCTTCGATGATGCTGGCCGCTCGCGGACTGCCGTCGATTTGGTTGATCGCCGCCACGCTTCTCGGGGGGACGGCGCTGGCGGGAGGGGCAAACGCCATCAACCAATACCTCGAGCGCGACATCGATCGAGTCATGGCCCGAACGCGCCACCGGCCGCTCCCAGCCCGTCTCATCGAGCCAAAGCGGGCGCTTGCGTTCGGCCTTGTCCTTGGCGCACTTGGCTTCCTCTGGCTCAGCATGACGGTCAACCTGTTGGCCGCGTTCCTCGCGCTCTCGGCGTTCGCGTTCTACGTCCTGGTCTACACGGCGTGGCTCAAGCCGACCTCTCCGCAGAACATCGTGATCGGAGGGGCTGCCGGCGCCGTCCCCGTGCTCGTTGGATGGGCCGCGGTCACCGGAACGGTTGGGCTGGCCGCCGTCGTGATGTTCGCGGTGGTCTTCCTGTGGACGCCTCCGCATTTCTGGGCGCTGGCGCTTCGCTACGAGCGGGATTACTCCGCGGCCGGCATCCCGATGCTGCCCGTGGTCGCGGGCAAGGAAGAGACCACGAAGCGAATCCTTCGATACTCGGTCGTCCTCGTGGGAACGACTCTTGTGCTGTATCCGATCGCCCGGATGGGTGCGATTTACGCGGCGGCGGCGCTGGTACTCGGCGCGCTGTTCGTCGCGCGGGCTCTCCAACTTCGAGCCAAGGGTTCCGTGCCCGCAGCGATACGGCTCTTCAGGTTCTCCATCGTCTACCTTGCGCTGCTGTTCGGGGCCGTCGCCCTGGATGTCGTTCTTCCGATCCGCTGGCTCAGTCTGTGATGTATCGTCCGAAAGGCTCGCGCCCATGACCGGGGGAACCGGGAGAGGATGACGGCAAAGACCAAAAGACGAGTGCTCTTCGCCGTGACATTCGCGGCCGCCTCACTGTTGCTGTCGGCGTGCAACTCGAACCTTCCGCAGGACGCCCTGACCTGTGATGGCCCTTACTGTCGGCGAACCGATTCCCTCTTCAATTGGGTCTTCGGCATCGCGGTTGTGGTGTTCTTCCTGGTGGAAGGACTCCTGGTCTACGCGCTGTTCAAGTTCCGGCACCGACCGGGGCGGGCCATCCCCGCTCAGATCCACGGCAACAAGCGGTTGGAAATCGCGTGGACCATCGCCCCCGCGGTGCTCCTCGCGGCGATCGCCGTCCCCACGATCGTCGGGATCTTCGCGTTGACCGACCGGCCGCCCGGCGCCATGTCGATTCGGGTGGTCGGTCACCAGTGGTGGTGGAACGTGACCTACCCGCGCGAGCGGGTCACCACCGCGAACGAGATCCACATACCCGTCGGACGTCCGGTCGAGCTCACCATCACGTCCAACGACGTGATTCACAGCTTCTGGGTCCCACGCCTGGCGGGGAAGCAGGACCTCACGCCCGGGAAGGAAAACCACATCTTGATGCAGGCGGACCGCCCCGGCACGTACGTCGGGCAGTGCGCGGAGTACTGCGGGATCTCCCACGCCAACATGCGACTTCGGGTGATCGCCGACCGGCCCGCCGACTTTCAGGCCTGGATCCGGCGCGAGCAGCAGCCGGCGCCTCAACCGCCGCCGGATGTTCTCCAGATCCTTCAGAACCGCGGATGCGGCGGTTGCCACGTGATCAATGGGCTGGAGGGTTTCGTCGGAACCATCGGCCCCGACCTCACACATTTCGGCAGCCGTCAGACCTTGGCCGGAGCGATCCTCGAGAACTCACCCCAGCAGCTGGCGCTCTGGCTGCGTAACCCGCCGGCGTTGAAACCCGGCGCCGACATGCCGAATCTGCGAATGACGCCCGATGAAATTCGGGCGCTGGTAGCGTATCTGCGGAGCCTCAAGTGACCGAGAACAAGGGGCGACATGGCCACGGTAGCGACTGAGCCCGAAGTCACCGAGCGCCGGGCGCTCTTTCGGAGGCCCACCGCAACCACCGGTTGGTGGAGCTGGGTCACCACGGTCGACCACAAGCGAATCGGAATCCTCTACGGCGTAACCGCGTTCGCATTCTTCCTGGTCGGCGGGATGGAAGCCATCTTGATGCGGATCCAGCTGGCCCGTCCCAACGGTCGCGTGCTGACCGCTGAGGCGTACAACCAGCTCTTCACCATGCACGGCCTCACGATGATCTTCCTGGTTGTGATGCCGATGGCGGCGGCGTTCTTCAACTTCTTGCTGCCCATCATGATCGGCGCCCGAGATGTCGCATTCCCGAGACTGAACGCGTTCAGCTACTGGGTGTTCTTGTTCAGTGGGCTGTTCATCTACAGCTCATTCCTACTGGGCGGGGCACCGAACGGGGGATGGTTTGGCTACGCGCCACTGAGCACGACGCTGCCCGGGAACAACATGAACTTTTACGCCCTCGGCCTGATCATCCTGGGCATCTCGTCCACCGTCTCCGCGATCAACTTCGTCGTCACGATCATCAACATGCGGGCGCCCGGCATGAGCTTCATGCGCATGCCGGTCTTCGTGTGGATGACGTTCGTCACGTCGTTCCTGCTGGTGTTCGCCCTGCCGGTGCTCACCATCGGGCTCTTCGAGCTGCTGTTCGACCGAATGTGGGGAACGAAGTTCTTCCAGGCCGCCGGTGGGGGTGATCCCATTCTGTGGCAGCACCTCTTCTGGCTGTTCGGCCACCCCGAGGTGTACATCCTCATCCTGCCGGCCATGGGAATCGTCTCCGAGGTCCTGCCGGTGTTCTCGCGAAAGCCGCTATTCGGCTATCCGGTGGTCGTGTTTTCCGGGATCGCCATCGGGTTCATGGGATGGGGTGTCTGGGCGCACCACATGTTCGCCGTCGGGTTGGGACCCGTGGCGAACTCGGCGTTCGCGTTATCCACGATGTTCATCGCCGTTCCGACGGGGGTGAAGATCTTCAACTGGCTCGCCACGTTGTGGGGTGGCGATATCCGCTTCAGGACCCCGCTTCTGTTCTCGCTGGGGTTCATCGCGATGTTCATCATCGGCGGCCTGTCGGGCGTGACCCACGCGATCGTCCCGCACGACTATCAGCAGACCGACACCTACTACATCGTCGCGCACTTCCATTACGTGCTGTTCGGGGGAAGCATCTTCGGCTTGTTTTCCGGCGTCTACTACTGGTTCCCCAAGGTCACCGGCCGGTTGCTGAACGAGGGGATCGGCAAGTGGCACTTCTGGGTGATGCTGCTTGGCTTCAACCTGACGTTCGCGCCGTTCCACATCCTGGGGCTTCAGGGGATGCCGCGGCGGATCTATCGCTACGGCGCGAACTTCGGCTGGAACATCTGGAACATGGTCTCCACCATCGGGGCCATCGTCATCGCGGTGTCGATCCTGATCTTCATTTACAACGTGGTGCGAAGCCTCCGCCGGGGCGAGGCGTCAGGAACCGACCCGTGGGACGGGCGAACGTTGGAGTGGAGCATCGATTCACCCCCGAAGGCCCACAACTTCGACGAGATTCCCGTCGTGCGCTCGGTCGATGACTTCTGGCATCACAAGTACGCCGAAGGAGAGGACGGCCGGCTGGTGCCGGCGGTGGCAGGTGCATCCAATGGAGAGTCCCACGGCGAACACCCGTCGCCCGAGCACGCCGAGCACGACGCTCATGCCATTCACATGCCGTCGCCGTCGTACTGGCCGGTGGTCGCCGCGCTGGGCTTTCCGATCGTTTGCTACGGGCTTCTCTACTCCTCGCTGCTGGCCATCGACGGCGCGCTCATACTCCTGCTCGGTCTCTTCGGGTGGGCGAACGAGCCGTCGGCGGAGTAGGCGCCGCGACGGTGGCCGACCACGCCGGCACTCTCGACCACGGCGCACCGACCAGTACGGGGCTTTCAAATGTGAAGCTCGGTATGTGGGCGTTCCTCGCCTCGGAGTGCCTCCTCTTCGGCGCCCTCATCTCGACGTTCCTTCTGTTCCGCGGTCGTGAAGTCCAGGGGTTGAAGCCCCAGGACGTGTACGACATCCCATTCACGTCCGTCAGCTCATTTGTCCTCCTCATGAGCAGCCTCACGATGGTCCTGGCGTTGGCAGCCATCCAACGCGGCGATCACTCGAAGCTTCGGGTGTGGCTCATGGCGACGGCCCTCCTCGGGATGGTGTTCATTTCCGGGCAGGTCTATGAGTTCACGGTGTTCGTCAAAGAGGGGCTATCCATCAAGACGAACGTGGTCGCCTCCAGCTTCTTCACGCTGACGGGCTTCCACGGCGTCCACGTCACCGGTGGAATCCTGATGCTGCTGTCGCTCTTCGGGATGTCCCTGGACGGACGCCTGCCGACCGAGAAGGCCGAAGCCGTTGAGATGGTCGGGCTCTACTGGCACTTCGTCGACATCGTGTGGATCGTCATCTTCACGATCGTCTATCTGATCCCGGCGACACCCTAGGGAATGCGATGAGCTCTCACGTCTTCGAAGAGACCGTTCGGGATACCAAAGAAGCGGCGGTTGAGGAAGAGCCAGAGCTTCCGAGGCATCCAGAGCCCCGGCAGTACGTCGTGGTCGCGATCGCACTTGCCATCGTCACCGCGCTCGAGGTGGCGGTGTTCTACGTCGACGTGCCACGCGTGCTGTTCGTCACGTTGCTCCTGGTCATGTCGGCGGTGAAGTTCAGCCTGGTGGTCCTGTGGTTCATGCACCTGCGGTTCGACAGCCGGATCTTCCGACGGTTGTTCATCAGCGGGATCATCCTGGCAGTCTTCGTCTACGCCGTCGTGCTGGCGATCTTTCTTCTGTAAGGGGCAGACGATGGTGCCGTCATTTCACCTGGACGTGGACCCGCTACTACTGGTTGCAATCCTCGGAGGTGGCTATCTAGCGGCACTGAAGTATCTCGGGCCGCGCTCTCTACCGGCCGGGGAACCTGCCGCTTCGACGTCCCAGAAGATCTCGTTCATGCTCGGCGTGGCTTCGCTCACCGTCGTGACCGCATGGCCGATTCACGACCTCGCGGAGAACTACCTCTTGAGCGTGCACATGGTGCAGCACCTGGTGATTTCGTTGGTCGCCCCTCCATTGCTGTTGTTTGGCACGCCGCCGTGGTTGCTCCGAAGGATCCTTTCGATTCCGCCGTTGGGCTGGATCGTGAGGAACCTGGGGCGGCCGTTTTACGCGCTCGTCCTGTTCAACCTCATCATCGTCCTGACGCACTGGCCGCTGGTCGTCGACCTGACGCTTCGCTACCACGCCGTCCACTTCCTGGCGCACTTCGTCCTGTTCGCCTCGGCGACGCTGATGTGGTGGCCGGTCATCGATCCGCTTCCGGAGACGCCCGGCCTGTCGTATCCCGGGCGGATGCTGTATCTGTTCCTCCAGTCGATCGTTCCGACCGTCCCGGCATCGTTCCTCACCTTTGGAAGCTCGCCGCTCTACGCCTTCTACGCCGAAGCCCCGCGCATCTGGGGAATGTCGGTCCTGACCGACCAGCGGATCGCCGGCCTGGTGATGAAAATCGTTGGCGGTGCCATCCTGTGGCTCTTGATCGGGGTGATCTTCTTCAGGTGGTTCGCCCAGGAACACGGGTCCGAAGGGTGGGACGCGCTGGAGTGGAATCGGGTGGACCGGCAGCTTCGATCTGAGTTGAGCAAGCGATGAGCCAGGACCTCCGCGAGCGGGAAGAAGAACTGGAAGAGGAAGAGGAGCGCGGCCCGCGCCTCACTCCGCTGGCGTACCCGCTGCTCGCGCTGGTCTTCGGCGGGATCCTGGTGTGGAGCGTCTCGCGAGTGCTGCTCGCTGTTTCCGCCAACGCGGCGGTGATGGTAGGGACGCTTCTCTCGCTGAACATCTTGATCGGCGCAGCCCTGGTCGCCTACGGCGGACGGGTCAGGGGTCGCCCGGCAGCGCTTCCCCTGTTGATTGGCGCCGGCGTCGCGGTGGTGGCTGCCGGCGTGGTCTCGGGATTCCTGGTGGGTGAGCGACCGGTCGGGGAGCACGCCGCCGAAGGCGGGGGGCAGGAAGGTGGCGGAGGCGGCGAGGCCGTCACGCTGACGGCACGTGGGTCCCAGTTCGTCGAGAGGCAGCTCGAGTTCACCGCTGACAGCCGCGTGACCCTCAGGTTCGTCAATGAGGACCAGAGCGTCCCCCACAACTTCGTCCTGTTCAGAGGCGAAGACGCGTCAGCGCCTCAGATCTTCAGAGGAGAAGTGGTGACCGGCCCCGTCGAAACGACATACTCGTTCACTGCCCCAGGCGCGGGCAGCTATTTCTTCTACTGCGAGGTCCACCCGCAGACAATGACCGGGACCGCCAGGGTTGGAGGGGCTGGCGCCACGGAGGGGCAGGGCGGCACGGAGGTTGGCGCGGTCAACCTGACGGCCGAGAACAGCACCTTCACGCCGACACAGCTCACCGTACCGGCCGGGGGACAGGTCTCGATCCGATTCACAAACTCGGACCAGGGGCTCCCGCACAACTTCGCCGTCTACGAGGACGAGAGCGCCACGCGAGAGATCTATCGGGGAGAGACGTTCCCTGGGCCGGCCACCCGCAACGAGACGTTCAAGGCGCCGCCGCCCGGCAGATACTTCTTCCGGTGCGACGTCCATCCGACGACGATGCGCGGCACCCTCGTCGTCACCTGAGTAGTTCGAGCGCAGCCGGTCATGGCAGCCCGTAAGCCGGGCTTGATCCTTGGCAAAGGTGTGCTGTTGGCGATTCCCTTTGGACTTTGGGGCTTTGGCTATCACTGGCTCGCGCTCGGGGCTTGCCTTGAATGCAGCGTGTTGGCTGGCCTGATCTACGCTGTCGTCGCCGTCATCGGCGTGCCCCTTGCTGTGCTCTCGCTTTTGAAGTCTTCATGGGGACAGCTACGGATCTATCTCCGGTGGTTCCACAGGCCCAACGCGGCGCGGGTTCTGGTGACGGGCGTCGTGTGGGGACTCGCAATGGGCCTCACCGTCTTCGGGGCCACAGGGTCAGCCCGGCGTATCGCTCCGGTATTGGTCGCCTGGGTCGTGTTCTGGGTGACGTTCGCCTGGCTCTTTTCCGTTCTCTTCGGCCGAAACCTCGGCTTCAGGTAGCTCTGGATTCCGGGTCCGCAAGGGCCTCGAATTTCGGTTTGCTCCTCCACCGCTCAGGAGTAGGATGAGCTTGTGAATCGTTTCACAAAGTCCCGCCCTGATCGAGAAGTCGCAGGTGAGAGGGGTTGGACCGGCCTCACGGCTCCGGCTGGAAGGAGCGAGTAGACGCCAGCCACCATCGAGACCGACGTCCTCTGCGTCGGGGCGGGGCCCGGAGGCTCCGCCACGGCGTACCACCTCGCCCGACACGGCGCCGATGTCCTGTTGGTCGACAAGGCCGTCTTCCCCCGCGAAAAGGTCTGTGGCGACGGCCTGACTCCTCGCGGCGTCCGCGCGCTGCAGCGTATGGACATCGACCCCACGGAGGCGGGCTTCACACAGGTCAACGCCCTTCGAACCTACGGCGTCGACGGCTTCGTGCTCGACCTGCCGTGGCCGAAACTCAAAGACTTCCCCCAGCTCGGCGTGGTCCGGACTCGATTCGAGTTCGACCACCTACTGGCGACCAAGGCGGAAAAGGCGGGCGCCCGATTCCTCCAAGGTGTCGAGGCGACCAGGCCCCTCACGGATCAGGGGTGGGTCACCGGCGCTGTCCTCCAGGAGAACGGAACCACGACCGAGGTCCGCGCGAAGTACGTCGTCGCGGCGGACGGGGCGTCCAGTCGATTTTCGGCGCACGCAGGCGTGCGACGGGATGAGTCTCGCCCGATGGGGATCGCCGCCCGACGGTACTACCGAATTCCTCGGCCGCAGGAGCCGGTGCTCGAAGCCTTCGTCAACTTGCCGGACGGAGTGACGGGCGGCGTCATGGCCGGGTACGGATGGATCTTCCCTCTCGGCGACGGCGTGGTGAATGTCGGGGCGGGTCTGCTGAACTCGTTCACCCGCTTCAAGGAGGTTTCGGCGAGGAAGCTGCTCGACCAGTTCCTCGCGCAGCTACCCCCGGATTGGGGGGTCCGCGAAGAAAACGCAGTCGGACCAGTCCTATCCGGACCGATCCCGATGGGCATGAACCGGCATCCGCTCGCCGTCCCGGGCCTTCTGTTGGTCGGCGACGCGGGCGGGCTGACGAACCCCTTCAACGGCGAAGGGATCGCCTACGCCATGGAGAGCGGGGAACTCGCCGCAGAGTTGATCGTGGACGCCCTAGCCCGGAATCGACCCGCGATTGCGCACATGTATCCAACGCTGCTCCGCGAACGGTATGGGCAGTACTACTCGATCGGGCGCAATTGGGTACGGATGATTGGCCATCCCCGATTCATGCACCTAGCCGTCAAATACGGCTTTCCCAGACGGAAGGCGATGGAGTTCGCGCTCCTCTTCATGGCGAACCTGACCGACGGCAAGGGCGGTGGAAAGAAGGACAAGTTGATGCACGCGCTGATCTCAATGGCACCCAAGGGCTGACGGATGACCGACGGTTTCGTTCCCATCGTGGTCCTCGCCATCCTTGCGGGCGCGTTTGCCGTCCTCTCGCTGGGCCTCTCCGCGCTCCTCAGGCCGCACCGACCGAACCCGGTAAAGGTCTCGCCTTACGAGTCGGGAATGGAACCGATCCGCCTGCCGAAGTTCACCAGGTTCCCGGTCAAGTTCTACGTGGTGGCGATGCTGTTCATCATCTTCGACATCGAAACGATCTTCCTCTACCCGTGGGCCGTGGCGTTTCGCTCGCTCGGGTTGTTCGGATTGGTCGAGATGATTGTGTTCATCGGGCTGGTCTTCGTCGCGTTCGTCTACGTGTGGCAGAAGGGCGGACTGGAATGGGAGGGGCCGCAGCGCCGCGCCCCAAGGACGGCCGGCGGGGTGGAGGAGTTCTCTTCCGAAGTAGAGCGGACGCTCGGTGACCGGCCGACGGTTGGCAGTGGTGCCGGAAGGGAGGTGTGAGCGGTGCCGGTGCAGCGGCTTCCAGGGGTGGTCACCGGCCAAAGCCAGGCGGATGTCGAGGAAGAGGTTGAGCGAGGCATCCTTCTGACGACGGTTGGGAAGGCCCTGGCGTGGGCGCGAAAGAACTCAATGTGGCCCGCCACCTTTGGCCTGGCGTGCTGCGCGATCGAAATGATGGCGAGCGGTGCCGCCCACTACGACCTGGCGCGGTGGGGGATGGAGATCTTCCGAGCTTCCCCGCGGCAGGCGGATCTGATGATCGTCGCCGGGCGCGTGTCCCAGAAGATGGCGCCGGTCGTTCGACAGATCTATGACCAGATGCCCGAGCCGAAGTGGGTCATCTCGATGGGCGTGTGCGCATCGACGGGCGGCATGTTCACAACTACGGGCTGGTCCAGGGCGTCGACACGATCGTTCCGGTCGACATCTACACGCCGGGATGCCCGCCCCGCCCCGAAATGTTGATGTACGCGATTCTCCGTTTGCATCAAAAGGTGCAACGGGAAGCGAGGATCCAGTAGTGCGCTCGGGAGAGCTTCTCGAACGCCTCCGCAATCGGTTCCCAGAGGCAACGGAAGTCCGCGGCGAGGTCACCGTGGTGGTCGCGCCGAGCCAGTTCGTCGCCGCAATGGAGTACCTTCGGTTTGAAGGCGATCTCCGATTCGGATTCCTCTCGGATATCACGGCCACCGATTGGCCGGATCTCAACCCGCGATTCTGGGTCGTCTACCACCTGCTGTCGATGGAGCACCGGCATCGAGTCCGGGTCAAAGTTGGGCTGCCCCCCTCGGCTCCGCATCTCGCGTCGATCACGACGCTGTTCCCCGGCGCGAACTGGCCAGAGCGGGAGGTCTACGACTTCTTCGGGATCGTCTTCGACGGACACCCCGACCTTCGCCGCATCCAGATGCCGGACGGTTGGGTCGGTTACCCGCTTCGAAAGGACGAGGGCATGGGAGGCGTCAACACGGCGTACAAGGGTGCCTTCATCCCTCCACCCGATCAGCGAGGGCTCTAAAGGAATGGGCGACATCCCGGAGGTCGGCGGCGAGCGAATGGGCGGGTCGAGCGCGACGGTCCAGCAGGTTCGCGAGGAGACCATGGTCATCAACATGGGGCCGCAGCACCCCTCGACCCATGGGGTACTCCGGCTGGTGCTCGAACTCGATGGCGAATACGTCGTGTCCTGCCGCCCGGTCATCGGCTACCTCCAGACGGGCATCGAAAAGAACACCGAATACCGGACGTGGCAGCAGGGCGTGGCGTTCGTGACGCGCGCCGATTACCTCTCGAACTTCTTCGAGGAGCAGGCGTACTGCGGCGCCGTCGAACGTCTCCTGGGCATCGAACCGCCGCCTCGTGCGCAGGTGATTCGGGTGATGGTATGCGAGCTCCAGCGCATCTCCAGCCACCTGGTGTGGCTTGCCACCACGGGACTCGAGCTCGGCGCGATCTCCATGATGCTGTACGGCTTCCGAGAGCGCGAGTTGATCAGCGCGATCTTCGAGGCGATCACGGGATTGCGAATGAACTTCGCCTACATGCGGATCGGCGGCCTTCTCATGGACCTTCCCGAAGGTGCCGACGAGCGCATCCGCGCCTTCCTGAAGCTGATGCCGGGACGGATCAACGAATACGAAGAGCTCCTGACCGACAACCCGATCTGGCGTCAGCGGACGGTCGGCGTCGGGTACGTGTCGGCGGAGGATCTCCTGTCGCTCGGCGTCACGGGTCCATTGCTTCGCGCCGCTGGTGTCCCCTGGGATCTGAGGAAGACCATGCCGTACAGCGGCTACGAGTCCTACGACTTCGACGTCCCGACCCGCAAGGAGAGCGACTGCTTCGCGCGCTACGAGGTCCGCGTGGAGGAGATGCGGCAGTCGCTCCGAATCGTTGAGCAGTGCCTGGACCGGCTCGAACCCGGGCCCGTGATGATCGATGACCCGAAGCTTCGATGGCCGGCCGACCTGGAGGTCGGCCCGGATGGCATCGGGAACTCAGAGAAGTACGTGAAGCACATCATGGAAGAGTCCATGGAAGCCCTGATCAACCACTTCAAGATCGTGACCCAGGGCTTCAAGGTTCCGGCCGGAGAGGTCTACCAGGCCGTCGAATCCCCTCGCGGCGAAAAGGCGCACTACGTCGTGTCGAACGGCGGGAACCGGCCATACCGCGTGCACATACGCGGTCCCAGCTTCGTGAACCTCCAATCCGTCCCGAAGATGGTCGAGGGAGCCCTGGTCGCCGACGTCATCGCAGCCGTCGCAAGCGTGGACCCCGTCATGGGAGACGCCGACCGATGATTCCGCCGGATCGCGAACCGGCTTCTGAGGACGGAAACGGTGAAGTACGGCGGCCGGTATGGCAAACGGGACAGGTCGGTGGTGAGACGCGGTTCGCGGTGGCCGACGTGGAGGGCCCGGTGCTCTCGGACGAAAAACGGCGACTGGCGGAGCGCATCGTCGCGAAGTACCCGACGAGGCGGTCCGCGCTCCTACCGCTTCTCTATCTCGTTCAGTCCGAAGTCGGATGGGTCCCTCGGCAGGGGATGCGGGAGGTGGCGGAGATCATCGGACTCACCACTGCCGAAGTGGAGGCCGTCGCGACGTTCTACACCATGGTCAAGCTGCACCCAGCGGGGAAGTACGTCATTTCGATCTGCACCAACCCGTCGTGTGCCCTTCTCGGTGGGCGCCGTCTCATGGAGCGCGCGACCGAGATCCTCGGTGAGGAGTCGGTACGTATGACCGAGGATGGCCTCTTCACCGTGGAAGAGGAGGAGTGCATGGGAGCCTGCGACAAGGCC
>DATABA010000033.1:0-11170 GCA_036259835.1 Actinomycetota bacterium
GACCGACGTGATGCCCAGCACGCCGAAGGAAAATATCGCGAGCCCGACCAGCATTCGTCCGCGATCTTCTCGTGACGTCGAGCGAAACAGGAGGACGGCCCAGTAGCCGAGCACGACCGGAACGGCATGTCCCACAGGACCGAATGAGGCCTTGACGCCGACCTCGAGCAGGCGTCCGAACAGCCCGCCGGCGTCGAACCACAACGCCAGCGCCGACAACGCGGCCAGAACCAGGAGGGCGATCCCCAGGGCATCCAACGACCGCGGCGAGAGGTTACGCACGGCGTTCGCCACGGATGAGGAGCGGGGCCCTCGCCCGTTTCCGTTTCCGCGCCGTTTGGCCGAGCCACGCGACGGGGAGCGGCGTGCCTTCCCGCTCCTTCGAGCCCGCGACCGTGACTTGGTAGCCGGCATGTCAGACCTCCACGATCACCGGGACGATGATGGGCTTGCGATTCGTGGCTTCGATGAAGAAGCGACGCAGCGCGGTGCGAATGTGCTGTTTCAGGACCCCCGGGTCGGTCACCCCTTGCGCCGCGGATTCCTTCAGGGAGAGCACCGTCCGGTGGCGCGCCTCCTCCAGGAGCGGCTCAGCCGTCTCCTCGAACACGAACCCCCGGTTGATGACGTCCGGTCCGGCGATGAGCTCTCCGGAGTGGCTATCGACGGTCACGACCACGACCACGATTCCGTCGTCTGCAAGCTTCCGGCGGTCCCTGAGCACGACCGCACCGACATCGCCGATGCCCAGACCATCGACGAACGTCATCCCCGCCGAGACGCGTTCGCCCTTCCGCACCGTCTCCCCCAGCTCCACCGTGTCACCGTCCTCGACGATGATGATGTGGTCCTCCGGGATGCCGACCCCCGCCGCCAGCTTGGCGTGGTGCGCGAGATGCCGGCGCTGGCCGTGAACCGGAATGAACCACCGGGGCCGGATTAGGTTGAGCATGAACTTGAGTTCTTCTGCCGCGGCGTGGCCCGAGACGTGAACGCGCGCCATCGGCAAGTGGAACACCTCGGCTCCCGTTCGGTACAGACCATCGATCGTGCGATGGATCGACGTCTCGTTCCCCGGGATGATCGAAGACGCAAGGACCACCGTGTCACCGTGCTCGAGCCGAACCCATTTGTGCTCGTGGGCTGCCATGAGCGAGAGCGCGGACAGGGGCTCCCCCTGTGAGCCCGTGCAGCACACCACAACCTCTCGAGGGTCGAGCTCCTGGAGCGCCTCGATCGGGACGATGGCGTCATCGGGAAGTTCGAGGTAACCGATGCCGCGAGCCGCGTTCACGCTCTGATGCATGCTTCGGCCGAGGAACGCAATTTTTCGGCCGGCTCGTTTGGCCGCGCTCGCGACCTGCTGGACGCGGTGGATGTGGCTCGCGAAGCACGCAACGACGACCAGCCGTTGCGCGTCGCGAATGATTTCGTAGAGGACGGGGCCAACCTGTCGTTCGCTTCCGGTGGTCCCAGGCTCCTCCGAGTTCGTCGAGTCGGCCAGGAAGACGTGGACGCCTTTCGCCGCCTCTGTACCGAGTCCCTGGAGGTCGGTGGCCCGGTCGTCTATTGGCGTCGGGTCCAGCTTGAAATCTCCGGAGTGCAGCAGGGTCCCGGATGGAAGGTCGATCGCCACCGCGACGCCGTCGGGAATCGAATGGGACACGCGATAGCACCGCATGGTGAACGGTCCAGTCCGAATCTCCTCGCGCGGGACGATCTCTCGGAGGTCCGCCCGGTCGCGGACGCGGTGCTCTTCGAGTTTCCCGTCGAGGAGCGCAAGGGTGAACTTCGTGCCGTAAACGGGCAGCTCAAACTCCCTGAGGAGATACGGGAGCGCCCCGACGTGATCCTCGTGGCCGTGGGTCAGGACGAGCGCATGGACGCGATCGCGGTTTTCGCGAAGGTATTGGAAATCGGGCAGGACCAAGTCGATCCCAGGCATGTCGATCTCGGGGAACGAAAGCCCGGCGTCGATCAGCAGGATCCGGCCGTCCTTCTCCACGGCGGCCATGTTCCTGCCGATTTCGCCAAGGCCACCAAGGAACACCAGTCGGGGGTCGGGATTGGGCATTTATTGATTATCGAGCCGAAGGTGGGGGTGTTCCAGCGTCTGACGGCTCAACCTGACGGGGCGAACGCCGGGCGGGGGCGGTGGCTATCCTTCTCGGGCGGTGCGGATCTACACCAAGACGGGCGATGACGGGACCACCGGGCTTCTCTACGGAGGTCGCATCTCGAAGGCCGACGCGGCCGCCGAGGCGTACGGCACGGTCGATGAGGCGGTCGCCGCCCTGGGACTGGCCCGCGCCTTCGCAACCTCCGCCGACGTCGCTTCCCTGATCCTGAAGCTGCAGCGAGGGCTCTTCGTCCTGGGGGCCGACTTGGCCACGAATCCGGACGAACGGCATCGCCTGGAGGCCGGCGTGTCGTTGGTCGACGCCAACATGGTCGCCGAGCTCGAGTCGACCATTGACCGCCTCGTCGATGACCACCCGCTCCCCCGCGAGTTCATCGTGCCCGGCGCCAACCCGCTGTCGGCAGCGCTGGATGTGGCGCGAGGAACGGTTCGGCGGGCGGAGCGCCGGTCCGTGGAGATGCGCGACACGGGGAGACCTGTGAACGAACACGCGTTGCGCTACCTCAACCGACTCTCAGACCTGCTGTTCGTGATGGCTAGATGGCAGGCAGGACCGCAGGAAGAACCGAGCCGCGAACGATAAGGGAGCCCGGGAGGAGACCGATGTTCAGAGTGCACATCTGGCTGCGTAAGAAAGAGGAAATGTCCTCGGAGGATTTCCGGCGCTATTGGATGGAGGAACACGCCCCCATCGCTCGGGATGGCTATGCGGGACTCAAGGGCTATGTCGTGAACCTGGTCACCCGGGTCCCGCAGGGGCAGGAGGCGCCATACGACGGCGTCGCCGAGCTGTGGTGGGACTCTCGCGACGATTTCTCGTCGGATATGAAATCCGAAGCCGCCGCCAGGGCGACCGAGGATCTCAAGGGGTTTACCAGTGCTTTTGGCCTTCTGTTCGTCGAACAGGCGAAAGTGAAGTAGCCGACGCCGCCCTGACCGGCGTGTGCCGTGGGGGTCAGCGCCACCACCGCGGCGGTCGGCGGTCCATGCGGTGCATACACGGGCTCCGGGCTCGTTTCTGTATCCAATCCGTCCGCGGCATCAAGGTTCCGTTCGTGCGCGGACTGACCATCGGTCCCGAAACCTTCGGACCCGAAACCGTGTGGCACTACGGACATGGCCTGGCCATCGGAACCGGCGGGACACCGAGGGCCGGCGCGGCCCTGATCTGGGGGCCGGATTACTTCGCCTGGGACAGCCCGTCGATCTTCGGTGACTCGGGCAGTCCGGTCCGCATCACGAATCTCAAGGCAGCCGGAGACCTGACGCACCTGGTGGTCGACACTCGGTTCGTCCCGGCGTTCGTGGCCGGCACCCGAATCGGCAAGATGCTGCAAATCGCGGGGGGCTGGGCTCTCGTCAGCAGCCCGCTCTGCGTGTAGCGGATAGCGTCGCCGGTTTCGTCGCCGCGACTCAGGAGCCGGGCTGCAGGCCTTCGAAGATGCTTCGCATCGCCCGCTCCCGAGGCTTGGCAGACGGCCAGGCCTGCACGAAGTACTCGCGGCCAAGAAAGGCGCGAAGCAAGTCATCCGGGAACGCCTGAATCTCGTTCGCCTGGGTTCGATGGGCCCGTATGCCCTCGATCTTCCGGTCCACGACACTCGAGCAGTCAGTTCGCACCGCGATCGTGTCGTCCGGGACACCTCTCGGCATGAATGGATCGTCGGGATTGCCGAGCTCCATTCCTGCTTCGCGACCCAGTCGCCAAAAGAGCTCGAGCTCTGCCTGCGACACGGCGTTGTAGAAGAGGCCCTGAAATCCTCCTCCCGCCCCCTCGCGCGCCCGGTGGAACGCCTCGGTCGCGACCTCGGAGATCGTCATGTGATCGGCATGCCGGGTGATTCCCTCCGGGCCGAACGTCACCACCACATCTGGGCGCGCCTGGACAAGCAGTTCGACGACCTTGCTCACGAGGTCTCCACGGGGGACGTCCGCGAGTTTCATGTCGGGATACCGAAGGAAGTGCACGAGTGGGTCTTTCACCCCGAGCGCCGCGAGCGAGTCCAATTCCTCCTGCTCCCGAACCGCCCCCAGGTCCTCTCGGGTGGCCAACGCAGGGTCTGCGATCTCCCCCGCATCCCCGCTGGTCGCCACGATGAGCGTGTACTCGGTATCCGGGTTGAGAAGGAGGGTCCCACCAACGCCGAACGTGTCGTCGTCGGGATGCGCGTAGACCGCCGCGAGACGGTGGCCCATCAGAGGCCGAGTTGAGGCAGGTCCAGAAGCGGTTCGAGCCCCACGGTCAACCCGCGATGGTGAACCACTGACTTGATCGCGAGAAGCACGCCTGGCATGAACGATTCCCGCTGAAGCGAATCATGCCGCACCGTCAGCGTTTGGCCCACTCCACCGAAAATGACTTCCTGGTGCGCCACCAATCCAGGCAGTCGTACGGAGTGAATCCGGATGCCGTCGACTTCGCCGCCCCGGACACCCTCCAGGCTCTCGCCGGTAGGACCGCTCCAGGCCTTCTGTCGCGCCTTCGCCATTCGCTCGGCCGTCGCCAGCGCCGTCCCCGAGGGCGCGTCAGCCTTCCCCTCGTGGTGGAGCTCGATGATCTCCGCGGCGGGGAAATACCGGGCGGCCAGCGCGGAGAACAGCTGGAGCAGTACGGCACCAATGGCGAAATTGGGCGCAACGATGACATTCGACTCGTGCCCTTCGGCATCAAGGAGGCGCTCGATTTCCGCCAGCTCGGGTGGTCCGATCCCGGTGGTCCCGACCACCATGTGAATGGCGTGCTCGATGCCCCACCGAACGTTGTCCATCACCGCGGCCGGCGTGGTGAAGTCGACCACGATTTCGGATTCGGCCTGAAGCAGCGTCTCGCGGTCGTCGGAGATCCGCACGTCGATCTCGGGGTGACCGATCATGACGCCGAGGTGCTCGCCACCGAACGACGGGTTTACCGCCGCAGCCAGCACCAGCTCCGGGTCTTCAGCGATCGCCCTGCACACCAGCCGGCCCATTCGGCCGGCCGCCCCGAGGACGCCGACCCGGGTCACGCCGGCGTGCTGTCGGGCGGCGAGGTATCGGTCGATCCATCGCCGGAAGGACTGAGATCGCCGGTGAGCTCGGCGAACGCGTCTTCCTCGAAGGGTCCGATGACCGCGAGCGATGTCGGGCGAGTGAAGTACTCCTTGGCGACGCGCAGGGCGTCGTCGGCCGTCACCGCGTCCGTTCGCTCGATGACCTCGTCGACGGAGAGGATCTCGCCCTGACTGATCTCGGATCTCCCGATCCTCGACATCCTGCCTCCGGTGTCTTCCAGGGACAGGACGAAGGAACCTTTCAGGTGTCCCTTCGCCCGCTCGAGCTCGTCGCCGTTCAGGCCACCATCGACGATGTCCTGGACTTGCGCCCGAATGATGGAGAGCACTTCTCTCGCCTTCGCCGGCGTGGTTCCCGCGTAGACACCGAACAAACCGGTCTCGGCGAACATCGAGTGGTGGCTGTAGATCGAATACACCAGGCCGCGCTTCTCCCGAACCTCCTGAAACAGGCGTGAGGACATGCCGCCCCCCAGCGTCGAGTTCACCACGCCGAACGCGAACCGGTCGGGGTCCCGCCGGGACGGCGCGCTGGTCCCGAACAGGATGTGGGCCTGCTCGGTGCTCCTGTGCCGAACGAGGTTCTTCCCGGAGACGGCGGGAGCATCCCCGGCCGTCCGGATCTTCGGGGTGAGCGTCGTGGACAGCTTCTCGCCGGTATCCATGTGCTGCTCCAGGAACCCACAGAGCTCATCGTGCTGGAGGTTCCCCGCCGCCGCGATGACGAAGTGGGGGGGCTCGTACAGGCGGTCGTAGAAGTCCTTGATCTGGTCCCTGGAGACTCCGGTGATGGTTTCCCTGGTCCCCAGGACGGGCCGCCCGAGCGGATGACCCTCCCAGACCGTCGCAGCGAACAGATCGTGAATGAGGTCGTCCGGGGCATCGTCCTGGCGGTTGATCTCCTCGACGATCACCATGCGCTCGGCTTCGAAGTCGGTCTTGCGCAGAACCGAGTTCTGGAGCATGTCGCTCATGAACTTCACCGCCATGGACAGGTCCTGGTCGCGGACGCGGCAGTAGTAGCAGGTGTACTCCTTCGCCGTGAAGGCGTTCAGGTCGCCGCCCACTGCGTCGAACGCTTCGGCGATCTCCCGCGCGCTTCGGCTCTCCGTCCCCTTGAACAGCAGGTGCTCCAGGAAATGCGAGGCTCCGGCGATTTCGGGCGGCTCGTCCCGGGAACCAACGTCGACCCACACACCGAGCGCCACCGAGCGCATTTCCGGCATTTCCTCGCTGATGACCCGGAGCCCCGAGGCGTACTCCGTGCGCGAAAGACCCGATTCCGCGGCTCGCCGGGCGGTTTCCTCGCTGGTCTGCGTGGTCGTGGCGGCCGGAGACGGTCGCGGCGCCCCGTCCGGCCGGTTCCGCGACGGACTCAACTGTCTCGCCGGTCTCTGCCCGGCCGCCCCTCCCTCCGGTCCCCCCTCCGAGGCCGGAAGCCGCGGTCGCGGCCGCGATCGCCGGCGGTGGCATGCTCTCGGGGACGACGCTCCCGGTCCGAATCGCCTTCTTCACGCGGCCACCCGCCTTCGGGTGGATCCCATCCCTCGCCGACCGGCTTGAGGCTGATCTTGCCCTGAGGGTCGATTTCCTGGACCTCGACCGTGAGCTTGTCGCCCACGTTCACCGCCTCCTCAACCGACGAGAGCCGCCGGCCCCGACCGAGCTTCGAAATGTGGACGAGCCCATCTCGGGCCGGCGTCAGGTTCACGAACGCGCCAAACGTGGTGGTCTTCACCACCGTTCCTTCGAAGCGCTCCCCGACCTGCGGAAGGCGAGGGTTCACGATCTCGTCGATCATGTGAACGGCGCGCTCGGCGCCCTCGGCATCACGCGACCCAATGAAGATCCGGCCGTCATCCTCGATGTCGATGTCCGCGCCGGTCGTGGCGATGATCTCGTTGATCCGCTTGCCTTTCGGGCCGATCACCTCACCGATCTTGTCGACCGGAACCTGGATGGTGATCACGCGGGGCGCCTTCATGGTCAGGGCTTCTCGCGGTTTCGCGATCGTCCGCGACATTGCTTCCAGGATGATCATTCGAGCGTCCTTCGCCTGCTTCAACGCGCCGGTCAACACCTCGGCCGGAAGCCCAGTGACCTTCGTGTCGAGCTGAAGCGCCGTGACGAACTCGCGGGTCCCGGCGACCTTGAAGTCCATGTCCCCGAGGGCGTCCTCCGCGCCGAGGATGTCCGTCAGCGTCACGAACTCCCCGCCCTCCGCGATCATCCCCATGGCCACCCCACCAACGGGCGCCTTGATCGGAACTCCGGCATCCATGAGGGAAAGCGTCGATGCGCACACGCTGGCCATCGACGTGGAGCCATTCGATTCGAGGACGTCCGACACCAGTCGCAGCGTGTAGGGAAACTCATCCTCCGCCGGAATGACCGGGACCAGCGCGCGCTCGGCCAGCGCGCCGTGCCCGATCTCGCGACGACGGGGACCACCCAGTCTTCCCACCTCGCCCGTCGAAAACGGCGGGAAGTTGTAGTGGTGGATGTAGCGCTTCGATTCCTCGGGATCGAGCGTGTCGATGATCTGCGTCATTCGAAGCATCCCGAGCGTCGTGACCGTCAGGACTTGGGTCTCCCCGCGCTGGAAGAGCCCGGAGCCGTGGGCCCTCGGGATGATCCCGACCTCCGAAGATAGCTGACGGATCTCGTCGGGCTTTCGCCCGTCCAGACGAACACCTTCCTGGATGATCCGCTGCCGCATCGCATTCTTTTCCAACGCCTTGAACGCCGGGCTGATCTGCCCGGCCCGCGCCGGATACTCCTCGCCCCACAGCTCTTCCAGGTGCTTCTTCGTCTCGTCCTTCAGCGTGTCGAGATTCTCCTCGCGCTCCCGCTTCGCGGGTACCAGCGCGTCGCGAAGCCGCGGCCCGGCGAAAGATTCGATCGCTGCGTACACGTCCTGGTCGTACACGGGCCTCGGCTCGAACGCCTGCGGGCTGACGCCTGCCTGGGCCACGACGTCCCGTTGGAACTCGATGAGCTCCAGGATGTGCTGCCTGGCGACCTCCAGACCGTCCGCCACCACCTCTTCGGTCGGTGCGACCTCTCCGTCGGCAACGCGGCCCCACGCTCCCTCCGGGGCTTCGCCCTCCACCATCAAGATGTCGATGGCCCCTTGCTCGTTCTGCCGACCGGCCACGACCACGTCGAACGTGGCGAGGTCGAGATCCTGATAGGTCGGGTTGACCTTCCACTGGCCGCCGATGAGGCCCAGGCGCACGGCTCCGACCGGACCGTCAAATGGGAGACCCGCGAGGCAAACCGCGAGACTGGCCGCGTTGATGCTGGGAATGTCGTACGGATTCGCCATGTCGGCGGACAACACGGTGACTACGACATGGACGTCGTCGCGATACCCCTCTTTGAAGGTCGGGCGAAGGGGGCGGTCCGTAAGCCTTGCCGTGAGGATCGCCGTTTCCGACGGCCTTCCCTCGCGGCGGAAGAAGCCGCCGGGAATCTTTCCGGCCGCATACATCCGCTCTTCGACGTCGACGGTGAGCGGGAAGAAGTCGAGTCCCTCCCGAGGCGCGGCGCTGGTGCACGTCGCCAGTACCTGCGTTTCGCCGAGCGTAAGGACGCACGAGCCGCCCGCTTGTTTGGCCAGCTTCCCCGTCTCGACGACGAGTTCGGTTCCGCCAATGGTTTTGCTAGATCTGATCACTGATGTTCCTCCTTGAACAGGCCACGGAAACGGCCGAATGTGCAGTTCAAGGAGCTCGGGGGCCTGGTTCGCCAGTTCTCAGTGGTGGACTCCGGAATCGACACTTCTGGAGGGTCGCCTCCGGGATCCGCCACTGATAACTGGCAGCCGCCCGGCTCCTGGTTCGTTCTCCTCTCTCCTCCTTACCCTAAAGAGAAGGCGGCCTCGCGGCCGCCTCCCGGTCCGTCAGCGCCTCAGACCGAGGCGCGAAATCAGTGCCCTGTATCGCTCGATGTCTTCCCGGCGAAGGTAATCGAGGAGACGCCTCCGCTTCCCGACCATCTGGAGAAGGCCGCGCCTCGAATGGTGATCCTTGCCATGCGTCCTGAGATGCTCGGTCAAGGCGTCGATTCGCCTGGTCAGGATGGCGATCTGGACTTCGGGCGAGCCGGTGTCGGACTCACTCCGTTTGTGTTCGCCAATGAGGGCTGTTTTCTGCTCTTTGAGAAGTGCCATGGGTCGAAAAAGAGGTTAGCACAGCCGTTTTTTGTCACTCTTTGCGCCGTTCAATCGCCCGCGTCCTCCTCTTCTTGTTGCTGGCGAAGGACGGGATGACCGCTGGGGTCGATGACCGCCGGGAGGATGCGGGCCTCGATCTTTCGGTCCGGCGTCACCACCACTCGGGCGACGCCGGTGGTGGCACCGGCAGTGGAGAAGGCAGGCCAGACGAAGTTGCCAAGGCTCCAGAAAATCGGCCGGTTCTTGTACGTCTCGAGGGACCCCAGACGGTGCGAATGGTGGCCGAACACCGCGTCGGCACCGGCGTCGATCACCGCGGCGGCGATTTCTTCTTGCTCGGGCAGGGGCTCGGGTTGCAGCTCGATCCCCCAATGGACCGTCACGAACACCAGATCTGCGACCTGGTCCGCGCGTTCGACCGCACCGACCATGCAGTCGATGTCCTCGTCGCAGGCCACGCCGGGGTGCCCAGGTGCGGCGACGGCCTCCGGCGCCGGCTCCACGACGTTGCCGATTCCAACGACGGCGACCTTCCACCCCTTGATTTCGAAGACCGCCGGTTTCGTTGCCGCCTCATCGTCCTCCCCCCCACCTACAACCGCGACGTCGTTTTCCTCCAGGTGCTCGATGGTGTCGAGAAACGCAGTGGGGCCGTAGTCGTAGGCATGGTTGTTTCCGATGTTCGCCACCTCGACCCCCGCGTCCTTCATCGCGGGAACCGCGTCAGGATCACCGCGAAACGTGAACTCCTTGTCCAGCTCCTCACCGCGATCGGAGACCGGGCACTCCAGATTGACGATGGTCAGGTCGTCTCCTCGGAACAGGTCCGCGACACCCGACCATGGGTACGCGAAGTCATCTTCCGTGAGGTTGGGGACGTACTCCGGGTCGAGGTTCACGTCGCCGGTTCCGTGTATGACCAGCGTTCCCTTTGGGTCGGGCGAGGGGCTGGGAGAAGGGCGCGGACTCGGTGAAGACCTCGCGTCGGCGGCGGCGGTGCGATTTCGCCCCTCTCGCGTCGGGCGGACACCGAACTCCGCTGTGAGCGCGAAGCCGACGAAGAAGATGATCGTCAGCACGATCGCCGCCCCGACCACGACCGTTTGGGGTCTTATCCTCGCTGGCGGTTGATTCAGCGACATGGGTCCTTACCTGGCAACAAGCGTGCGAGTCCGCTCCACGTCTTCCTTGATCTGACGCGCCAGCTCCTCGGCCGACCCGAACCTGACTTCGTCTCGAAGACGGTCCCAGAATTCCAGACTGATCTGTTGCCCCAGGAGGTCTCCTTCGAAGTCGAGCAGAAACGCTTCTGCGTGGAGCGGCTCAGTCCCGAAGGTCGGGTTGGTGCCGACATTGATCGCGGCGACGTGGCCCTGGCTCCCGACGATGGCCTTCCCCGCATAGACGCCTTCGGCCGGAAGGACCATCCCGGGGGCCACCTCGAGATTCGCCGTGGGAAAACCGAGGCCTGCGCCGCGACCCGCGCCGCGAACGACCCGGCCGTCCACCACGAACCGGCGGCCCAGCGCGGTGGATGGCCAGTCGAGGTCTCCTTCGAGGAGGGCTCCCCTGATCGAAGAGGACGAGACCGGCCTGTCGTCGAGGGTGAAAAGAGGAACCCCTTCCACACCGAATCCGTACGAGCCACCGAGTTCGGACAGAACGGCCAGGTTCCCCTTCGCCTTGTGGCCGAACGTGAAATTCGAACCGACCACCGCGTGGGCGATCCTGAGTCGTTCCACCAGCACCTTTGCCACGAACTCCTCCGGTGACCAGCGCGAAAACTCCTCGGTGAACTCCAGT
>DATABA010000034.1:0-2382 GCA_036259835.1 Actinomycetota bacterium
TGGACCTCCGTCCGATCGTCCATCAGCAACGAGCCCGCGCGGTTTTCGATGTCGTAGTCCCTGATCGTGCCCTGCGCCATGGTTCGTTCCCTTCCTCGTGGTCAGAGCGGCGTGTTCACGCCAAGTCTCTCTGCCATTCCCATTCGAAGGCAAGCGGCTTTCGTCCTGCTGTCGGCTTCCGCGTCGAGCACGGCTGCCAGATCGGCGGGGCGGTCCAGATCGAAGCCGAGAGCGCTGCTTTCGACTGATTCGAATGTCACACCTCGCCGGTACGCTTCGGCTCGATGTTTCGAAAACGAGGACCGCCCGAAGCGCGCCGGGATGACCGAGGGCGGCCGGCGAACGAGCACGTTGGTCCCGCCGTCTGACGTGGCGGGTGCTGCAACGACGGAGGCGGAGGCTGCGAGGACCTCAGCGACGGCGTCCTCTGTGGCGAATGGAAGATCGGCGAGAACGACCGCCAGCTCAGCGCAATCCTCGTCACGCGCCTGCGCCTCGACCTGACGGACGGCTTGCCGGAGCGTTGCCCCCGTTTCGCGAAGGGGACGGGCGCCCCTCTGCTCGGCGAGACGAAGCACCTCATCCTGGGCTGAGATGGCCCACACGTCCCATCCCGCCTGGGGGAGGCACGCGTCAAGGACGTCGCTCAGCATGGCGGCGGCCAGCTCCGCGCGCTCCAGCGGGGACAACACCGACGCCAGCCTGGTCTTCGTCCTGTCCAGGGACTTCACGGGGACCGCGACCACACGCATGCGTCGCTAGAATAAGCGGCCAAACTCCGCGGGAGGCACTCGTGCGCAAACCCGAGCCCTGGTACCGGTTCGCTGTTCTGACTCTGCGGCCTCCAATTGCGCTTTGGTTCAACTGGCGGTTCGAAGGAATGGAGCACATCCCCGACCAGGGTCCGGTGCTGGTCGCCGCCAACCACATCTCCTACTTCGACCCCCTCGCACACGGATACATGCTCGTGAGGGCGGGGCGCCGGCCGCGATACCTGGCAAAGAAAGAGCTCTACGGACACTGGTTCCTCAGGCGGCTGCTGACGGGGGCGAAGCAGATCCCCGTGGAGCGAGGCACGGGGTCGGCGGCGCCTGTGGACGCGGCGAGCCGTGCGCTCAAAGAGGGAGAGGTGGTGGTGGTCTACCCGGAGGGGACCGTCACCCGGAACCCTGACTTCACGCCGATGCATGCCAAGACCGGAATCGCCCGGCTCACACTGGCGACGGATATCCCGGTTCTGCCCATCGCCGTGTGGGGTTCGCAAAGTGTGTGGCAGCGAGACGGAGCACGGAGTCTGGCTTTCGGTCGTCCCATCTGGCTGAAGGCGGGCCCGCCCCTCGATTTCTCCCGCTTCGAGGGTCGGGAAAACGATCCAGCCGTGCACCGCGAGGTCACGGACACCGTCATGGACGAGCTCAGCAGGCTCGTGACCGACCTGCGGCAGCGGTATCCGAAGCGGTGGCAGTAACCGCCTGAAGGGGCGGGGGAAGCCTAGATCAGTCCCAGCTTCTTGCCGACTCGCTCGAAGGCCTCGAGCGCCTCGGTCAGATCGTCCTCCGTATGGTCCGCCGTGACGATCGTTCGCACGCGGGCCCGACCTTTCGGAACCGTCGGGTAGACGATGGCCGGAGTGAAGACGCTTTCTTCCCACAGCAGCGCCGACAGTTCGACCGCCTTGACTTCATCGCCGGCGATGACCGGGGTGATCGGCGTCTCGCTGTCTCCGGTGTCGAACCCCACGTCGTGCAGCCCGTTCTTGAAGAACCGCGTCCGCTCCCACAAACGCTCGATACGGTCCGGCTCCTCCTCCAATACGTCGAGCGCCGCGATGCATGCCGCGGTCACCGCCGGGGGGGCGGAGGTGGAGAACAGGAAGGGTCGTCCCCGGTTCACCAGCCACTGGATGAGGTGCTCCCGTCCGGCGATGAAGCCGCCCATCACACCGATGGCCTTCGACAACGTTCCGACCTGAACGTCGATTCGCGCGGGGTCCAGCCCGAAGTGTGAAACGGTTCCCTTTCCGCCCTGGCCGAGAACTCCGCTGGCGTGCGCGTCGTCGATCATCATGATGGCCTCGTGCCTCTCGGCGACCTCAACCAGGTCCGGGAGCGGTGCGACGTCGCCATCCATCGAGAACACGCCGTCGGTGATCAGGAGCTGACGCCGGCCCGGCGCCTTCGTCTCGGTCAGGAGCGCATCGGCGGCGTCCACGTCCTTGTGGGGGAACACCTTGATCTCAGCCTTGGAAAGTCTGGCTCCGTCGATGATCGAGGCGTGATTCAGCTGGTCCGACACGATGACGTCTTCCTTGGTCAAGATGGCCGCCACCGTTCCGGCGTTCGCGGTGAATCCTGACTGAAACATCAGCGCGGCCTCCGCGCC
>DATABA010000035.1:0-21358 GCA_036259835.1 Actinomycetota bacterium
GTTCCCCATTGATCAGATCACCGACCAATCCCTGGAGACACGGATCGCAGAAATTGTTCGGGAGAAGGCACTGGCCATAGCTCGGGAGGAGTTGCCGCATTCCATCGCGGTGGCCGTCGAGGAGGTCGAGCGCGACGAGGACACCCGATTTCTTCGCCTTTCGTGCCACGTGTTCGTCGAGCGCGAGTCGCAGAAGGGCATCGTGATCGGCAAGGGCGGAGCGACGCTGAAGGAGATCGGAACCAGGGCAAGAGAGGAACTCGAGGCCCTGCTCGAGACCCGCGTCTTCCTTGAGCTTCGGGTGAAGGTGTTGAAGGAATGGCAGCGCGACCCAAAGGCGATGGCCCGCCTGGGGCTTTAGTCCTGTGGAGATTTCGTCGCGCGGCTTTATTCGCTAACCGGCGGCCGAGGCCGCCGGGGGTACGATTCGTCACACCATGCCGCTCTACAAGGAACAGGGCATCGTCCTTCGATCGATGAAGCTCGGTGAGGCCGACAAGATCCTCACCATCCTCACGCAGGGGTCCGGCAAGGTGCGCGCCGTGGCGAAGGGAATTCGCCGCACCACCAGCAAGTTTGGGGGACGGCTCGAGCCGCTCACGCACGTGTCGCTCATGCTCTACCGGGGGCGAAACCTGGACACGGTCACCCAGTGCGAGATCCTCCATCCGTTCCGCAGCGTCCGGAGCAGTTTCGAACGCATCGCGGCAGGGGAGACGATGGTCGAGGCGGTGGACAAGGTCGCTGAGGAGCACGAGCGGAACGTCCGGCTCTTCCTCCTTCTGCTCGCCGGCCTTCGGTCGCTGGAGGGCCAACCGCGGGACGCCGCCGCCGTGGCCGAGAGCTTCTTGCTGAAGTTGCTTTCGCTGTCGGGGTTCCATCCGAGCCTTTCAGCCTGCGCTGCCTGCGGGCTCCCCGGGCCGCACGAGTGGTTCGCTGCGTCGCAGGGCGGAGTGGTGTGCCGGACGTGCGCCGAGAACGACGCTGCTCGCACGTCCCAACCCGCGCTTCAGTGGCTGGATACGCTTGCCGGCGTCGATCTCAATGGGGCCGGAGAGGTGATTCCGGAGCCTCGGATCCGCAGTGAGGGACGGGCCATCCTCTATGGCTACGCCGAATACCACCTGGAGCGGCGGATGCGAAGCTTCGCCCTGTTGGCCCGGCAGGCATGAGTTACCTCTCCGACCTCGACCTGTCCAGGCTTCCTCGGCACGTCGCCATCGTCATGGACGGCAACGGTCGATGGGCCAAGCAGCGAGGCCTCCCGAGAACCGAAGGGCACAAGGCCGGGGAAGAGGCGCTCTACGACGTTGTGGAGGGAGCCCTGGACGTCGGACTGGAATGGCTCACCGTGTACGCGTTCTCGACGGAGAACTGGAAGCGCCCGCCATCCGAAGTTCGCTTCCTCCTGTACTTCAATCGGACCCTGCTCAGGAACCGCCGGGACGACCTCCACAGCCGCGGGACTCGCATTCGTTTCCTCGGCCGGCGGCACGACTGGCGAATCCCCAAGTCGGTTTTGAAGGACATGGAGGACGCCGAAGCGCTCACCAAGAACAATCGGCGCCTCACATTTACGATCGCCTTCGACTACGGCGGGCGGATGGAAATCGTCGACGCCATGAAGAAGCTTCTGGACGAGCGTGATCGCGGCAGGGTCAAGGGAGAACGGCTTACACCCGATTCGATCTCCCGCCGCCTGTACCGACCCGACATGCCGGACCCGGACCTGCTGATTCGAACCGGCGGCGAGATGCGCATCTCGAACTTCCTCCTGTGGCAAGCGGCATATGCAGAGCTGTGGTTCACGCCGATCTACTGGCCGGACTTCAACCGAGAGCACCTCTACGAGGCAATTCGGGACTACCAGAAACGCGACCGGCGTTTCGGCGCCGTCGACGGTCGGTGAGCCGGTATTTCGCGTACGGCGCGAATATGGACTCTCGCCACATGCTGGAACGGGTGCCTGGAGCGTCGGTCGTTGGACCCGCCCGGCTCGAGGGGTATCGACTGGAGTTCAACGTGTACTCCAGCGAGTGGGAGGGCGGGGCGGCCAACATCGAGCCAGACGAGGACGGTCGAGTGTGGGGCGTCCTCTGGGAGGTGCCGGACGACCAACTTTCAGGGCTCGATGCGTACGAGGGCCATCCGGTTTTCTTCCGCCGGGAGGAAGTGACTGTGCAGGGTCCGACTGAGCCGGTCACGGCATGGACCTTCCGCGTCGCCCATCAGGACCGAAGCTACGTGCGTCCCACGGATGCGTACGTTCACCTTCTTCGCTCCGCGGTCCGGGTCCAGGGGCTTCCGCCCGACGCACTGGACATGATCGAGCGGTCGGCCAGGCCTCCTCGACCGACCATCTCCACCTGAGGCCGGCCGCTATCATCGCTTCCACGCCAGCGGCCGGAGCCACCGGCCGGGAAAGGAGCTAACCGCCGGATGGCCGACCTCATGGACGCCATCACCTCCCTTGCCAAGCGCCGCGGGATCGCTTTCCCCTCCAGCGAGATCTACGGCGGCCTGCGCTCGTTCTGGGACTACGGCCCCCTCGGAGTGGAGCTCAAGAACAACGTCAAGCGGGCCTGGTGGCGCGCCATGGTTCAGCTCCGCGAGGACGTGGTTGGGCTGGATTCCTCCATCATCATGTCGCCACGCATCTGGGAGGCGAGCGGCCACCTGGAGTCGTTCACCGACCCGTTGGTCGAATGTCTCAACTGCCACCAGCGGTTTCGGGCCGATCACCTGCCCGGGTTCCATGCGCCTCAGTCGGGACATGAGGCCGACGACACCACCCTCGACATGGCGGAGAAGCCCCGCTGCCCGAACTGCGGCAACGATCGGTTCACCGACCCGCGGAACTTCAACCTGATGTTCAAGACATACATGGGCCCGGTGGAGGAGGACGCCGCAGCCGTCTACCTCCGGCCGGAGACGGCACAGGGGATGTTCGTGGACTTCGTGACCGTCCAGCAGACGTCACGCAAGAAGGTGCCGTTCGGAATCGCGCAAATAGGGAAGTCGTTTCGAAACGAGATCACCCCCGGCAACTTCATTTATCGGACGCGCGAGTTCGAACAAATGGAGATGGAGTTCTTCGTCGAACCCGGGACCGATGAGGAATGGCACGAGTACTGGATCAACGAGCGCCTCCAGTGGTACGTCGACCTCGGAGTTCGAAAGGAGAACCTGAGGATCCGTGAGCACAGCGCCGATGAGCTCTCGCACTACTCCAAGCGGACCGTAGACATCGAATACAGCTTCCCGTTTACCGACTGGGGGGAGCTTGAGGGGATCGCCAATCGAACCGATTACGACCTGAGAGCACACCAGGAGCATTCGGGACAGGACCTCACCTACTTCGACCAGGAGAAAGAGACGAGATTTCACCCGTTCGTCATCGAACCGGCGGCGGGAGTCGATCGGGCGGCACTGGCCTTCCTCATCGACGCCTACCGCGTGGAGGAAGCACCGACCGCGAAGGGCGGGACCGAGCGCCGGACGCTGCTCGCGCTCCATCCTCGGCTGGCTCCCATGAAGGTCGCGGTGCTGCCACTGTCCCGTCACGAGAACCTCGTGCCCGAAGCCCGCGCGGTCTTCGACGTGGTCAAGCCACACTGGATGTGCGATTACGACGACGCGGGCTCGATCGGCCGGCGGTACCGGAGGCAGGATGAGGTCGGAACCCCGTTCTGCGTCACGGTCGATTTCGAGACGCTCACAGATAAGCAGGTCACCGTTCGGGACAGGGACGCAATGACGCAGGACCGCCTTCCGATTGAGCGCCTTGTCGAGTACCTGAAGGAGCGTCTCCCGTGAGACTGCCGCGGGTCCTGATGCACGAACGGCTGACGCCGGTGCGAATGCTGGGCGCCGCGGTGGCGTCGCTGGCGCTCGCCGTCGGAACGGTCATCTATGGGCACATGGCCGCAAGCCCCGTCGGGCCCTGGCTTTCCATCGTGTTCTCCGCTGGGGCCGTCGGATGCACCGTCCTTTCGCTGATGCTCCCCGCGAGGCGATGATGGCGCCGCGTCGCGTTGCCGTGTTGATCGTCGCGGCGCTCGTCGCCGGGTCGTGCACCGGAGCGCCCGACACCCGGACCGGTCGCTCCCCATCCCCGGCCGGGCGCTCTCCATCGCCGCAGGCCAGTCCGCGAGCGAACCCGGCCGACGATCGAGCGCCGTGCAGGCGACCGAAGAACGAAAAGACCAAACCCAAGCCTCTAAAGAAGCGGCCACTGCCGCCGGTGTTGCGCGAAGTGGCCCAGGAAGTGCAGGACATTCGAGGGCTCCGGTTTCGCCGGCCGATCAACCCGCGTGCCGTCAGCCGCGAAGAGATGAACCGTCTCCTCGGCGAGGGGGTCGACGAGGGACTGCCGAGGGGTCGGGCCCGACGGCTGCAACGAGCTTGGGCCACCATCGGCGCGATTCCTCGGGGGACGGACCTCCGTGAAGCGTTCAAGGACTTCGGGGCCAGTTCGATCGTCGGTTTCTACGACACGGATGACCAGCGTCTCGTCTACGTCGGGACCGAATCCCCGTCGCCCCTGCAGCGGACGGTGTTGGCCCACGAGCTCACTCATGCGCTGGACGACCAGCACTTCAACCTGGACCGTCTGGACGACCTGGACGCGAAGTGTCGTGATGAGGCTGGGATGGCGTACCTCTCGCTCGTCGAGGGGAGCGCCGAGGTGATCTCGGGAACGTGGGCCAGTGAGAACCTGACCGCTGGAGAATTCGCCGACATGCAAGCCGAACAGGCCGCTCAGGGAGGCTTGCCCTCGACGGTCCCGCCGTTCTTCCTTCAGATGATCATCTTTCCGTACCCGAACGGCACGGCGTTCGTGTCCGAAGTCGTCGACCGAGGTGGGACAAAGGCCCTGAACACGGCGTTTCGCAATCCACCGCTATCGACGGAGCAGATCCTCCATCCCGAGAAATATCCGGAAGACCGGCCGAGGGCCATCGACGTTCCTGATGTCGCCTCGAAGCTCGGAGCAAAGTGGAAGGACCTTGAATTCGAAGAAGTCGGAGAAGGATGGCTGCACATCCTTCTGGACCTCCGTATCGGTCCAGAGCAGTCCGAGCAGGCGTCCGAGGGATGGGACGGCGGCGAGTATCGGGCGTGGAGTCGCGGCAAGGACACAGCGATCATCCTCGACACGGTGTGGGACAGCGAGGAGGACGCCGAGCAGTTCGCCGAGGCGATGGACGATTGGCTGGGCGAACGGGTGGGTGACGTGCTGCCACCCCAGGGGAGTCGGGTACGCGTGCTCTTCGCTTCCGACAAACCGACACTGACGTTGCTCCGGAGAGCCGCGGCGTCTTCGCCGGTAGACTGACCCAAGAACCACCGGGCATCTGGAGGTCGCCACATGTCTTCACGGGCAGCCACGAAGTTCGTCTACGACTTCACCGAGGGGAACAAGGACATGAAAGACCTCCTCGGCGGGAAGGGAGCCAACCTCGCAGAGATGACCAACCTGGGGCTTCCCGTCCCCCCCGGCTTCACCATCACGACACAGGCGTGCCTGTCGTATCTGGCGAGCGGGCGTTTCCCGGATGGGCTCATGAGCGAAGTCGAACAACGCCTTCAGCACGTCGAGGGGGTAATGGGAAAGCGTCTCGGGGACCCGCAGGATCCTCTTCTGGTTTCCGTTCGGTCGGGTGCCAAGTTCTCCATGCCGGGAATGATGGACACCGTCCTCAATCTCGGTCTCAACAACCGTTCCGTCGAGGGTCTGACCGAGCAGACATCGAACGACCGGTTTGCCTGGGACTCATACCGGCGGTTCGTCCAGATGTTCGGAAAGATCGTCCTGGACATCGATCCGGAGCGATTCGAGTCTCTGCTCGACCAGGCCAAAGAGCGCAAGGGGCCAGAGGCCAAGGACACCGATCTCACCGCCGAGGACCTCCGGGAGCTGACCGCCCGCTTCCAGGAGGTCGTTCGGGAGGAGACCGGCGAGGAGTTTCCGCAGGAGCCGCGGCTTCAGCTGGAGAAGGCCATCGAAGCGGTCTTTCGGTCGTGGAACACGCCCCGGGCGGTTGCGTACCGGCGGCAGAACAAGATTTCCGACGATCTCGGGACCGCGGTGAACGTCGTGGCGATGATCTTCGGGAACATGGGCGAGGACTCCGGTACCGGGGTCGCCTTTACTCGAGATCCCTCCACCGGCGAAAAGGAGCCCTACGGCGACTACCTCCCGAATGCTCAGGGTGAAGACGTCGTCGCAGGCATACGCAACACGCTTCCTCTTCGAGACCTGGCCACGCTCGATCCGCCGTCATACGACGACCTCCGGCGTGGGATGGACATTCTCGAAAAGCACTACCGAGACATGTGCGACATCGAGTTCACGATCGAGCGTCGAAAGCTGTGGTTCCTTCAGACCCGAGTGGGAAAACGCACCGCGTATGCGGAATGGGTCATGGCGTATGACATGTGGCAAGAGGGATTGATTTCGGTCGACGAAGGGCTGCTTCGCCTCGACGCGAATCGCCTGGAGCAGCTGTTCAAGCCGGTCGTTCGGGAGACCCAAAAGAGCAGCGAACAGCCCGCGGCTCGAGGCCTGAACGCGTCGCCCGGCGCCGCCGTCGGTCGAGTCGTGTTCACGGCCGATGCAGCCGAGGAGTGGGCCGAACGGGGGGAGAAGGTCATCCTGGTCCGCCGGGAGACCACTCCAGACGACTATCACGGGATGATCAAGTCGCAGGGAATCCTCACAAGTGCAGGCGGGACGAACTCGCACGCTGCGGTGGTGGCCCGGGGCGAAGGCATCCCCGCCGTCTGTGGTGCTGATGAAGTCCGGATCGAACGCGGGGCCCGGTCGTTCTCCGTGGATGGGAGCCGGGTTACCGAAGGTGACTGGATCACCATCGACGGAACGGACGGCGCGGTGTATCTCAAGCGGCTCGAATTGGAGGAGCCGGCGCTCATCCGCGCCGTGAAGGGCGACGCCGAAGCTCGTGAGGAGAAGATCTGGAAGGCGTTTCAGGCGTTCATGTCGCGCGCCGACGACGTCCGACGACTCAGAGTTCGAGCCAACGCCGACACCCCCGACCAAGCCGCCAACGCCCGGGCCCGCGGGGCCGAAGGAATTGGGCTGTGCCGAACCGAGCACATGTTCCTGGGGGAGGAGCGCGTCGCCGCGGTGCGAAAGATGATCTTCGCGGACACGCCAGACGAAGAGCAGGACGCCTACGCGCAGCTCCTCCCGCTTCAGCGTCAGGACTTCGTCGGCATCTTCGAGGCAATGGACGGGCTCCCCGTGACGGTCCGGCTCCTCGACCCGCCGCTTCACGAGTTCCTTCCCAACCACGTCGACCTGGCCGTCGCGGTCGCGGTGGCGGAGGAGCGAGGCGAATCGCAAGCGGTGATTCGTGAGGAGAAGGTCGGGCTGGACGAAGCGAGGGCCCTGCTCAAGAAGGTGGAGGAGCTGCACGAGGCGAACCCGATGCTCGGATTGCGAGGTGTTCGGTTGGGGATCGTGAAGCCGGGCCTCTACGCGATGCAGGTACGAGCGATCGTCGAGGCGGCGTGCGACCGAGTGGGGGCCGGTGGGAACCCAGTGGTGGAGATCATGATTCCGTTGGTCGCCACGCAGGAAGAGCTGCGGCAGATGCGCGAGGAGCTGGAACCCGTGGCTGCCGAGGTACTCCGCGAACGAGGAGTCGACCTGGCGCTTTCGTTCGGAACCATGGTTGAGCTGCCCAGGACCTCTGTCGTTGCCGGTGAGATCGCCGAAGTCGCCGATTTCTTCTCCTTTGGGACCAACGACCTCACCCAGACCGCGTTCGGATTCTCTCGCGATGACATCGGCAAGTTCCTCGGCATGTACGAAGAGCGAAAGCTCGTCCCGGCCAATCCGTTTGTGACCATCGACCGGCCGGGAGTCGGACGGCTCATGAAGATGGCGGTCGAGGAGGGGCGTGCGTCGAACGCACATCTCCATCTGGGCATCTGCGGGGAGCATGGCGGAGATCCCTCATCGGTGGTGTTCTGTCATGAGATCGGGCTCGACTACGTCTCCTGCTCGCCGTTCAGGGTGGAAACCGCGAGGCTCGCGGCAGGGCAGGCGTCGATCGGCGAATCGCAGCGGGCCAGCCTGTAGCGACGACCCGATATCTGGTCCCGTTTGAACTTCCCCCGGACCGGGAGATGATTTCCCCCATTCGGGTGATGCGCTCGGCCATCCGACCTCCGTAACATCCGCTTCGTTCTAGGGCCACCTCCTTCCGGGCCCGGACCACCTTCCCGCCACGACGGTCCCTTCCCAAGGAGGTGTTCCTGGATTGCGGGTTCGGACGATCGCTCTTGCTTTTGCAGGTGCTGTCGCGCTGGTCGTCGGCATTCCGCTCTCCGGAGAAGTCGGTCTGGGGGATGCCAGCCGCGCGGCGTCCCTCGACCCTCCGGCGTCGATTGACCTTTTCTACACCCCGCCGGGACTTGTTCGGGCCGGGAGTACCGTCCGAGTCTCAGTGGATGCCATCTGCACCACCACTGGAGGCAGCCAGTGTCCCGTGGATGTGACGCTCGGGACGCAGGTCGGAGCCGAACCGTGGGAGACGGTCACTCGATCGGCAGAGAGTGGAGCCGAGTTCGACGTCACGGATGCCGCCGCTCGCGCGGGCGGGAACGGCGCGGGCATGGTGCGGTTCTTTCTTCGAGCGCACACTGGAACCGAACTGGCGACGTCGGCCGGCAATCCGCGCGCACCACTGAAGTTCTGGGTCGTTCCGGAAATGCAGAAGATCCAGATCCCTGCCATCCCGTTTGGACAGGTTCGAAAGCCGACCAACGTGCTGTTCCTCCCTTGGGGCGCGGGGCGGACCAAAGCTGGACTCTCGCCCGGCAGGGAATCCCTTACCGGTGGACCCTCATCCTTCGACGTCGACGATCGGGGCCGCATTCACCTCCTCGATACAGAACAGGACCGGCTCGCCGTCTTCTCGGAGGGTGAGCTCATCCGGGAGGTTCGGTTGGCGCTGGATTCGGATGCCGACGTATCGGTGGCGGCGGATGGCACCGCGTACGTACTCGAGGTGCGCGACGACATCGCAGAAGTTCGCGCCGTTTCTTCATCGGGCACCGTTCAACCGGCCCAGCCGCTCGGCGAGGCGCTTTCGGCTCACGTGCGGACCGTCGGGGCGAAGGCGTATGCGAATCTCCTTCCGGCGGATGCGTGGGTTCGCGTACCTGAGGCGGGCATGATTCCGACCGCCGCTATCCCATCGGACACGTTCACCGGTATTCCGATCTCCGGTGATGCGAAGCTCGTGAGGATCGCGACAGATCGAAGCATTCGGCTCGCGACGGTGTCCGGCGACGAGGTTTCGAATGCCGTAGAGGTCCAATCCGACACGCCGCTTGGCGAGGTTGCGCTGGCGGAACCGGACGGAAACGGAGGGTACTGGTGTGTGGTGCGAGTCTGGCGCGAAAACCCAGCTCCGGCCGATCAGTACCACGTCCTCCATATCAGCGGAGAGGAAATCGTTGAGAGTTTCGCCGTCAGCTCGGAGCAGTTCGCGGATACCCCACCACTCTCCAGGTTCCGGCTGGCCAACGGCGGCAACCTGTATCAGCTAACGACTTCCCCGAGTGGCGTCCGAATCGTTCGTTTCGAGCTTGGGGGGCGATCATGAAGCGGATTTGTGGCGTTGCCATCCTGACAATCGTTTTTATCACCCTGGCCACACCGGCCCAGGCGACGTGGGTCAGCCGGAACTGCTTTGCCGACAACCACGCCGACAGCTACTACAAGCGGTCAGAGGCGCGCTCGTATGCGTCCGTAGCCGACAACGAAGGGTACGAGTGGGGCGGCGGCTGTTGGAACAACAACAACGTCGACGACACCCCTGGGGCGCCGGACTCCTCAGGCGAAGGACCCGACTGCTCCGGTCTCGTCTTCAAGTCGTGGGAGCTCCGGAACAGCGTCGGGGCAAGTGGGTTCACGTGGTGGAACAAGCTTCAGAATATCCACGGTCCTTATTCCTCGTACGACTATTACTCGCCGGCCTCCTCGGACCCGTTCCACCGCATCAGCAAGGCGCGCTCGGCGACCGCCATCATGGACGCCTTCGCGAGGCAAGGCCACGTCGGCATGCTGTATTCGACGCGGAACCCGAGCTCGAACACCGACTGGATCATCGAAGCGGCGAGCGACCGAAGCGGCACCGACGTAAATGAGCGCGCGTATCGGTACGACTCGGCGTACGTCGCGGTCAAACGTGAGGGATGGACGCCAGAGTGCTACCCGAACTGCGCATGATTGGCTGCTCACGGCTGAGGCGTCGCCTGCTCGCAGCGGCGGCGGTGATGACCCTGATCACTCTGAGCTGTGGCACGGAGCGTGGGGACCGTGGCGCCCGTCCTGCGCAACCCGAAACTCCTGCCGCAATACCGGCGCCCCGGACGCTGACTCTTCCGAGGGTCGAGCTGCGCGCAGATCTATCGGAGGATCCGGCTCGGTGGCGTCTGGTGGCCTCGATTCCGTTCGGTCCGCGGCGTGAAGAGCTCGGGTACTTCTTCAATCGGAATCGAGGATCGCTCCCGTTGTTGCCAAGGTCCTTCGCCGTGGCGAACGACGGTTCGTTCTGGATCCTGGATCCCGTCAAGAAGCGGGTTGCTCGCTACTCCAGGACCGGTGAGTTCATTGAAGGGGTCGGGGGTTTCAGACTTGACCGGTTCTCGCCGCGTCCAAAGGACGTGGCGGTGTTGGGCGACCACGTCTACGTCGTTGAGGAGGAGTTTGCCCGAGCCACGCTGACGGCCATCGGACCGGAGAGACGGCGAAATCCGGTTGCACTCAGAGACCACTCGCACCCGGTGGCGGTGAGCCTTCTCCTTCCCTCGGTCGGCCGCTTGATCGCGCGAATCGGTGGGTATGCCGATCCGCCCGGCTCCGGGCCTGTCGGATATGGCGAACTCCCCCTGCGTGGGTCCCTTCGCCTTCTCCCCGGCGTGCCCGTCGATGACGAGACCTGGGTCGACATTCGTGCGCCGGGCGACCAGGACCTGGAGTTCACGTCGACACGTGGCGCAATGGAAGCCGTACACGCGATTCGCGTCTCGGTATTCGGCGGTACGCCGTCGAAGAGACTGCGGGCGCTGGTCGGGCCGGCCATCGAAGCGACGTTTCCAAAGGCGGTCGGAATCTACGTGCGGGTCGCACCAGCCAGAGCTGGAGATGCCGAGCGGTACGGAGGTGGAGCGTGGTACCTGCGGGTGGGCGTAGACCGAACACCGCTTGTGTGGGAGCGCGTACCGGAGCCCCGGATCAGTGACGAGGAACAGGTTCGCCACCTCGCTGCGGGGCCTGACGGGCGTGTCTACCTCATGATCCCCGACAGGGATGGAGAGAAGATCTATGTGAGACCCGATGATTGATCGTCAGGGCTGGGCGGCCTGTTACCGTGGAGAATCGTGCGGATCCGCCGGGGCCCCCTGCTCATCCTGGCCCTCGCCGTTCTGGTCCCCCTTGGATTGATCCTGGCCAGCGCGGTCGCCGTGTGGCAGGCGGCGCACAACGACGAGGCGCGTCGGATCGACCGCGTCGACGTGATCGCCGTGCTGGGCGCGGCGATGTATGGACGCGAGCCGTCACCGACATTCCAGGGGCGGCTCGAACACGCGGCGCTGTTGTACCGCCGGGGCTTTGCGCCCCGCTTGCTAGTTCTGGGCGGAAAGCAGCCGGGCGATGAGGCCACCGAGGCGGACACGGGCCGGTCATGGCTGATCTCAAACGGTCTGCCCGAATCCGCCGTGTCGGCCGAACCGGAGGGAAATACGACCTTCGAGAGCCTTCGAGCGGCAGCAGACTTCATGCGCGACGAGGATCTGCAAACCGTGATGCTGGTGTCCGATCCCTGGCACAACTTGCGGGTGAGACGAATGGCCAGAGATCTCGGCCTGGATGCGTACGTGTCGGCGACATGGCAGTCGGCTGCCAGAAGCCAGTGGAAGCGACTGGGCGGCTATGCGCGAGAGACCTTCGCCTACCTCTACTACCGGGTCATCGGCCGCTAACGCGACGCGTTATAAGGCGGTGTTACCCTGGGGCGTCGGGTGAAAGCGGCAAGTACGACCGCGCGTGAGCGGACCGAGGAGATCGAGCGCCAGGTCCTCTCCGAGCGGGCGGTCCTCTCTTCCGAATCCAAGGGCCGCGACCGGGCCGAAGAACACGACCCCCTCCGTACGGCATTTCAACGCGACCGCGATCGCATCACCCACGCCAAAGCCTTTCGTCGGCTCAAGCACAAGACGCAGGTGTTCATCTCGCCCGAGGGCGACCATTACCGAGTGCGCCTGACGCACACCCTCGAGGTCTCGCAGATTGCACGAACCGCTGCGCGCGCTCTTCGCCTGAACGAAGATCTCACTGAGGCGATCGCCCTGGGGCACGACCTGGGCCACACGCCGTTCGGACACCTCGGTGAAGAGGCCCTGACGCCGTTCCTCGGCCGGCCATTTCGGCACAACGAACAGAGCCTTCGTATCGTCGACTACCTGGAAAGCGAGGGCCGCGGCCTCAATCTCACCTGGGAAGTGCGAGATGGAATCGTGAACCACACGTGGTCCATGCCTGAACCCGCCACGCTCGAAGGGCAGGTCGCGCGGTTCGCGGACCGGATCGCCTACGTCAACCACGATGTGGACGATGCGATTCGCGCGGGAATCCTCCATCCGCAGGAGTTACCGCCGACGGTCCTCCAGGTACTCGGGGTGACGCACACAGACCGAATAAGGACGCTCGTCCAGGACCTGGTTGCCGAAAGCGACCGAGCGGAGGAGATTCGGCTCTCGCCGGCCATTCTGGCCGCCCTCAACGAGCTGCGGGATTTTCTTTTCGACACGGTCTACCTGCGGGATGACGCCAGAACCGAGCAGGAGAAGGCGATACAAGTGGTCAGCTCACTGTTCGAGTACTACCTTCAGCACCCAGAGGCGGTCCCCGGCGAATACGCCGCGGCTCCAGGCGACCTACCGACCAGGGTTGCGGACTACATTGCCGGGATGACCGACCGGTTCGCGCTGCGAACATACGAACGCCTCTTTCTTCCCCGGGGCTGGATGCTTTAGGGAGGAAGACAGCGGATGGCGGGACGCATCCGGCAAGAAGATCTCGAAGCCGTCCGGGAACGAAGCGACATCGTCCAGGTCGTCTCCGGTCATCTTCAACTGAAAAAGGCGGGGCGGGATTCGCTGGTCGGGCTGTGTCCCTTCCACCCAGAAAAGACACCGTCCTTCTCGGTCAGTCCTTCCAAGCAGGTCTACTACTGCTTCGGCTGCGGCGAAGGGGGAAACGTCTTCCGCTTCCTCGAGAAGGTGGAGGGGTTGTCCTTTGTCGAGACTGTGGAGCGTCTGGCTCAAAACGTGGGGGTCACCCTGCGCTACGAAGGTGAATCGGGCGCCGCAGCGAAGAGAACCGCCGGCCGGCGTCAGGCCACCCATCGGGCCATCGCTGAAGCACTTCGGCTCTATCAGCGCATGTTGCTGGAGGGCCGGGAAGCCACAGAGGCGCGCACCTACATCCAGACGCGAGGCATCAGCAAGGAGAGCGTCGAGCGGTTCGGCATCGGCTACGCCCCCGGTTATTCGGATTTCATCCTGAAGCGGATGTCCAGAACCTATTCGCCGGAGCTCTTGTTGGAGGCCGGGCTGGTCCTCAAGGATGACGCCGGCAGCTTTCGTGACCGGTTCAGGTCGCGGGTGATGTTCCCGATCCACGACCTGACGGGAAACGCCGTCGGATTCGGCGGGCGGCTGCTGGCGCGGCCGGGCGCGATGACGAACGCTCCGAAGTACGTGAACTCGCCCGAAACGCCCGTCTACAGAAAGGGCGAGCTCCTGTACAACCTCCACCGCGCGAAGTCCGACATCACCCGAATGGGAAGAGCCTTTCTGGTGGAGGGCTATACGGACGTGATCGCGCTCGATCAGGCCGGCGTCGCCGGAGCCGTCGCGACATGTGGCACTGCCCTGGGCGAGGAGCACATTCGCGTCCTTTCGCGGTTCACCGAAACGGCGGTGCTGGCGTTCGACTCAGACGAAGCGGGAGCGCGGGCCGCCGAGCGCGCCTTCCAGTTCCACCAGCGCTACGCCGTCAACCTTTCGGTTCTGGTGCTTCCCGAGGGGCAGGATCCGGCGGACTATGTCCTCGCGTCAGGAGGCGATGCCTTCTTGGAGCTCGCTGATCGGGCCAAGCCGCTCGTGGAGTACATGATCGACCGGGTCGTGGCCGGTCGAACCCTCGCCGACATCGAAGAACGGGCCCGCGCCGCTCGCGCCGGGCTCGCCATGGTCGCCACGCTGGACGACGCGGTGAGAAGAGACGAGTACGCACGCCTGGTGGCCCACAAAGTGGGCGAACCGGAGCGGTCGATCATGCTCCAGCTGGAGCAGATGCTCGAGACGACCCCGGGAGCGATGACGGCGAGGCGGCATGATGTTGCGCGGGCCGCCCCGGACGAGGACGTGGAACGCGAGATCCTCAAGCTCCTCATTCAGTCCCCGGCCCTGTGTGCGGAGTGGATCCCGAAGTTGGACGCCTCGCGCTTCGCCAAGGCCACGCACAGGAAGGCGTTCGAGCTCATCGTCGACTCCCTCCAGCCGAGCGGACTGCCGGCGCCGCCTTCCGAGCTTGTGTCGAAAGCGCACGACCATGGTGGCGACCAGGTCGCTCGCCTTATCGCTGCCGTCAGCGTCGAGCCGTTGAAGTCGGCGGGGGAGCCGAACGGTGCCTACGTGGAGCGGCTGTTCCTGAGACTGGAAGAGTTCTCGCTGAAGCGCCGCGCCGACCTCATTCGGAAGCAGCTCGAACGGGTCAATCCGTTGAAGATGCCCGCTGACCATGAGTCACTCTTCGAAGAGCTCGTCGCGTTGGAGAGTGCTCGTCGAAAGATCCGTGCGGCGTCCGAAGGCGTAGGAATAGCGGGGTCATGACGTCGTGGAAGTGTGGGCACGCCGAAGATCTTGTGGGACACTTTTTTAATCCGTTTCGGACTCACATGGTGATAGCGCGCAGAGAGTTGGTTCCGAACCAGGACTGCCGCTTCAATACCAGTCAATCCGACCAGACGTCATGACTGAAGACCCGCTCGTAGGAACCCCCACCGAAGCAGTCCAGACCGTCAGTATCGAAGACGCCAAGGAGCTAATCGCGGCTCGTGGTCGCGAGAAGGGCTTCGTCACGTCGGACGACCTTCTCGAGGGGTTGCCGGTCGAGGACCTCACGCCCGAACAGGTCGAGGAGTTCCTCACTCAGGTCGAGGACCACCTTCGTCAAGAGGGGATCGAGGTTATCGAGGTCCCCGGCGAGGAAATCGCGGAAGGAGACGGCGAGGTCACGCGTCTTCCGCGTGAGGAGGAGCTGCTCAAGGCGCCGACCAATGACCCGGTCAGGATGTACCTCAAGGAGATCGGGAAGGTTCCTCTTCTCACCGCGGCCCAAGAAGTCGATCTCGCCATGCGCATCGAAGGTGGCGAGTTCTCTACGGAACTGCTCAACTCGATCGACGGCCAGGGCAAGGTCGACCAAAAGATGTTCCGCCGGGTGGTCGACTCCGTCGTCCGCATTCGGGAGCATCAGCTCGACCCCGAAAAGCGCCTTCGACACGAGGGCATCGGTCGCGAGACCGTGTCGCGCGCCTATCGGCCCAAGAGCCGCAACGAAACCCTCGACTTCCTGAAGCGTGTCGAGCGCGACGGTCAACTGGCGAAGAAGAAGCTCATCGAAGCCAACCTTCGGTTGGTGGTGTCGATCGCGAAGCGGTACGTGGGGCGCGGCATGCTGTTCCTCGATCTCATCCAGGAGGGGAACCTCGGTCTCATCCGCGCCGTGGAGAAGTTCGACTACTCCAAGGGATACAAGTTCTCGACCTATGCCACGTGGTGGATTCGGCAGGCGATCACACGCGCCATTGCCGACCAGGCCAGGACGATCCGCATCCCCGTCCACATGGTGGAGACCATCAACAAGCTGGTGCGGATCCAGCGTCAGCTTCTTCAGGACCTGGGAAGGGAGCCGCTTCCCGAAGAGATCGGCAAACAGATGGGCGTTCCTGCCGAGAAGGTGCGCGAGATCCTCAAGGTCTCGCAGGAGCCGGTCTCACTCGAGACGCCCATCGGTGAAGAGGAGGACTCTCACCTCGGCGATTTCATCGAAGATGCCGAGGCCGTCGTTCCGATCGACGCGGCGAGCTTCATTCTTCTCCAGGAACAGCTTGAATCCGTGCTGCACACGCTGTCGGAGCGGGAAAAGAAGGTCATCCAACTCCGGTTCGGCTTGTTGGACGGCCACCCCCGAACGCTCGAGGAAGTGGGCCGGGAGTTCGGCGTCACGCGGGAGCGAATCAGGCAGATCGAATCGAAGACGCTATCGAAGCTCCGCCACCCGTCGAGGTCGCAGAAGCTCAGGGACTACCTGGAGTAGAACGGCCTCCGTTCCACACCGTTTCGTCTCCTCGACGCAACCGCGTCCGAACCGCCGAGCCCGTTCGGCCCACACCGGTCTGGATGAGCGAGAGGCCGCGCTGCGTTCCGGTGGCCGCTGCCTCCTTCGCCTTCTCCGTTGCTCGCTGGACCGCCGGCGAGCCGGTCACCGTATGCCACATCGCCCGGATCTGGTCATAGCGCTCGCGGCCTGCCTTCGTTCCCAACACATATCCCGTTCCAAAACCCACGATCAATCCTGACTTGAACGCCATGGGGATCGACCTCCGGAGGTTGGATTGCTGGCCAGAATGATTCCCGTGACCTGCGCCGTTGATACACTGGGCCCGCAAGATCGGCCCGTTCTTCTTCCTTCCGGGGTAGCTCAATTCGGCAGAGCAGGCGGCTGTTAACCGCAAGGTTGCGGGTTCGAGTCCCGCCCCCGGAGCGCCTCGCTTGCAACCTGGCAGAACCGCCCGACGTTCCAGCAGGTGGTTCAGGTCGAGGACTGACGGCGCCAACGGTTCGCGTCGTATCCTGAAATTTGGCTGGGGCGGTAGCTCAGTTGGTCAGAGCAGCGGACTCATAATCCGTCGGTCGCAGGTTCGAGTCCTGCCCGCCCCACCGCGATCTACTAGGGAAAGCAGAAGGGGCCGGTTCGTTCACCGGCCCATTTCTGTTCTTGATCACCACTTTTGTCACCAACGTCACGAAAACGCTCCAGCGAGAGGCCTGCCGATAGCTTGCGCTGCTTCCTTCTGCATATCAGGCAGAGCGTGGCTGTAGGTGTCGAGGGTGAAACGCACCGACCATGCCCGAGAGCTTCGGAAACGATCTTCGGATGAACGCCTGCCCTAAGGCATTCCGTGGCGTACGCGTGCCTCAAATCGTGAAGGCGGGTCCGTACGCCTAGCCGCACAACCGCTTTCGCCCAGCCCATAGGGCACGGAGTTTTCGAAGTCGACGTTTGTCCTGGTCGTCGAAAGGTGTCCCTCGGTTGTGCTAGGTTCCCGCGGCATGGCGACTGAAGCTCCGACACCGAAGGGAAGAGTTCGCTACCGCTGGTCATGTCAAATCCTTTACGAGCGCTACACCGGGTTCATCGACCTCCAGCGCCAGAAGGACAATGTCGCGAAGGGGAAAGGATGGACTCGGGCAAGGTACTGGGTGGCGACCGCTGGCCACGTCAATGACTTTTTCTTAGAACGGGAATACGAAGGTCTGGCGGAACTCGCTGGCGAGCTTCAAGCGCGTGAAGAGGACTATGACTTCATGCGGCTGATGCGGGCGTCCTATCCGCTTGTCGTACAGGGGTCGATCCGCGTTGAACTGTTCGAAGAACTACCGATGCAGTAGCCCGCAACTATCCCTCATCGCAAGCCGTCAAGCCGAGGAACCGGGCCACCCGAGCGGGTAGGCTCTGACGTTGCCTTGGTCCGTGAAGGGGCGGACGTGTTCCTCACAGAAGTACTCCGCGTGGCTCATCCAAATGGACCTGCCGTCAGAAAGAGTCTCTTTACGCTCGATGCCGTGTGTCGCGTCCTTGTCGCAGTCGTCAAATTGGCACGGTGTACGGTGCGGCGGATTACGCATCACTCACGGGCGGCGGGAACATCATCCCCTCCGCAGCTTAGTCCTTGGAGTATTTCGGATCGGACTTCCCGAAATACCGCAGCGTGAGATTTCGACGCCGGGCTCGGTTCAAAAACGGGTTTACCCCTTGACGGTGACCAAATCGGTGACCAGGGGAGGCGTTGGTCAGCTCCGTTGCAGGTCAACCGTGGAGGGACAAGCGAACTATGAAACCGTCAGGCCTGCGTTGCCCACGCCGGTCGGGAATGCATCGCGGTTCGCCGAGAGGAAATCCGGGCGATGTTGACTCAAGCCGACTGTTCAACACCGACCAATCGGAAATCCGGGCGATCAGCCGGTGGGACTTCGTCGTTCGGACCGATCCTTAGGCCGCTGACCTGCCGATATGGACGCGGGTGGACTCATGTCGACCCGGATCGCTGAAGCTTCCCGACCTCATAATCCGTCGGTCGCAGGTTCGAGTCCTGTCGGCCCCACTTCTGACCTGCGAAATAAGAGGGGGCGGCCCGTTCGACCGCCGCGTCGCGATCGAAGTGGTCCATTGGGTTCACATTTATCTAGGCGGGTGCTGATGCCACGGGACTACTACAACGATGCGAAAGAAGTTGCCGAGCGCCTGCGTGAGCAGGGCGACGGATGGCGTCTGGTTGGGGCTGGGCCCTCGGCTCGTGGCAAAGCGGTCCTCGGAGGACCTGAGCAAGCCAAACGGATGGGTGCTCGACGTGGACTATCACCGTACGAGGGCCGGGCCATTCTCCGCGCTCGACTTCTTGGCTGAGCGGCGCTCAGACTTCTTGGCTGAGCGGAGAGAGGTTCGCGTCTCAGCGGGGCCTCATCGCCATTGTGTCTCACCGCCCATGCCGCCCCCCAGGAAGTTCGCAAAAACTCGACCGGCTGAGCGTTCAGCCAAAGAGTGTGGAGAGCTGCCTTCAGTGGTTTACGGTCGACTTCTTTGTGAGCGGCTGACGGGACGATCCACGCCGTGACCCTCGATTTCTTTGAGCCATAGAGGTCCGTCGAAGCGGAGTTGGGCCTGAGAGCAATTCGCCCGACCCGGCGGTGGAGGGCACTTTTCAGGAGGTCAGCAGCGGCTACCGTATGGCGAGGACGCCTCAAGGAGACGACAACTGGAGGCCGGAGCAGTGAGTGAGCTTGTTGGCATCGCTCGGTTCAGGATTCACGAAGGCAAGCTCGAGGAGTTCAAGCGCTTGTCCGCACAAGCCATGGAGATCGTGCGGACCAAGGACCCCGGAACGCTGCAATACGACAGCTACTTCAACGACGACCAGTCCGAGTGCGTCGTCGTGGAGCGGTACAGGGACTCCGAGGCTGCCATGGCGCACGCCGAGAACCTTGGCCACCTTATGGAGCCAATCCTTGCGACGGTCTCCGTGGTGCACGGCGAACTCCTCGGTGAGCCGAGCGCAGAGCTCCGAGCGAAGTTGGCCGGCAGCGAAGTCCCCCAGCTCTTCACGCCCTACCAGTCAATGTAGATGCCGCTCTTGAGACGGCGGCTGGTTACCAGGTCGAAACCCCGCACTCCGGGCATTCCATCGCGAGGTGCCACAGAGTTGCGACCACCTCCTGGGGAGCGGGGAAAGCGTGGTCGCGTGACGGAAACGACCTCGACGCAGCACCGAACTTATCCACGATGAGAACCAGAGGCAGCTCCGGCGATGGACCCAGGAACCGCCGTCGAGCTCTGGCGTCGGTGTCCACCAGGACCGGCAGGTCGAGATTGGCCGGATCGGTCAACACGACGAGTGCTGTGGCGTCGGCATGACGAAGATCGTCGGCCAGCTTTGCCAGCTCTTGCGCGAACCGAGCGCACGTCTCGCACCGATCATGCAAGAAACAGACGGCCACGCCGAGACGCTGGCGAAAATCTGAAAGCGACACCTCAGCCCCAGAAGCCGCCGACGTCATCGCCGTCCCCGGAACAACACGTTCTTGTTCAAGCGTGGTGCCTGGAAGCACCTCAATCGAGGCGGGAGTCATGCTCATTGGTAGGCCGGTCCTTCGCTGTCTCCGGGGCCTGGCCACGGATCGGTGGACAGGAGGCCATCACCATCGGGCCACTCCTCCGGGCGTGCCGGCACCACATCAATGTTGGTTACCCCGTTCGGAGGACCCTCGCTGTTGCCTGGACCAGGCCACGGAGCGGTGAAGACTTGCAGTGCTCCAACTAGGCGTGCGTCAACACCAGCGTGGGCGAAACCATCTTGGTTATTCCTCATCGGCTGGATCAAATCAGGCACCTACCAGGACGGTCCACAGGAGCTCTGCTTCCTCCGGCCCCGGGTTGCGCCAAGACGCGATCGGCTCCTCCGACAGAAGGATGGCGTCGCCGGCATGGAGGACTTCCTGAGCCTCACCGACCCGGACCTCGATCACTCCGCGAAGCACAACCACAGCCTCGTCCCGCTTGGTGACGAAGGGAACGGTGCGTCCAGTGGCTTCTGGGGCCACCCGCACCAGGAGAATGCGGTGCCCTGAAGTGTTGGCCAGTTCCTCCGACGCCATTCCTGGGGCAACCCGGCGGTGGTTCCGGGCTCCCCGCCGGCTCACCCGATACGGCAGGACCGCCCCGGCGCGAGTAGCCGTTGTCGATAGGCCCAGGACCTCTCGGAGGCCGTCGAGCGTCGTGGGGGAGAGACCTGAGTGACCGCGCTCCGCCTGAGACAGCGCGCTCGGCGAGATTCCGACCTTCCGGGCCAACTCCGCTTGTGAAAGCCCTCGCGCGATCCGGTGAGCTTTGAGCGCCTCCCCCAAAGGTGGCTGGGTCGGGGCAGGCTCAGGGAGCAGACGGATCCGACCGCGGTCGAAGGAAACGCGAGCTCGTCGACCTGCCACCTGGGATCCGCGACCTTGGGCTTTGGCCACCCGGACCGACGTTGCGTCCTTTTCCTCCGTGAGTTGCAGGACTACCTGGGTGATGTGGCGCATCCGCGAGAGAAAGGAGGCGTCGTGACCGGGGCGGTCGAGGAGCCAGTACGCGGCCGTCCTCAGGTCGTACAAGCGAGGACAAGATCGAAGGAAGAGCATCAGGGCGTCCTTTTGGCCCCACAGTTCCTGCATCCCGGTGAGACTGTCGAAGACGTACCGAGCTCCCTGACCGAGTCGTAGCTCGACGTCTCCGAGGAGTTCTTGGAGGCTGCCCGGACTGGCGAGCGCTTCCACCCGTTCGACCTTGGCCCGTCGCGCCGCTGGCCCGCGGTAGAAAGCCGAAACAGCCGGATCGCCCCGAGCCAGCCCGTCGGTGAAGCAATCGATGAGCAGGAAGTTGTTCGGATCCCACTCCGCGGCGAATCGGTCGAGGATCGCTTGCGGCGAGACG
>DATABA010000036.1:0-2453 GCA_036259835.1 Actinomycetota bacterium
GCGCCGTAGACGACGGTTTTGTTGATGACGACGTCGATGTCGTACAGGCGGTGCTTGAGGACGGCGATTCCGATCGCGATCGGGATGAGGATGAAGGAAGTCACGGCGGCGTTTTGAATCACTCTTAACCAGGTCGGAGTGGTCGGGGCATCCCATGCGACCTGGAGCGACAGGAGAAGCGCACCCGCGTACGCGACGGCCACGGCTGCCGCCGCGGTGGTCAGCCACTTCAGCTGCACCCGTTCGATACCCGTCGACCGGCGAAACCGGATCACGAGACTCACCGCCGAGGCCACGATGGTGGCCGGTATGAGCAAGATGAATGCCTGCAGTACGTTGAGAACAGGTTTGACGGCCTCGATGCCCAGTGGATTCGCAAACTGCGGATATCCCTCCTCATCGAGGGGACGAGGGACGAAGAGGATCGCCAGGACCGTGATCGAGATGGCCAGAAGGGAAATCCACTCAACCTTCTTCCATCGTGGGGACAAGAGTTCGCCGTTCGGGAATCGGAGAAGAAGAACGGTCCCCATCAGACCGATCGGCGGAGCCCACATGGGTCCGTCGATGGCGATGCTCATCACTCCTCCGGGAAGCCCCTTGCTCACCGCAAACTCGCCATAGGCTCCCAGAGGGTGGGCGAGCAAGAGGCCGATGACCATAAGGACCCACCCGATCCGATTTCGCGGCTGCCGAGCCAGGATCAGGATGGCCACGATCCCGAAGGAGGCCGTGATCATCGTCCAAAGGACGTCTCCCAGGTCCAGGCCAGCGGTGCCGGGAAGCGGTCGAGTTGCGAGACGCAAGAGAACTGTGGCGATTAAGAACGCAAGCCACAAGCCGAAGGCGAACCAAGCCAATCGGCGGGCTCCTCGATCACTCATCGCGGGGTCTCCAACTCGCGGTCCTGCGCTCTTGCCACCACAGGGACTGATCCCTTCACGGTCGTTCCAGCTGCAGGCGTGGAGTCGATCAATAGTGTCCCCCCCAGCGCCTCGATTCGGTCCGTCATGTTCGTCAGCCCGGAGCCGGGTTTGACCGCCGCCGGGTCGAACCCTTCACCGTCGTCTTGCACCTCGAATACGAGGTCGCCATCTTCTTGCGTCAGGCGAACAACGGCTCGTGATGCATTCGCGTACTTTGCGATGTTCTGCAAGGCCTCGAGCGCGCAGAAGTAGACCGCCGCCTCTGCTTCCTTGGCGAAGCGCCCAATACCGTTAGCCTGAAGCTCGACGGGAACCGACGCTTTTCTCGCTTGCGCCTCGAGCGCGGCCACCAGGCCCTTGTCCGCTAGGAGCGGCGGGTAGATTCCACGGGCGAGATCCCTGAGATTCTCCAGCGTGTCCACCGTCTCGGCCTGGAGCTGCTCGATCATCTGCTGGGTCTTGTGCGCGTCCTTGCGAAGCAACGTCTTTGTCAGCCCGAGCTTCACGTTCAGGGCGACCAGCTGCTGCTGGGCGCCGTCATGGATGTTCCGCTCGATCCGCCGCCGCTCTTCATCCTGGGCAGCCACCAGGCGCTGGCGGGAAGCGCGCAGTTCCTCGATCAGCTTCACGTTTCGAAGCACCAGGCCGGCCTGGGAGGCGAGGTCCTCTAGGAGCTTCACATCGGAGAGTGTCAGGGCTTCCACTCGGGACTTCGTCAGCGTCAGTGCACCCAGCAGCTCACCCTGGTGGTGAACCGGCACGGTGCGGTCAACGCCGGCGATGGCCGGCAGCTCGTCGTCGGGAAGAGGAAGCACGCCCGACGCGCCACCGTTCGACTCGGGCCAGGACGCCGCTCGTCGAAGCTCCGCCCCGACCTTCAGCCACACCTCACTTCGGGCCGCTCCGGTCCCTTCAGCGAGAATCTGCGCCATGCGGGGAAGAAGGTCCTCGGTCGCGAATGTTGAGGCCATGCGCTCGCCGAAGTGTGAGAGCACCTCGTATGGGGTGGCGCGCTTGCCGTAGACCAACCGGTTCGCGAAGCGCTGTACGCGCTCCCTAACGGGCTGGAACGCCACAGCGACAATTGCGGTCGCCAGGATGGAAAGGCCCAGGTTCGGTCGGTCGCCTTGTCCGATGGCCGTCCCGATGCCCACGACGATTCCGACGTAGACCAGAGTGATAAACCCGGCCAGCGCACCGTAGACCACCGTTTTGTTGATGACGACGTCGATGTCGTACAGGCGGTGGCGCAGGATCGCGGTCGCCGTCGCGATCGGTATCCCCAGCGCGACGGTCAAAGCGAGCAGCCCCAATACGAAGTCCGCGTACGGGAACGGCTGACCCGTCCCGGGCTCCGGATCGAACGCATCCTGGTCGCCGCCCACGATGGCAGTCACCACGAACAAGATGAACAGGACCAGCGCGACCACGCCCACGAAGGCGAGCCATCGAATCTGCTGTCGCTGGTCTCCGGTGCTTCGCTTGTAGCGGTACCTCAGTGCGAAGATGGCCAGCGCCGATGCAACC
>DATABA010000037.1:0-2286 GCA_036259835.1 Actinomycetota bacterium
CGCGGGGACCGGCGCACGGCCGTCAACGCGGGTGCTTCCGGCGGGGCGGTCCGGGGTCGAGACTCGCTGCATCACGAGAATGCTCGTGACCAAGACCCACGCCACGAAGAGAAGGAACATGGCGTAGCCGTAGGCGCCGCCCGCGGCGAGCATGCCGCTCTCGACGAACGTCGACGCCGCGGCGACGATGAATGCGATGCTCAGCACGCCGCTGATCCGCCCATGCCATGCGGGAAGGGCGCCGGTTCGCGATGAGACGAGTGCCGTCGCGCCGACGAGTACGGCGATCGGGAACCAGGCCAGGCTGAAGGCCATGTTTCCGAGGTCGAACAGCGCTCTTGTCACCGCCTGGCTTCCGGGGACCGCGCTTTGAGCGACGCTCAATGCCAGCGCGCTCGTCACGGCGGTTCCGATCAGGGCAATGGTGCCGGCGACGAGCCCGCCACCGAACGCCACCGACGCCATGCGTCCGGTGCCGCCCTCCGCGCGCATCAGATGGCTGCGGAGGCTGCCGGTGAACCACAGCGCGAAGGCGACAGCCAGACCGGTCAGGTACCCGGCCACGAGCAGGCCGTCGCGGTGCTCACGGAAATACCCCTGGATCTGGCCGAGTGAATCATCGGCCGCCGGAGGGGACTGCGGAACGATAAGCACCGTTGCCACAGCGAGAATCGCAAACGCGATCCCTGACGCGGCGCCGTACCGCTCCCATCGAGAACTTTCCATCGGTTCTCCTTTCTCTGGGCCGCCCCGGGGTGGGGCATGCGCCTGTCTTGGTTTGGCCCTCGGGAGAACGAAACGGTTACAGCTTCAGACGGCCGATGCGGGTTCGACTCGCTCCTCCGGTGGACGCCGAGCCGAGACCTCCGAATACGTCATGGCGGCAAGCACCAGCAACGCTCCCACCCATTGATGGGCGGAGAGGCGCTCCCCGATCCAGATGGCGCTGAATACCGCGGCGAACAGGGCTTCGCCCGCGAGCAGCACCACAGCGCGAGTGGCGGTGAGGGTTCGTTGGCCAATGATCTGGAGCGTGTACGCAACTCCGGAGCCCAGGACGCCGGTCAGGAACAGCAGCGGAAACACGGACGACGACAACGCCACACCCGTTCGAATCCCGACGGTTGAGGTCGCCAGGATCTGGAGCAACGCCGTCACTCCCATTTGCGAAAGGGAGAGTGACCACGCCGAGAACTTCGGTGACAGGCGGCTCACGCCGACCACGTGGCCGGCCCACACGACGGCGCCGGCGAGTACCAAAAGGTCCCCGCCGTAGACGCGGATGTCGTCGAGCTCGCGAATCGACAACAGCGCAAGCCCGAACACGGAAATCGCAACCGCGAGCCACGCGGCGCGAGGAACCCTCAGTCCGAACAGCAGTGCCGCGAGGATTGGGGTGAAGACCACGTAGAGACCGGTGATGAATCCGGCGTTGGTTGCAGTGGTTCGCTTCAGGCCCTCGGTTTGCAGGATGTAGGCGACGAAGATCAGCGCACCGAGGAGAAGTCCCGCCGCGATGACATCTCTGAGTGATGCCGGACTGTGGTCCTTTTCCCGGCCCTTGAGGAGCGGGACCATCAACAGGATCGACAGAAAACCGAGACCTCTGGTCCATGCCATGAAAACCAGCGGAGGCAGGTGATCGAGAGCCAGCTTGCCGGCGGGGAACGTGATGCCCCACAGGATTGGTGTGGGCAACAGGAGCAATCCGGGATCGATGTGGCGCCGCACGAGCCGGAAGATACAGGCTCCATGGCCGTGCCTGGTCGCTGCCTACAATGACCGCACCGTGAAGGACGCCTTTTACATCACGACTCCGATCTACTACCCGAACGACGTCCCTCACATCGGGCACGCCTACACCACGGTCGCCACGGACTTCATCGCCCGGTATCACCGACTGAAGGGCGAAGACACCTATTTCCTTACCGGGACGGACGAACACGGCTTGAAGCTGCAACGCGCGGCCGAGGACAACGGCCAGACGCCGAAGTCGTTCGTCGACGCGATGGAGCCGCGGTGGCGGGAGGTTTGGGAGCGGCTCGAGATCTCGTACACGGACTACATCAGAACCACCGAACCGCGCCATCGTGCGGCCGTTCAGACGCTGCTCACCAGGGTGTACGAGAACGGCCGGGACGACATCTATCTCGGGACGTACGAGGGCCTTTACTGCGTGTCCTGCGAGCTCTACTACTCGGAGGACGAGTTAGTGAACGGCAACTGTCCGATCCACGGACGCCCGGTGGAGCGGATGTCGGAGCAGAACTACTTCTTCCGGTTGTC
>DATABA010000038.1:0-2357 GCA_036259835.1 Actinomycetota bacterium
TGCCGAACGACGCGCAGAACATTCGAGACGCTGAGCGCTTCGTCCGGCAAACCGATCGCTCTGCCGCCCGCGAGCAGAGATGATCGCAATCGTGACGCCGCTTGGTCGGTGGTGACGATGAGAGCTCCGTGCGCGAAGGCTGGAAGGCTCGGCTCGACATCCCCGCTTCTGCTCAGCAACACGAGCTGAGGCTCTGGCTGGAGCCCGCGTGCGGTCCGCAACTCGGAGTATTCGGCCGAGAGGCCCGGGTAGATGTGCGCCGGGGTCCACCGGTGCCGCGGCTCCGCGCGGAGTGTTTCCGCGCCGACCACGACGGCATCGGCGAATGCTCGAAGGAGACCCATGACGAACCGGTCGGTATCGCTCTTGCCGCTGATGACCGAGGGGGGAGTCTCCGGATCGAGCGCCGCGATTCCGTCGAGGGACGTGACGAAGTTCGCATAGGCGATTTGCGCCGGGAAGCCGAGGTCACCAGCGTACCGCCCACGGAGCACGTCCGGTAGGTGCGACGAGGGGAGCCCTTCCAGCTCGAAGAGCGTCCTCATGGCCATTTGCATAGGCGTTAAAGGCCGAGGATCTCCCTCGCCTCGTCCGCGAACGCGCGGGCTTCTGCATCGGATGAAGACGCGACACGCTCGTAGATCCTCAGAGCCGCTGGCGTGTTCATGTTGTCATCCAGCGCGTTGAAGAATGCGGCGCGGTCGGCGTTGCCGGCCCACGAACCATCCCCCGTCGGAGCCGCCTTCGTCTGACCTTCCCGGTCCAGGTGGCCTTCCTCGAAATCCCAGTCCTCGCTGTACCGGCGCCGGAGTAGGAATCGACGGACGACAAGTGGATCGTGGCGATCGAGCAGGTCGTGGACGAACACCAGGTTGCCCAGGGACTTGCTCATCTTCTCTCCGCTCTGGAACACCTGCCCCGTGTGCACCCAGTGACGAACGAACGGCCGCTCGCCCGGAAGCGCCTCGGCCTGGGCGAGCTCCGACTCGTGGTGGGGAAAGATGAGGTCGGTCCCGCCACCGTGGATGTCCACCGGCTGACCGAGCAGTCGTCGCGCCATGGTCGAACATTCGATGTGCCAACCGGGACGGCCTCGCCCCCACGGGCTCTCCCACCACGGCTCGCCAGGTGCGGATCGCTGCCACAGCACGAAGTCCAGCGGGTCGTCCTTCGCGGGGTCTTCCGGGTGTCCCCCGCGCTCCGCCGCCAGCAGAAGCATCTCGTCCCGCCCCAGCTTCGAAAGCCGCCCGTAGCCCGGATCCGACTTCACGCGGAAGTAAACCGTCCCGTCGCGCTCGTACCCGCAGTCTTGGGCGAGCAACGCGCGGACCTCTTCAATCATCTCCGAGACGAACTCGGTGGCGCGAGGAGTGTGGGTGGGTGGCGTGATGTTCAGTGCCGACATGAGGCGCTCGAACTCCCTCGTTTCCCGCTCGGCGAGCTCCCTGAAGTCGACATTCCGTTCGGCGGCCGCTCGCAGGATGTCGTCATCAACGTCCGTGACGTTCTGGCCATGGACGAGGTCAGCTCCCAGATATCTGAGATAGCGAGCAAGAACGTCGAAGTGGACGTACGTGAACGCATGGCCGAGATGAGAGGAGTCGTACGGCGTGATGCCGCAGACGTACATGGTCATGCGGGAACGAATCTCGACCTCGCGGAGCTGACCGGAGGTCTCGTCGTAAAGACGCACGAGGCGAGGATAGCGACGCGAGACGCAGACGCCGCCTCCGCTGGCCTAGCATTCGGAGACCACGAAAGGACCGAGCCGAACAAGATGAACGCCCAGGGTCAGAGCGCGGGTCGAAGGTCTGCCGGCCGCGACGTGGAGATTGTTGACGGGTCGGTTCGTCTGGCCGGAACGCTGACCGTCCCTCGCGACCCCGTCGGCACGGTGCTGTTCGCACACGGGAGTGGGAGCAGCAGGTTCAGCCCCCGGAACATCGACGTGGCGCGGCGCCTCCACGAGGCGGCCTTCGGCACGCTTCTGTTCGATCTCCTCACCGATGCGGAGGCAACCGACCGGTCGAACGTGTTTGCGGTCGAGCTGCTGGCTGGGCGGCTCGGAGCGGCGACGCGGTGGTTGCGCGACGAGCCCGAAGGCTCGCTCCCCATGGGTTACTTCGGTGCGAGCACCGGCGCGGCCGCGGCGCTGTGGGCCGCTACCGAATTCGGGGCCTCGGTGGGCGCCGTTGTCTCCCGCGGCGGGCGCCCGGACCTGGCCGGGCCCCGACTGGGAAGCGTGTCCGCTCCGACACTCCTCATCGTGGGCGAGTTGGACCACCTCGTCCTGGACCTGAACCGTGAAGCGTTTGACGCCCTTCGGTGCGAGAAGGACCTGGTGGTCATCCCGGGCG
>DATABA010000039.1:0-32638 GCA_036259835.1 Actinomycetota bacterium
CGCCCATCCCGAAACCGCCGGGGCCAGGAGATAGAGGACGTTGTACGAGACGATTGGCCCGAGAGCCGCGGTGATGGGGGCCGCGATCAAGGCGAGCGCCGGGATCGCTGTGGTCCCGGCCAGGTTGGCCCCGGACGGAGCCCAGACCAAGGGGGTCACGAACGGGTTCTCGGCGCGGGCGATGGCGTACGGCCACCACTTCAGAAACCACATGATCGAGCCGGGGTCGGCTCCCGACCCGATGTAGGCGGCCCCCAGGTCAGGCATCAGGTGACGCCCGAAGAACGCCCAGGAGAGCGCCAGATAGAGAAGAAAGGCCCCGATCGGAGGAATCCACCCCCTCAGCTGCCGATTTCTGGGGGGGAGCCCACCCAGCCTAGAATTCTTAGGACTCCAGTCCTGCCCTACAGCAGCCGATGAAATAAGGGACATGGCCATAAAAGTCATCATTGCCGACGACCACTCCCTCGTCCGGCAAGGCCTCCGTCGATATTTAGAGATGGCGGGCGACATCCAGGTGGTCGGTGAAGCCGCGAACGGCCGCGAGGTCCTGGGGATCATGGACAACGGGGGCGGAGACGCCGACATCGTGCTTCTGGACATTCGAATGCCCGAGATGGATGGGCTGGAGGCTGCCCGACGGATCAAAAACAATCACCCGGCGGTCGGGGTCATCATGCTTACGGCGTACGACGACCGGCAGTTCGTCGTGGAGGCGGTTCGAGCCGGCGCCAAGGGCTACGTCCTGAAGGCCCGGGATGCCGACCACCTGATCCAGACCGTTCGCCTTGTCGCCGGCGGGAACATGGTCATCGACCCGCAACTGGTTGTGGCGCTCGCCGACGAGCTGACCCAGAGCAAGGAACGGGACCGAAAAGCGGAGACGCTCACCGCGAGAGAGATCGAGGTCCTCCAGCTGCTGGCCTTCGGGCACACCAACAAGGACATCGCGGACCAGCTCTACATTTCGCCGGACACGGTCAAGACCCATCTCGAGCACATCTTCGAGAAGCTCGGCGCTTCCGACCGCACGGCAGCGGTCGCCGAAGCTCTTCGCAGGCATCTGATCGAGTAAGGGGCCGTCGGCCCGCAGCCGTTCGTGTTCGGCCCGCCTAACGGCGGCGCGATTGCCGGCCGATATTCAGAACGTGCGAACTGATCGGTTGCTCAGCGCTCTCGACCCTCTCTAGATGTCTGACGCCGCCCGACCGTCCCCCCTCTGGCTTGCCGAGCGAGGCCCGCTCCTCGTCGTGGCCGTCGGTGGGACGGCGGTGCTCGTTCTCCTCGCTCTGGGTGCTATGGCCCCGGTCTCTGACTGGTCGTCGTCGGGAGGGCCGGTCTTGATCGTGGCTGCCGCGACCGCAGCCATCGCCATGTGGGCGGTGGCCCGACGACCAAATGCGTGGCCGGGAACTCGATGGGCCGCCGGAGCGGTTGGCAGCGTGGCCCTTCTTCGCGCTGTCGGATTCGTCACGAGCCAGGGAACCGACGGGTCCATGGAGGTGGACGTCGTATCAGCCTCCATGATGCTCGTCCTGGTCGCCTTCCTTGGGACCTTCGTCATCGACTTCAACGATCACGCGCGAGAGGACCGGATGGCCCTTCTGTCCGATATCGCGCTGGTCGCGGTGGTGACCGGGTGCGTTTCCTTCCTCCTGTTCCATGTGCCCCTGGTCCACGACACGTCGCCGTGGGAGCTCGGGCTGGCGGTCGGGCTCGTGGGAGTGGGTGTGGTCCTGGTCTCCGGATGGGCGGTGCTCTCCCTGTGGTTCCCGAGCGCGGTTCACTTCTCGCTTTCGGCGTGCGGGATGCTCGCCGCGCTTGCCGGCGTATCGCTGCAACGGGCTCGGTTCCTCGGGTTGACCTCGACCGACGCGCTTGCTGGACAGGAGTCAGCCGCGGCGGCGGCGATCCTTGCCCTGGCAGCGCTGCTCGTCGTGGAACCGAGGCTCAATCCCGGCGCTCGGCGAAGCCCACGCCTGGCGTGGTGGATCCGCCCGGCGCTCCTCACGGTGTGCCTGGGTGTCGTCTGCGTGATGGTGATCGTCGCCGCTCTCTATCGCGACTCGACGATCCTCGGCGGGGGACGACTCGTACTGATTTCGGTGATCTTCACGGCGGTCGCCGCTCGCTCGCTGGCGAACCAATACGAGCTGGCCCGAACGACGAAGATGCTCGCGCAAAGCCTTCACGAACGGAGCACCGCGATCGAATCGCTTTCGTCGGCGACCGACATCCTCCGCGACTCGGATGCCCGGCATCGCCTGCTTCTGTCGGCCGCGGTCGATGGAATCGTCGAGCTCGACGCGGACGGAGTCATCGTGCGCGTGAATGACGCGTTCTGTGCGATGGTGAACCTCTCGGCTGAGGAGGCCGTCGGCCGGCGATGGGGCGAAATGGCCGCGCTGGCGGGGGGGAACCCGTCACTCATCACACTCCCTGAGACAGGCGAGGCCACGGTGGTGACGGACCGTGGGACCGCCCATCTGGAAGCGAGAAAGTCGGTGGTTCCGACGAACCCACCCGGGACGCTGCTGCTCATTCGCGACGTCACGGCGAGCAAGGTGTCGGAACAAACCATCCGTAGCCTGTTTCAGTTCCTCCAGAACCGCGATGAGGACCGAACCAGGCTTCTGACCCGGACCAACACGGCCATCGAAAACGAGCGAAACCGGATCGCTCGCGACCTGCACGACGGCCCGGTCCAGGGAATTTCCGCCGCCGCTCTGTCACTGGAGGCGGCGCGCCTGATGGTCGAGAAGGGCGACATGACACGAGCCGCGAAGATGCTGCAGAGCATCTCTTCGGAACTCTCGGAGGAGGCACTGAACCTCCGCCGAGTGATGAGTGATCTTCGCCCTCCCGTGCTCGAAGAGCGCGGCCTGATTCCGGCCGTCTACGAGCTCGCCGCCCGCGTGCAGCGCGAGATGGGAATTCCCGTCAACGTTCAGGCCATGTCGAACTCGGAGGTTCCCGAAGAGGTCGAGACGATCGCGTACCGGGTGCTTCAGGAGGCGCTTTCGAACGTCGGGAAGCACGCCCAGGCGACGCGTGTCGACGTCCGCATCGAGGTGTCAGCGGGAACCCTCCGCGTCACCGTCGAGGACAACGGCCGCGGGTTCGATCCTGAGGCCGCCCGTGACTTTCTCCGACGAGGGAAGGTCGGTCTGGCCTCGATGCGAGAGAGGGCGGAATTGGTCGGCGGCACCTTCACCATTCGAAGCAGCCGTGGCGGAGGGACGGCCGTGATGGCGTCCCTTCCGTTCGAGATACTCCCCCGCCTGGCAGACGCCTGAGGCGTCCCGGCCTTCAACCTTCCCTTATCTGTACCGCGGCTCGGGCCCCGGCGGTGGAGGCGGTGGCCCCGGCGGCGGTGGGGGCGGCGGTGGGCCTGGCGGAGCCGGGGGAGACGCGGGCGGAGGCGGTGGAGGCGGTGGCGGCGGTGGCGACACGGATGGCGTCGGTCCGGGCGGAGGCGGCGCGACGGGCGGAGGAGGCGGCGGGTTCGGGTTCGGGTTTGAGGGGTTCGACGTCTTCTTTGGCTTCGGCTTGTTCTCCTTCGGAGCCTCGGAGCGGTTCGGGAACTTGTCGTAGCCGGCGAAGCTCGGCGTGGGGAAGGTCGCCGGGGGGACGTTTGCCAGCGCCTGGGTCATGAAGTCTCGCCAGATCAGAGCTGGGATGGAGCCGCCGAACACGTTTGCGTATCCATTGACGTTCTCCATCGGAATCTCGCCCTTGGTGTAGCCGACCCACACACACGTGACGAGTTCCGGGACGTGACCGCACAGGTACGCGTCGACGTAGTCCTGCGCCGTTCCGGTCTTGATGGCCTCGGGACGGTCGGGAAGGTTCGCCGCAGTCCCGGTACCCCTGGTCGACACGCTCTGGAGGGCGTAGTTCACCAGGTCGGCGTCGTTCTCGCCGAGAACCCGCTCGCCCTTCGGGTCCGCCTCGTGCAGCACCTCGCCGTCGGCCGACTTCACCGACGCGATCGAATACGACGGGCGCCTGATTCCACGGGCCGCCAGCGTGGCAAACCCATTGGTCATCTCCAGAGGCGTCACGCTTTGCGAGCCAAGAGTGATCGAGCACACCGGCTCGAGGGGCGTCACGATCCCCATTCGTCTGGCCAGCTGGGCGACGTTTTCCGGCCCCACCTCGACGACGAGTTGCGCGTAGATCGTGTTCACTGACTGCGCGGTCGCGTCGATGAGGTTCATCTTCCCCTGGCCTGCGTCGCCGTAGTTGCTGGGCTTCCACGGTTCGTTCTTTTGCTGGTCGTAACACTGAGGGTCCGGGATCGTGATTTGCGCGGGCCCCTTCCACGTGGACCTCGGTGAAATTTTCTGCCGAAAGGCCTCGGCGAGCGTGAAGACCTTGAACGCGCTGCCGGTCTGCCTGCGCGCTTGTGTGGCGAGGTTGAACTTCGCCTTTTCGAAGTCCTTGCCCCCGACCAAGGCCCGGATGGCCCCATTGGTGGGGTCGATGGCAATCACCGCCGCCGAGGGGTCGTTGGCGTCGGGCAGATACTTCTTCACGGCCGCCTCGGCGGCGCGCTGGTAATTGGCGTCGAGCGTCGTCTGAACGCGAAGGCCGCCGGCGAAGGTCTGTTCTTGTCCGAAGTCACGCTGCAGGATCTTCGACACGTGGCTCACGAAGTAGGCGAACTGGAACGACTGTTGAGGTTCGACATCGCGGACCTTCAGCGGTTTGGCCTTGAGCTCTTCCGCCTCCGTTTCGGTGATGTAGCCCTGCTCCGCCATCCTGTCCAGGACGAGGTTCCGCCGCCGTTTGGCGGCTTTCGGGTTCTCGACCGGGTCGTAGGTGGCCGGGGCCGGTATGACGCCCGCAAGCGTTGCGGACTCGAGCGTGGTCAGCCTGCGGGCTCGCTTGCCCCAGTACGTCTGTGCGGCTGCCTGCACACCGTACGCGCCATTGCCCAGGTAAACGGTGTTGAGGTACTTCGCGAGAATCTCGTTCTTCGAATACTTGTCCTCGAGCTTGACCGCGATGATGGCCTCTTTGATCTTCCGGCCGAAGCTTCGTTCGCTTCCCGTGTAGACGTTCTTCACGTACTGCTGGGTGATGGTGGAGCCGCCCTGTTCGATCCGGCGGCTGGCGATGTCCCTCCATGCCGCCCGGACGATTGCGAACGGACTGATCCCGCCATGGCGGTAGAAGTCCTTGTCCTCGACGGCGATCACGGCGTCCCGGAAGCTCTTCGGTATTTCCTTGAAGGGAATGATCGTCCGGTCCACCTCGGCGTGGAGCGACGCGATGCGGTTGCCGTGCCGATCGTACACGAGGGTGGTCTGCGGTCCGGGCGGGGCCTCCGGAACCTCGGTCTGCGCGTACACGTAAAAGATCACACCGGCCAAGCCGAGGATGCCCACGAACGGGACCAAGACGAAAACCCACCAGAAGCGGCGGAAAAAGCCCTTCTTCTTGGCCTTCTTCTCGGTCTCGGCGCCGAACCTCTCAGGAGACCCGCCGGAGGGTGGAACGGCGCCCTGCGGTTGTGTGCGAATCACGTGCCCTCAATTGTAGTGACGGGAGCCTTATCTCCATTGATTGGGCGTTCGAAACGGGATTGCGTTATTGCGACGGAGGCGTTCTAGCCGGCGCTGCGAGCCATGAACGCCTCGCAGACGTGGTTCCACGAGCAGTCGGTGCAGACCTCGATGACGTAGCAGGCGGCCCCGCGGTTCGAAGCCGCTCGGCTCAGGCCCTCCTCGATCTCGAAGGCCCGACCGTTGTCGGTTTTGAGCGTGTCCCCGAACACGTAGGCGAGAAGCCGAAGGTCCCAATCACCGCACACGGGGCACGGCCGGGCGGCCTCGGCACCCAGATACCGGGCGGCCCGCATCAGCTCGGGGTGGGCGTCGCAGATCTCGAGCCTGGAAAGGAGCCCGCGTCGCCAATCGCGCAGCAGGGCTCGCTTGGCGAGGGTGTAGTCGATGACGCCGAGGGTCTTTCCGGAAGCCACGCCGAGGCCGTTCCACCGCTTGAAGCCGTTTCCGCGAAGGCCGAAGTCAAGCGTCGCGGCGGGCTTGGATCCGTTGCCGTTCGACCCGAAGCCGCTGCCGCCGATCGCTCGCAACGGCCGGGGTCCCGCGGCCCTCTTCCTTGGCATGGCCGGGCCATTGTACTCGGGGCCGACGACGGATCAGGCTGCCGCAGGGGGCCAGGCGTTTGCACCGGATTCAGGCTCCGCCTGCTCCCGAGCTTTCGACGACCGCCCTCGCCCTCGCCTGTACGTCTCTATCGGACCCAACGAACAAGATGTTGACGGGTACCTCGACCGTGACGATCGCCGCAGTCGTCCTGCGGTCACATCGGCAGTCGATCAGCGTCGCTCCATTCCTACGTGCGAATTCCGCGGCCAGCACCGCCGGCGACATCCCCGATGGACGTGCCATCTCCTGAGCCGCCGCCAGGGCCGCCGCGTCCGCGGCTGTTTGCGCCGTGGACCTTGACGCAAGAGCTCTAAGCAAATCCACGAACACCAGCGCGAGGATCGACGCGAACAAGATGACCGTCATCGTGACCACGGTGACGGAGCCCCGGTTCCCTCGAAACGGCGATTCCCCCGTCATTCCGTCTCCTGACGCATCGTTGCCGAAGCACGCAGCTCAACAGTGGCCGGAAACAACCATTCGACGAAGGGGACAACCGCCGACGCCCGGTAGAGAACGGTCACAGCCGCCGCGGTCCCAACACCTCCGTCGCGCCGAACCTCGACTTGGACGTCCTCCGATCGCAAGGAGACAGCAGACTCAACGGTCGCCTCCCGGACCCTTCGGTCATCCCGGCTGACGGCGGCCTCTCGTGCTCCCGCCCGAGCCGCTCCGATCAGAACAAGCTGGTCTTTCACCAAAAGGCCGACCTGAAGCAGCGCCAGCACGATCACCATCAGAAGCGGAAGAACCAAGGCGAACTCAACGGCGGCCGAACCTCGCTGCGAGGATCGGGCGAGCGGGGTGGCTCTCGTCACTGACCGCTGTTCGTCCCGCTGTTCGTGATGCTATCGATGATCCTGTCGAAGAAGGCCGGCAGTTTTCCAGACGAGCGAGCCCACACGATCAGCACCACCGCGATGGCGGCGGCGGCCAGGATCACCAGAGCATATTCCGCCGTGGTCTGTCCTCCCTCCCCCCTTCCGATTCGTCGGCGTGTCCTGGTCGGCAGACCCCTCAGCCTCACGACGGCGCTGTACGCAGAACCCAGCACCGCTTGAACGCAGAGCCACAACTGAAGCATTCGTTCACCTCCTATCCCCGAACCATTACGAAAGGGACCGGATGGTAGAGAGCACCACCGGCCCGACGGTGAGGAGGAGGAACGCGGGAAGAATCATGAAGACAAGGGGGAAGAGCATCTTCACCGGTGCTTGCCGCGCTGCCAGTTCTGCTTCGGCCCGCCGTTCAGCGCGAAGATCGTCCGCGATCCTTCGGAGCACGGAGGCAAGCGATGTTCCGAGCCGTTGGGACCTGGCAATTGCACGGACCAAGCGCTGCAGCGATCTGACGCCCGACCGTTCCGCGACCTCGGTCATGGCGGACCGCCACGGGATCCCTAGATCGAGCCGGCGAATCACGCCATCGAGCTCCGCCCCAAGCGGGTCCGGGAGGATCTCGGCCGCCCGTCGAAACGCCACCGCAGGGCTCACTCCCGCCTCCGTCATGACCAACAGCACGTCCGCCAGGTCCGATACCTGATCCGAAAGCCGAGCCAAGCGGCCCTTCGCCCGCCTTGCAAGCGCCATGTCCGGGAGACGAAACGCCGCGACTGCAGGGATCGGCGCCAGGAGCACGAAGGCGGTGTTGAAGACGGCGGCAATGGCGAACAAGACCGCGCTGCCCAACGCCAGCACGAATTTCAGCCCGAGGACCAACTCCAGCCGAAGCGGTCGGCCCGCAAGCTCAATCCGACGCTCGAGGAAAGAGGTCGGGACTTTCTTGGCGAGAGCCGATGTCCCGACGCGGACGAGCCACCTCGGCCATTTCGCTTCTTCGTGCGCTGGAGCCGAGATGGCCAAAGGGGCGTGCTGGTGAAATGACGACGAAACACCGAGCGTGAGGAGCAGCACGCTCCCCGTAACAACGACTGCGATGAATGTAGCCACGTCGAGTCCTAGAGCCGCACCCGGAGGAGGCTCTTTATCCAGAGATAGCCGAGGCCCTGGAGCGTCAATCCCGCGGAGACCAGCACGATGCCCGCCGGAGAGCGAAGGACAGGAGACATATCGGAGCGCGATGAGGCGGCGAGCACCACGAAAAATACGAGCGGGAGCACGGCAAGGATGGAGCCAGACATCCGGCCCTGGGCGCTCAAGACGTGAAGCTCTCGGCGCGAGTCCATTCGTTGTCGAATAGACGAGGCCACCACGTCCAGAGAGTCGGCCAGATTTCCGCCGCTTCTCGAGTGCACTCGTAGAACCAAGACGAGAAGCCTGGTCTCATTGGTGGGCAGTTCCTCCGCGAGGCGGTCGAGCGTCCGGTCGAAGGACGACCCCAGTCGCTGGTCGTTCAACACGCGGTGGAGCAACGGCGCCATCGGTTCTTCGGCCTCCTCGGCTGCAAATTCCATTGCGTGTCGGATGGAGAGCCCCCCTCGGACCGCCATGGCCGCCGCTTCGACGTATTCGGCGAACTGCTCATCGAGGCGCTCGCCTCGTTTTCGTTTGGTTCGACGATTCTTCGCGATGGGGAGCCACGCCCCTCCCGTGGCGGCCACCACCCCGGCCACCGGACCGGCGAGATGCCAGCTCGAAATACCGAGGGTCACGGCAAGGCAGACCGCAAAAACGACGATGCGCCCCCTCGCCACCAGGATGCGAGGAGCCGACCTCGACACTTCGTCGGACGTGGCTCGCCGCGATTCGCCGAGCTGCCCCAGAACGCGATGCCGATGAGGATCTCTAGACGTCGAAGAACCCTGCCTGAACATCCACAGCACACTTAGAAGGAGCAAGCCAACAGTCACGGAGACTCCGGCAGCTTCGCCGGTCAGATCCGGGTTCATGGAAACGCTACTCAAGGACGGTTCCCAGTCGCCGGAGGGAGCCGCGCCACGCCAATCGCGCCACGCGGGGGCGGCGTCGCCTCGGTGCTTCGGGATCTGCTACTGGAGGGAACTCTCCCTTGACGACGGATTCGTGCTGCCGCCGCGCGGGCTCGGCGAGGTCGCCGACGCGCGTGCTTGAGCCGAAAAGCCTCAAGATCTCCGGTTCTAACGGGTGCCCACGTTCTCGAAGACGGTCGATGACCAACGGCTTCTTTCCGGGAACGAACCGGTCCTCTGAGCGCCGCCACGTGAACACCTCCTCCAGGACAACGGCGCCGCCGCGGAGCCCCTCGACCGATGAGATCTCCGAGATGATGCGCCGGCCGTCACTCAGCCGAGCCATGTGGACGATCAGGTCGAGCGCGGATGCGAGCTGCTCCCGGACGTGGAAAACCGGCAAATCGATATCGGACATCAAGGCCATGGTCTCGAGACGAGACAGCGCATCACGCGGTGAGTTCGCGTGCGCGGTGGACAAACAACCCTCATGGCCCGTGTTCATCGCTTGGAGCATGTCGAGAGCTTCGCCTCCGCGCACCTCACCGACGATGATCCGGTCGGGCCGCATGCGAAGGGCGTTTCGAACGAGCGCTCGAACCGTCACGGCGCCGGCGCCTTCCACATTGGGCGGTCGCGCCTCCAAAGCAACCACATGCGGCTGGCTCAGCCGCAGCTCCGCAGCATCCTCGATGGTGATCAGCCGCTCATCGCCGGGCACGAAGGACGAGAGGACGCCAAGCAGAGTGGTCTTTCCCGACCCGGTCCCGCCGGAGATAACAATGTTCGCCTTGGCCCTGACGCAAGCCTTTAGGAACGCGGACATCGGCGGTGTGAGCGTCCCGAGCTCGATCAGGTCCTCGGGCGTGAACGGCCGAAGCGTGAACTTCCGAATGGTAAGGGCAGGACCGCAGAGCGAAAGGGGCGGAATGATGGCGTGCACCCTCGACCCGTCCGAGAGCCTGGCGTCCACATAGGGCAACGACTCATCGACTCTCAGACCGAGCGGGGCAACGATCCGTTCGATCAAATGAAAGACCTGCTCCTCCCCCTCAAATAGCAGGTCATCCACTTTCTCGATCCGCCCCTTCCGCTCCACGTAGACGTCGTCGGCCCCGTTCACCATCACCTCGCTGACCTCGGGGTCCTTGAGCAACCGCTCGATGGGTCCGAGACCGACGACTTCATCCGATACCTGATTCACCACGTCCGTGACGGCACTCGCCGGAAGAATCGCCCGCTCTTCCTTCAACAACTCCATAACTTCTGACCGCACCCGAAGTCGCCTTTCAGGGGCGGTCAACCGCTCCAGGGACACGCCCTCCGCCAGAAGGCGAGTTCGAACCGTGTCCTTGATGCGCCGAGCGTCCAGCGTCGGGGCCTGCACCTCAACTCCTCCCGTACGCCTGTACCAAACCCTGCGAAAGCGCTCGCACGTCTTTGAATGCACCTCCCGCTCGTCGCCGGAGGAGTTGGCCGCGCTCCTGCCACTTTCGAACGTTCGTGTCGTACCGGATCGTTGCCGAGGGGCGCACTCCAACGAAGCGCTCGACGTCGCGTGACCGTACGGTGGCGCGGCCGACCCTGTTGATCACGATTCGGCAGCGATGTGGCGTCTCCGCCAACCTGAAGACCTCGATAGCCCGCGTCGCCCCATAGATCGAGTACGGGTCCAGAGCCACCACGAGAAGCACGTCATCCGCGATCGCCACCGCTCCGTGCCGCGCTGTCTCGTACGACCGCGGGAGGTGGACGACTACGAAGTCGTAAGCGCCAGCCAGCAGTGCAATGGCACCCGTGTAGAGACCCGTGGGAACCTCACTCAACGGTGCGTCGTTCGGCGGCGCCAACAGCACGGCGAACCCTCGGTGGTGCCGGTACAGAGCGTCCTCGACATGATCCGGCGAGAGCTCCTCGGCCACGGGAACCAGATCCCGCACGGTTCTGGGGCGGTCATCAGGGCGAACCCCCAGTGCGAGCGTCAGTCCAGCGAAGCCGTTTTCGAGGTCCACGAGTGCAGTTCGGAACCCTTGATCCGCGCAGGCCGCTGCAAGGTGAGAGGCCACGAACGTGGCGCCTACGCCACCGCGAGTTCCGTGAACCACGAGAACTCGTCCTCGAGGCGCGTTGCCCCCTTCTATTGAAGGAAAGCGGACGAGTGCATCGGCCAATTGCTCTCGTTCCTCCGGCCATGCGAATACGCCATGCGCGCCAGCCGCGATGGCGTCACGAAGCAGCGGAATTGTCATCTCCTCTGTCAGCACGACCGGATTAACGAGGCGTCCGCGCTTCGGCGAGTGCCGGAATTCGTCTGTGAACGTTGGGCAGAGGAGAGTCACATCGGGTTCCACGTCTCGAAGCAGCGACACCAGTCGATGCGGATCCGTAACTGCCCCAGCGACGTTCAACCTCGGATCGCGGTCGAGGAAGTCGAGGACCTCTTGGTGAAGGGCCAGGTCTCTTATTCCAATGACGACTTCCGCCGGGGGGCCGATGCGCGGAGATACCAGTACCGATGCTGGGTCGCTCTCCCCCTCGAAGACGACGCCTCTCCTGTCCGCTATCTGTTCCACGGTTTCCTCCTGCCCGCCCTCCGGGCGGCGACGTTTTACCGACTCCGCGGGAAGACAACTCGAGACCGGCCAAACGGCCCGCCACCGAGCACGGGGAAGCACAACGAGGCGACGGCGTCGCTTACGGGAAGGGAGGGGGTGTGAGTTCCGGCGCTCATGTTCTCGGCGCCGCCCTACGAACGTGCAGGAGCACGCTACCCGAAGTCTTTGGACTCGGACAATCGGCCAGCAGGGGGATTCTGACCTCCCCCAGATTGTGGATTTAGCTTCGCCGGCTCAGTCGACGCGTTCGATTCCCAGCCGGTCGATTCGCTGGCGATGGCGATCCAGCAATCCCAGGATGAATCGCTTGCCGCCTTCTTCTCCTCCGAGAAGCAACCGCAGCCCGTCGGCCTTCTCCAGGGCTCGCGCGGTTTGCGTGAACGCCTCACCGATCACTCGTTGGGTGTAGCGGCGGATCCGCTCGCTCGCCGCTGGATCCTCTTCCATCGCCCGGGTCAGCTCGTCGAGAGCGAACGTCTCCTGGCCCTCTCGGTCGCCAAGCGCTCGTCTGACAATTTCCGCCGAAACCGGATCGAGCAGCGGAACCAGGATGTCGGCGAAGTCCGAAACCAGCGCGTCGCCGACATAGTGGAAGGTCTGCGCTTCGATCCAGTCGCGTGGCTCCGTTCTGGTGAAGAAGGCGTCGAAGTACTGGGTGAAGCTTTCGGTGAGCTCCTTGTCGGTCAGCTCGTGCAGTCGAGCTTCGACCAGCGTCCAATTTTGTCGCTCTCGATCGGCGACGTGCTGCTGCTCGGTTCGCCGACGTCCGTCGGGCGCCAGGCTCACCGCTCTCGCCGCGCGCTCCGACGCGCGCCGCTCCCCGTACGCCAGAGCGGCCAGAACCTCGGCGACCACCATCGACGGCGGCACCGATTGGTCGTTTTGCTTGTTCTGGTCGCTCATGCCCGCTCCGCGTTCCACCCGGATTCTAGGAGGGCGCGGCGTGCATTTCCGCAGGTCAAGTCGTGTCACACCTGATCTTTACCATTCGGCTCATGGACAATGTGGTCGACCTCGCGGGGTGGCGGAACGCTCATCGGTCTGCTACGCCGGACGCGAAGCCAAAGGAACAGACGCACCGGGTCGAGGGCATCGTCCGGTTGGAGCGAGCCGCGGATCACCTTCACCGGCTGGTAACCCGGAGCCTCGACGGGGGACGGCGCCTGGAGCCGCATTTCGAGACGGAACTCCTGGCGATTATCGGCGAAGTGACGATCGGGCTGGTCAGGGAGGCCGCCGCGCGAGCCGAGCGGTTGGCCGGCCGGTTGGAGGCGAGGGAGGCGGGCAACACGCGGTAAGGACCGGATGGATGGGACTGGTCCGCTTCTCCTAGTGCGAGCGTTGCCCGCCCAATGACCTATTGCGAAATCTCGGTACGGCCGCGTAGGTTGGGCCCAACGAGACAGAGAGGGGGTGCGCCCGCCCCACGATGGAAGGATCGACGATGGCCTCAGTCGGAAGCGGAAAGAGCGGGCGTGCCACTCGCGAATTCACGGTCTCGGCGCTGTTCGGCTGGACCGATCGGCGGGCGATCGTCGGCGCCAACCGTCCCCTATTCCTGCTCAACACGTCGCTGAACCGAACCAAACGCGTCGTGATCAGCGCCCGGTCGTTTACCGGATCCACTTCCCGGCCGCGCCCCCGCGCCCAGGCGTAAGGCTCCTCTTACGCGCGGCGGCCCGCAGCGAATCGTCGAAGCACCACCCACCCGAGCACGCCGGCAACCACGACTGATCCGGCTGCCGCAGCCACGCCGGGTGACGGCGCGTGGACCTGGGGAAGGCGCTGGCGGAGCCGGACCGGCCGTCGAAAGTCCCTGATTTTCCACCCGCGTCGCTCGGCCTCGCGGCGAAGGTCGCGGTCGGGGTTGACCGCTACAGGATGCGCGACTGCCTCGAGCATTGGCAGGTCGGTGATCGAATCGGAATAGGCGTAGGAGCCCGTCAGATCGATCATCTCCTCGTTGGCAATCCTGCGGATCATGTCGGCCTTCCCCTGGCCGTAGCAGTAGAACTCGAGCTCACCCGTGTACTTCCCGTCCTCGATCTTCGCCTTGGTGGCGATCACCTCGACCTCCCCGATCCGCTCCGCGAGCGGCCTGACCACTTCCTCCGGCGAAGACGAGACGATGAAGACTCTCCGGCCGAGCGCTCGGTGCAGGTTGATGAGATCGAGCGCCTCCGCGTAGATGTAGGGGTCGACCACCTCCATCAGCGCCTCTCGGACCACGTGCTCGACCTGGGCCTTGTCCCATCCCTTCGTGAGCGCGAGGAGGCTCTCCTTCACGCGATCCATCTTCCGTTCGTCGGCCCCGAGCAGGAGGTACACGAGCTGGGCGTAGGCGCCCTTCAGAAGGGCGGAACGTGAGACGAGCCCAGCGCGGTACATCGGGCGGCTGAGCGCGAGAGAGCTCGACTTCGAAACGACCGTCTTGTCGAGGTCGAAGAACGCTGCTTCCACTGCTTGACAATGGTAGGACGCTCCGGAGACACGCGGCCAGACCCAAAATGTCCGCACGTCGAACAGGAGGTTGCGAATGGATGTCTGTTTGATGATCGAGGGGCAGGAGAACGTCACGTGGGACCAGTGGGTCTCGTTGGCGCAAACCTGCGAGGAGCACGGCTACGACGCGCTGTTTCGATCCGACCATTACCTGTCGTTCGGTCATCCGAAGGAGTGGGGGAACCTGGATGCCTGGGCGACGCTGAGCGCGCTGGGCGCGGTCACCGAACGAATTCGTCTCGGGACACTCGTATCACCCGTCACCTTTCGCCATCCCTCGGTGTTGGCAAAGTCCGTCCTGACGGCGGATCACGTGTCCGGCGGGCGTGTGGAAGTTGGGATGGGCGCGGGCTGGTTTGACGGCGAACATGCAGCTTTCGGGTTTCCGTTCCCCTCAACCGAAGAGCGTTTCTCCATCCTGGAGGAGCAGGTCCAGATCGTCCATCTTCTGCTGGAGCGAGAAGTCGAGGAAGTAAACTTCGAGGGCCGGTACTACTCGCTCCAGGGAGCGCCCGGGCTTCCCAAGCCGATCCAGGACCCACACCCACCGCTCATCATCGGAGGTAAAGGCGGTCGTTGGGGCATCCATCTGGCGGCGTGGTGGGCCGACGAATACAACGTTTTCGGCGTTCCCGCCGATGAAATCCGGCGCACCCGGGAGAGGCTCTCGGCGTCGTGCGAGAAGGCGGAGCGCGATTCTTCCGAAGTGCGGCTGTCGACGATGATCGGCACCCTGGTTGGAACGGACGCGGACGACGTTGATCGGCGCGCGCGTCGCCTGATGCAGCAGCTTGACGAGGACGGCGACCCCAGAGCGTTCCTGGAGAGCTGGGGTCAGCGTCGACTCGCGGGAACCGTCGGTCAGGTCCTCGAGAAGTTGAGCCGTCTCGCGGAAGCCGGCATCGAGCGCGTCATGCTCCAGCACTTGGTTCACGAAGATCTGGAATCTGTTTCCCTGATCGGAACGGAGGTCATTCCGGAAGCAGGAAGCCTTTAGCCTGGGCCGATTACGGGCGATCGCTCGAGGCCCTAGGCGAGCTTCGTGATGATGCGATCTCCGAACCGGGTCGCGACGCCGAGCGGGGCGACCAGCAGCCGCGCGATCATCGCTCGCAGCCATCCACGCCTGCGAGCGACACGCGGAGCCATGGCAGCGGTGAACGTCGCGAGTCCGGGGAGCGGCCGAAAGAAGATCGTGATCTCCTTGATGCGTTGGCTTTCGTCGAGCTCAACGCGAGTCGCCTCTTCGACGGGTTCCCCATTCACCCTGGCGTTGTAGAACAAAGCGCGCGTGGCCGCGTCGCCAATGTCGGCGAAATAGTGGATGTTCTTGATCGTTGCAAAGATGGATGGGAAGAGGTCCCTCATCTCGTCGATCCCTCTGAAGGCGATGCGGTCCGTGATCGGAGACCGCAATACGACATCAGGAGCCAACGTCGCAAGCGCCCCTTCGACATCGTGATTTTCAACCGCGCGCCTGAACCGCGCCGTAGGTTGGTCATCACTCAAACCGTAAGCAGGTTCCATCGCGTGCCTCCCAATCTGGTGCCATCACCGTAACCTTCAGTCGCGAAGCCCGGCCGATAAGCTCGTCAGCGTGACGAATGCGGATCGAGACGCGCCGGTCTTCTCCGAAGGCCAGATCGACATCGCTGCAACTCCAGAGGATCTATGGGACATCATGTCGGACTTCGAGAATTGGCCGAGCTGGAACCCCGACGTCCAGTCCGTGACGTTGGAAGGGCCGGTTGCCGAAGGAACGACGTTTCGGTGGAAGGCGGGGGCCACCAGGCTCGTCTCGACCCTTCGCGTGGTGGAGCGCCCGCATGCGCTCGGATGGACAGGCCGGACCATGGGCATTCACGCGATCCACGTCTGGCGTTTCGCCGCCAGTCCCGAGGGAGCAATCGCTCGAATGGAGGAGTCGTTCGACGGCGTCGTTGCAACCCTGTTCCGCAAGCGGCTCCAGCGGCAACTCGACGAAACGACGGCCAAAGGACTCCAGCTACTGAAGGAGACCGCCGAGCGGACGAACAGTCGCTAGTCAGTGGAAACCCTTCGCCCCATCAATCTCGGTCTGCGCTTCCTTCTGGAACTCGGTGCGCTCGTGGCTGTTGGCTACTGGGGCTGGCAAACCGGCGAAGGAGCAATGCGGTGGCTGCTTGCTGCTGGGGCGGTTTTGGTAGCCATCGTCGTATGGCTGGTGTTCGTTTCGCCCAAGCCAAAGGTCGAACTGGCACGTCCTGTCCGCTTGATCATCGAGTTCGGTGTGTGGGCAGCTGCAGCTCTGGCGCTCTACGCAACGACCTCGGTCCTGTTCGCCGTGGCGTCCTTCGTTGTCGCCCTTGTCAGCGGAACTCTCAACTACTTCCACCGGTAACATCGACTTCGGAGGCGTCAGGGCGCCTGGTGGGCCCCCCGGTCTTCAAAACCGGTGTGCGGGCGAGAGCTCGCAGGCGGGTTCGATTCCCGTCCGCCTCCGCAAGCCCAAAGAAATGCGAATCGGTTTGATAGCGTCTCCCTGATGTTCAAGGCACTCGGTGACTTCCTAGCTCGGCCCCAACGAGGGGCCGGCACGAGCAAGGGAGGTCACCATGGCGGAGGAGCACGAACGTAGCGAGCGCATCTGGCGCTGCGCGTGCCACTGGTCGCCGCATTTCGTTTCCATCGTCGCTGACCCGTTGACGCCCGAGGTGTCCGCCGACCCAATGGGACGGGGTTGGTTCTCCGTCGAGGTCACGGACGGCCCGATGCCCCTTCGCCGGCGGCTCTTCGAAGCGTGGAAACTCGTTCGCAGCCGCGGCCACCAATACTGCTTCGCATAGGTGCTCTTGACTCCGAAAAGCGCTTGGGAAGTGCGGGACCATCTGTCTCGTTTCCTCGACCAGGGGGACATCTGAAGTCCTCCTTGTCTGGAGCTCCTGCGGCGCGCCATGATCTTGGCGTGAGGACGCCAGGGGAGGAGGCCGGGACGGCCACGAAGGCATCGATCGAGCAGACCGTCCTCGCGGTCGTCATGTTCGAGGACATGCAGGGGTCGACCGCGCTCAAGCGCGCCATCACGAAGAAGGCCGACGAACAGACGTTTCAGCAGCTTCGGCGAGAGCACGACGCCCTGATGACCGATGCCGTCACCCGCGACGGTGCCGGAGAAATCGTGAAGTGGACCGGCGACGGGATGATCGCCCTCTTCTCCGCGCCGTCCGTCGCGGTCGAGCGAGCAATGGAGATCCAGGAACGACTCCATCGGCATCCGGACTTGAAGGTGCGCATTGGGCTGGACGTCGGCGAGATCCGCATCGAGCGCACCGGGGAGCATCGAACCGACGTGTTCGGCGCGCACGTCGACTGGGCCTCCAGGGCGATGGGTTTAGTGGACGGAGGACACGTCGCGGTGACGGGCGCGGTCCACGGCGACGCGTTCAGCTGGATCGGCAAGAGCCGGATCACCTGGAAGCGGCACGGCCTCTACCGACTGAAGGCCGGGGATTCCCCGCTCGAGATCTACGAGCCCTACAACGCCAACCACCAGCGCCCGATGCGCCAGCTTCGCGGCGAACGAGCCACTGAACCGGCGCCGCCAACCAAACGCGACCGCGCGCGAGCCGTCGAGCCGACTTCACCAGACATGGCGGGAGACCTCAAGAAGGTCGGGACGGACAACCTTCAGATCATCCGTCCGTGGGAGGCCGTGGCCCGGGACGGGCGGGTCTTCGCCGAACGAGGCGCCGGCACGATGTACTGGTTCAAGGTCCCGCTCGGCGGTCTCTCCTACCCCGAAGGGTTCCGGAACTTCCTCCAGCCCGCACTCGACAATGAGCGCATCACCAAAATCCGGTTCGTCCTGGACGGATCGAATCCATCCGTCGGGCAGATCTGGCGGCACGTAACGCTTCCGATGGCGAAGGCGTGGGCTGAGGCCGCCAGTGTCAGCGTCAAAGGAGAAGATGAGGATGACCGTGGAAGGTTGGTTTTCGGCGACTCGCCCTCCAGGCAGCTCGGTTGGGTCTTCGTCGACCTTTCCAGGGAATTCACGCCTTGCTTCAAGCTGTTCGTCGACGACCCCGACTCCGACGTGACGGTGGAGTCGAGCGCGCAGATCTTCCTCTCGACGGCCCAGCGCCTGATCCGGCTCCCGGACGGTTCGCATCAGACCATTCGGATCCCGGACGCTGTCCTTCGGGTCAATGCAGGCCCGCACGAGGCGCTTCTTCACGCGCTGAACGCCGTCGCGAACCAGTGGGATTCCCTCTTTTGGTGACGGCCGGGTCCTTACGGACGGTTGGTTACGATCCAGGCCATGGACCTTCTGACTGAGTTCTTCCGGCACAACACCATGATGAACGAGCGCCTCCTCGAGACGTGCCGGCAGCTCACCGCCGAACAACTGGCAGCCACGACGGAAGGAACCTTCGGAAGCATCGGGGCGACCCTCGTCCACATCGCGAATGCCCAGACCGGGTATGCGGCCCGCCTACACGGGACGGAGCGGCCGGAGCGTCTCCCGGAGGACCCCTTCCCCGGCTTCGACGCGGTCTCGGAACGGTTCAGGCTGGGGAATCAGCAACTGGAGCAAGCGGCCAGACGAGGCCCCACCGATAAAGAGGTCGTGGTCGGCGGGGATGACGAGGAAGCCTGGAGGCTGCCGGTGTCACTCATCCTGATTCAGGCCGTCAACCACGGGACCGAGCACCGTTCGCAGATCTCGACGATCCTGAGCCAGATCGGCGTGGAACCACCGGAGATGGACGGCTGGAACTACTTCGGCCACAGCGGCTTGATGGTTCGCGCCTAGCGGACTGCTCCTGACGAGCCGAGCGGCTTCTCGAACGCCTCGTACACGACGCGGTCGAAGAGCACGAACCGAATCAGCTCGACGCTGGTCCGCGCTTCACGAACCGCTCGAATCGCCACCTCGGCCGCCTCCTCCACCGGGTACCCGTAGACGCCGGTCGAGATCGCCGGGAACGCGACCGATTTCGCGCCGAGCTCGTCAGCGACCTTGAGGGCTTCGCGATGACAGCTTGCAAGCAGCTCCGCTCGATCCTCGGCCGTCGAGTAGACCGGTCCAACGGTGTGGATCACCCAGCGAGCCGGCAGCCGACCGGCCGTCGTCGCGACGGCCCGCCCGGTGGGAAGACCATCAGGAAATCGTTCGGCCCGAATGCGTCTGCACGCTTCGAGGATCTCCTGGCCGCCCTTCCGGTGGATCGCTCCGTCGACGCCGCCCCCTCCGAGGAGCGTCGAGTTCGCCGCGTTGACCACCGCATCGACGTCCTGTTCCGTGATATCGCCCAGAACCAGCTCAATCCGCACGCGACATTCTGTCGTTTCCAACAGCTATTGTGGAGAGAAATCAGAGGGCTTTGAAGTCCATCCCCTCTGTTCAACCGTATTACTCACAACAGGCGGAGCCGTTCCAATAGTGAGCCGCAACACGAAGGAGATCGAGATGAGAAAGCCGTATGTAGTAGCTTCCCTGTTCGTCTTTGCGCTGGTCACGGCCGCATGCGGTGGCGGCGGCGAGGAGCCAAGCGCGACGACCCCCCCTCCAGCCGCCTCGCCAACAGAGACGGCAACCGGCGGCGCCACGACGAGGGTCGCTCTGGAGGATTTCTTCTTCGATCCCGCCGATTTCTCGGTGACGGCGGGAACCGACCTCGAGTTGGATAACGAAGGCGAGGCTCCACACACGTTCACCGTCCAGGGCCAGCAGATTGACGTCGAGGTGGCTGCCGGTGAGAACGGCTCCGCCACAATCGACCTCCCTGCCGGCGACTACGAGGTGATCTGCAGGTTTCACCAGGGGCAGGGCATGGTCGCCACGATGACAGTGACCGAATAGACCGGTTTCACGGCATGCGTATGCCGTCAGTGCAACCCGGGTAACACGCGAACGAAGAACTCGCGGTCGCCCTCGAACGTTGGCTCCATTTCCAGGAATTCGTCGGCGGTCACCCATCGGGCCTCTGAGACCTCGGCCGGGTCCAGGCGAAGCTCATGCCCGTCGACGTCGACGAGCCACCAGTGGAGGGTGAAGTCACCGCCGTCGGTGGGGCACTCCCACACCTTGCGGACCGGAGTTGCGGTGAGGCCGAGCTCTTCGGCGACTTCTCGAACAACCGCGGCCTCCTGTGTCTCGCCGGGCTCGATTCGCCCGCTGGGCGGACACCAGTAACCCGGCCGGATCACGCCCGGACTGCGCCTGATAACCAGAACCCGGTCGTCCTTGCGGACAATCGGCACAACCGCCTGTGCGCGACCTCTCGCTCCCGTCACGTCGACCGAATTGTATGGACGAGCTTCGTGTACCTTCTCCCCAATAAGGGGGGCGCCTGATGGGATCTCTGACGCAGCGGCTTTGGGAATCGATCGCCCGTACCTACGCCGCCATCCTCGAGCACCCATTCATCACCGGACTCACCACCGGTGACCTGCCGCGCGAAGCGTTCGAGTTCTACGTCGTGCAGGACGCGCTGTATCTCCAGGAATACTCGCGGGCGCTCGCGCTCTGCGGGGCTCGAGCGCCGAACGAGGGCGCGACCAAGATGTTCGCCGAACACGCCGCCGGAGCGATCGACGTGGAGCATCAGCTGCACGAGAGCTTCTTCAAGGACTTCGGTCTGAGCGAAGACGACGTCCGGGGGACGGAGCCGGCACCAACGAACTTGGCGTACACGAGTTATCTCCTAGCGACGGCTTACCGCGGCTCCTTCCCCGAGGCCCTCGGCGCCGTCCTCCCTTGCTACTGGATCTACATGGAAGTCGGCAAGGAGTTGCTTCAGCGAGGATCGCCCGACGCGCTCTACACGAGATGGATCGACACGTACGGTGGCGAAGAGTACGGGCAGATCGTCTCGCACGTGCTGCGTCTTACGGACGAAGTCGGCGACGATCTGAGCCGATCCGACGAGGCGCTAATGGAAATGCACTTCCGGACCACCGCCCGCTTCGAGTGGATGTTCTGGGATATGGGCTACCGCCTGGAGCAGTGGCCGGTCTGAACCTCGGGCTCAGCCGTTTGCGGACACTCCGGTTGCTTTGAGGAACCGGTCGTACTCCTGACGAATCATCGCGTAGCAGCCGCAGGAGGCGCTCTCCAGTCCGGCTCGATCGAGAATGGTGATCGAACCGCGGTGGTAGGCAATGAACCCTTGCTTTCGGAGAGCGTTTGCAACCGTAGTGACGGAAGCCCGTCGCACACCGAGCACTTGCGACAGGAATTCCTGCGTCAGGTCAATCCGGTCGGTGCCCATCCGATCCTGCGCGAACAAGAGCCACTTTGCGCAACGCTGCTCTGCGCTGTGGCGCCGATTACACAGGACTGCTTGGGCCGCCTGTACCAGGAGCACATGGGAATATCTGAGCAGACGCGACTGAAGCGTTGATGCGTTCAACGCTAAGCTCCGAAACTCGTCTGCCTCCACCCGCATCGCATCGGTACGTATCTGAGCCAACGCCCGAAGGTTGGGACTTGATTCGGCTCCCAAGACTATCTGGATTCCGAACATCCCCTCGTTGCCGATGGTTCCCGACTCGACCATTGTTCCGTCTTCGACCACCGTCACAATTGACACCATGCCGTTACGCGGGAAGTACGCATACCTGAGTGGCTCATCCGCCTCCGCGAGCACCTCACCGGTCTCCAGCGTCACCTGTTTTGCAAGGGCGAGGAGCGCATCTCGATCGGACTGGGGAAGCGAATCGATCAGTCGGTTACCGGATGCTACCGGATCGGTTGCAGCCACTCTTCGTCCTTGGCTCACCCAATAGCAGAGGATCACTGAAGCCGGACCGAAATATATCGACGCAGCCTCGCACGTCAATCCGACGAAATCACCGCGCTGAGACGACCTCTCCAGCGCCTGACCAGACCGAAGCGTCGGTACGCGCGCGTACAGTTTTGTCCCTTAACCTCAGGGTAAAAACGGCGCGTCAACTGATTCATTGCGCGGATTTCCTGCGCGGGAGATCGGGGGGAAAGGTGGGAATCCGCTTCGATGTTGTCTGCTTCTCGCACCTCCGTTGGGGCTTCGTCTATCAACGGCCCCAACACCTACTCAGCAGGTGCGCGCGGAACCACCGCGTTTTCTACGTCGAGGAACCGATCGAAGGCGACAAGCCGGGGCTGAAAATCGAGCGGTGGGAGAACGACGTGACAACGATCGTTCCCCTTCTTCCGGAGGGTTTGTCGGAAAGCCAGCAAATCGAGATCCAACGAGGGTTACTGGACGACTTTTTCGAAGAGCACAAGATCGAGCGGCTCGTCCTTTGGTACTACACACCGATGGCGGTCCCGCTCGGCCGCCACCTTCGTCCACTCGTGACCGTCTACGACTGCATGGACGAGCTCTCGGCGTTCAGCGGTGCTCCCAAGGCGCTTCGCGACCGCGAAGGCGAACTGTTCGACAGCGCGGACCTGCTCTTCACCGGTGGAGCCTCCCTATACGCGGCGAAGCGCGATCGGCACCAATCGGTGCACCTGTTTCCGAGCAGCGTCGACGTCCAACATTTCGCGCAGGCCCGCCAACCGTTGCCGGATCCCGGGGACCAGGCCTTGATCCGCCACCCGCGCCTCGGGTACATCGGCGTGATCGACGAGCGATTCGACCCGGCCCTGCTCGGCGAGCTGGCGGCCTCGCGACCAGACTGGCAGTTCGTGATGATCGGCCCCGTCCTCAAGATCGATTCCGGCGGGCTTCCGACGGCCCCCAACATTCACTGGCTCGGCCAGAAGCGATACGAGGACCTTCCGGCGTATCTATCGGGGTGGGACGTGGCGCTCATGCCGTTTGCCCGGAATGAGTCGACACGATTCATCAGCCCAACGAAGACGCCGGAATACCTGGCGGCGGGCCGGCCCGTGGTCTCAACCCCAATCACCGACGTCGTCGAGCCGTACGAGCGACTTGGCCTGGTTCGCATCGCGGAAGACGCGGCGGGGTTTGCGGCCGCGGCGGAAGCGGCAATGGCTGAAGATGCGTCCCGGCGGCAGCGGCAGGCGGACGCCTTCCTCAAGGACCGGTCGTGGGACCGTACGTGGTCGGAGATGGAAGCGCTGATCGCCCGAACTGCAGCCCGTCGGTCTGACAACGGATCGACCGTCCACGTTCGGCTCCTGGATGACGCGAACGCCGTGTCGGCGATCTCCGAGTCGATGCCCGTCCCGACCAACGGGGCGAAAGGCTTCGACTACCTGGTCGTTGGAGCCGGCTACGCCGGAAGCGTCATCGCGCGAGAGCTGGCCGAGCAAGGCGGATCTCGAGTGCTGGTCGTCGATCGCCGGAACCATATCGGCGGCAATGCCTACGACGAGTACGACGAGTACGGGATCCAGGTTCACCGGTACGGACCGCACATCTTCCACACGAATTCACAAGAAGTCTTCGAGTACCTGTCCCGATTCACAGCATGGCGCCCGTACGAGCACCGGGTGCTGGCGAGCGTCGACGGACGGCTCGTCCCCATTCCGATCAACCTCGACACCATCAACGAGATCTACGGTTTGCGTCTCTCGAGTTTCGAGGTGGAGAAGTTCTTCGCCAGTAGAGCCGAGCCCGTCGAGAAAGTACGCACATCCGAGGACGTGGTCGTCACCAAGGTTGGACGAGAGCTCTACGAGAAGTTCTTCCGGGGCTACACCCGCAAACAGTGGGGCCTCGACCCGTCCGAGCTTGACGCCAAGGTGACCTCACGGGTTCCGGTTCGAACGAATCGCGACCCTCGGTATTTCACTGACACCTACCAGGCCATGCCACGGGACGGCTACACGCGGATGTTCCAACGCATCCTGGACCACCCACGGATCAAGTTGATGCTCAACACCGACTATCGCGAGATCGCGTCGTTCATGCCGTACAAAGAGGTCGTGTACACGGGTCCGATCGACGAGTTCTTCGACCATCGGCTCGGCCAGTTGCCGTACCGCTCGCTGGAGTTCCGGTTCGAGACGATTGAAACGAACGTGGCGCAGCCCGCGCCGGTCATCAACTACCCCAATGAACGGCCGTATACGAGGGTGACGGAGTTCAAGTACCTCACCGGGCAGGTGCATCCAAAGACGACGCTGGTGTACGAGTATCCGAGGGCCGAAGGAGACCCGTACTACCCCGTGCCGCGCCCGGAGAACGAGGTGCTGTACAAGCGCTACCAGAAACTCGCCGACGTGGTGGACGGCGTGCACTTCGTCGGGCGGCTCGCGACGTATCGGTACTACAACATGGACCAGGTCGTCGCTCAGGCGCTGGCCGTTTCGCGCCGTCTGATCGCCGCGCGCCGCGCGGGCAAGGAGGGCCCACTTGAGGTCGATCCCACCCAGACGTCCGCCCGAACTGTGGGCCGGGCCTGAGTGCAGCCATAACCGCGTCGGCAACCGCAGTTTCGACCAGCTCGAGCGAACCGGTCACGCTCGGCGCATCGAAGATCTCGAGCTGATCGCAGCGCTCGGCGTTCGGACAGTCCGCTATCCCGTTTTGTGGGAACGCGTCATGGACGACGTCTCTGGGAAACCAGATTGGACGTGGACTGATGAGCGACTGGGCCGTCTTCGAGAGCTCGGGTTGAACCCCGTCGCCGGACTGCTGCACCATGGCAACGGACCCAAAGGGACGAACCTCCTCGATCCCAGATTTCCGGAACTGTTTGCTGCGTTTGCGCGGCAGGTGGCGGAGCGGTACCCATGGATCCCGGCATACATCCCGATCAACGAGCCGCTCACGACTGCGCGGTTCGCGGGGCTCTACGGGATCTGGTTCCCACACCGCCGCGATCACGAGAGCTTCGTGCGAATCCTGCTTCACCAGCTGCAGGCAACGGTCCTCGCAATGAGCGAGATCCGTGAGGTCAACCCAGAAGCGGAGCTCGTCCAGAACGAGGACATCGGAAGGATCGCAGGCACGCCGGCCCTTGCCGAGCGAGCCGCGTACGAGAACGAGCGACGGTGGCTCACTTTCGACCTCTTATGCGGTCGCTTCGATGAACGCTCTCCGATGTGGAATCGAGCGCTGCGGTGGGGCGCCACAGAGGAGCAACTACGGTGGTTTCAAGGGGCTGCGTGTCCTCCGGACGTGATCGGGGTCGACCATTACTTGACCAGCGACCGGCTCTTGGACGAACGGCTCGATCGATATCCCGAGTGGGCGCATGGGGGTGAGGACGGACGGCGATGGGCCGACATCGAAGCCGTCCGGGTGATTGCGGAGGAGCCGGGCGGGGTTCTGGGCGTGCTGCGGGCTGCCTGGGATCGATTCGGCCTTCCGCTCGCCGTCACCGAAGCACATCTTGGCTGCACCCGCGAGGAGCAGATGCGGTGGCTCCAGGAGTGCTGGGACGCCGCAATGACCTTGTCGGGGGAAGGCGTCGATGTTCGTGCCGTCTGCGTCTGGATGCTGTTCGGCGGTTACGACTGGAACACGCTCATGACGTCCGACACCGGGTTCTATGAGCCCGGCGCGTTCGACCTTCGGTCGGGCCTGCCTCGGTCCACCGGAGTTGCCGAGTGGACGAGGGACATAGCCACGAAGGGACGGTCGGAGCATCCGGTGCTCGGCCTACCCGGGTGGTGGCGGCGCCCTGAACGACTCGTCTACCCAGCCGTGAACGTTGGATCGTCGACCCCTGACTTACGACGTGAGGAACGACCACGACGCCCGCTTCTGGTCCTTGGCGAACCGGGACCGCTAATGGAAGGGCTGAGGACACTGTGTGATGTCCGAGGACTGAACGCGGCGGTGGTCGAGTCGTCGACCACCACCGGATCCATTGAGCGGCTCGTCGGCGACGCTTGGGCAGTGATCGACGCCGGTTCGGATCAAGTCGTCGTCACACACGTCGCTGAAACGACACGTCGGCATCACAAGCGGCTTGTCTCCTTCTCCTCCCACCACATCTTCTCGGGGCGCCGGGGCTCTCCATTCGTTGAGAGCGACGAACCCGGACATAACGAATGGGCGAGGCGGGAGCGACTCGTTCTCGACAAAAACCCGGAGGCGCTGATCGTTCGAACCGGGCCATTGTTCGGGGGCGCTGACCCTTCCGAGAACCACGACTCGCCCCGGTGGATCGGGCTGGCGTCTCCCACGTATCTTCCCGACGCCGTCAACGAGGCTCTCGATCTCTTGGTCGACGGCGAGAAAGCAGTGTGGCACGTCGCGAACCGTGGGTCCGTCAGGTTCTCCGAGTTCACGCAGATGTGTGACGCTATCTCCGGGCTCGTTCGACCGCGAACAGCAGTTTTGACACCAGCTGAACAAGGCGCTTCTGTGGACACGTCGCTCACGAGCGAACGAGGTTCGGTGCTCCCGGCTCTCGAAGACGCGCTCATTCGATACGTGGGAGTGCGCGAGCACCGTGGATTCCCTGTGGTCACGAACGAATGGCTTGCCGCGGCGGCCGCCGAGCTCCGGATTGACACCACGTCAACTCCTTCCTCCGACCCGCCGGCGCATGTCCCCACTTCGACGCGCTTGCCGGTTCCCGACGGAATCCGAAGCTGATGCTCCGACGAACGCTCGGCGCTCACGGACCGGAGATCTCGGTCATCGGCTACGGCGCGTGGGAAGCGGGCGGAGAAATGTGGGGCGGTGATGTCGAGGACGAGCGGACGATGCAGGCCATGGAGACGGCCATCGAGTGCGGTGTCGACTGGATCGACACCGCGGAGGCCTACGGCGACGGTCGCTCTGAGGAGCTCGTCGGACGCGTCCTCGCTCGTCACCGCGACGATGTGCGTGTATTCACGAAGGTTGCACCGTTCAAATCGGGCCTCCGACCCGAGCAGGTGAAGCGTGCCGCGGAGGGTTCGCTCAAGCGGCTGGGCGTGGACCACATCGACTTGTTTCAGATCCACTGGCCGGATACAGACGGCGTGCCGATCGAGGACACATGGGGTGCGATGGCCGGATTGCAGGACGAGGGATTGGTCCGCTATCTGGGCGTTTCGAACTTCGATCGTGAGCTCGTAGAGCGTTGCCTCGCCATTCGTCACGTTGACTCGGTCCAGAACCAGTATTCGCTGCTTCACCGCGAAGACGAACGCAATTTCCTCCCCTGGCTGGAGCAGCACGGGGTCGGATACCTCGCGTACGGTCCGCTCGCGTATGGCCTCCTTACCGGAACGATCACGAAAGAGACGAAATTCGATCCGAATGACTGGCGAAGCGGGAGATGGAACCTCGGGTACTACCGGGAGCTCTTCGCGCCGGGCAAGCTCGAGCCAAACCTCGAGATCGTCGCCGCCCTCAAAAAGGTGGCCGAGCGCGTCGACGTGCCGCTCTCGACCCTCGCCCTGCGCGCGGCTCTCGCCACCCAAGGAGTGACGGCCGCGATCGCGGGAAGCCGAAACCCAACGCATGTTCGTACCAACGCCGCCGCCGGAGAGACCTTCCTCGACGCTCCTGACGTCCTAAGCGAGATCCGCGCCATCCTCGGCGACTGACTCAGGCACGTGCGCGTTCTGTTGGTCATCCCTGCGGTGTTCTGGGTATGACCACTCGGATATGGCTTCGGCCAGGAACACCTCAGAAGGGAGGTTCCAGTGAGCACTGAGGAACCGACGTACACCTCGCCTGCCGCTCCTCCTCCGCCACCCGACACTGCCCGTCCCCGGTACGGGGCCGGTGTCGCGGCACTCGTCATCGGCGTGGCAAGCCTGGTCGCGGTCATTTCGTTCGTCCTGTTTCCGCTGGGGCTGTTGGGCGGACTACTGGGCATCATCATCGGAATCGCCGCGCTCGCCAGAGGCGGCGAGACACCCAACCGGGGGCAGGCCACGGCAGGGCTGATCTGCAGCATCATCGCCGTGTTGCTCGCGGCCGTGTTGACAGTCCGCGTGGGCGATCTTGCAATCCGCAACGCGGATACGTTCACCCGTTTCGGTAGCTGCATCGGTGGGGCGAACGACCGGGCCAGGATCGCCGACTGCATCGAGCGGTTTGCCAACGACGTTCGCGAATAACTCCCCGACGGTCGCCATACAGTACTCTCGTGGAGCTTCGCTTCGGCACGTCGATCATCCCCACCGTCGGTGGCCGGACCGATCCGGTCGAGGACGCGATCGACGCCGAGCGGCTCGGCTTCGACTTCGTGACGTGTTGGGACCACCTCCACGGCGACACGCCGTCGTATGAGACGTGGACGCTTCTGACGTGGATTGCGGCCCGGACGGAGCGAATCCGGATTGCCACCAATGTCCTCGGCCTTCCGTATCGACATCCCACCGTGACCTCGAAGATGGCCGAGACGCTTCAGCGACTCTCCGGCGGCCGGTTCATCCTCGGCCTGGGCGGTGGTGGATCGGATGTCGAGTTCAGCTCCTGGGGGCTCGACGTGCGCTCAGCGCGGGAAAAGGTCGACGCATTGGAGGAAGCCATTCGTGTGGTTCGCGGCATGTGGTCCGAACGCGAATTCACCTTCGAGGGCGATCACTACCGCACTCATGCGGCCTGGATGGAACCGAAACCCGACACACCCATTCCGATCTGGTTGGGGGTGTACGGCAAGCGCGCGCTGACGTTGGTTGGTCGTCTCGCTGATGGATGGATCCCTTCGATGGGCTTCGCGCCGCCCGAACGTGTGACTTCGTTGCGCGACCGCGTCCGCCGATCTGCCGGAGCCGCCGGCCGCGATCCCGACACGCTGACGTACGCATACAACATTCCGGTGTTGGTCCAGGAAGATGCGCGGGATCCTCAGGGACGAACGCTGGCCGGCTCCCCTCAGGAGATCGCGGGCAAACTGGCCAACTTCGCCGAGCTCGGTTTCAACGTCCTCAATCTGTGGCCGCGCGGCGATCGAGCGAGCGGTCGAGAGCGGCTCGCCTCTGAAGTCGTCCCCGCGGTTCGAGAAATGGTCTCGTAGGGTCCGGAACAACCCAATACCCAATACTGTTCGGTTTCGACATGGACCCCCAGCGTGTGATTCGCAGCTACCTGCTGATCAGCGGCCTGTTCACGCTCTCCGCCTCGTTGATCTGGGGAATCAACACCCTGTTCCTGCTGGATGCCGGTCTCACGATCTTCGAGGTCTTCGTGGCCAACGCTGCTTTCACGGCTGCCATGGCGCTGTTCGAAGTGCCGACGGGCGTGGTGGCCGACACGCGGGGACGCCGCATCTCGTTCCTCCTGTCCGAAACCACGCTCGCCATCGGAACGCTTGCCTACGTGGGCGTGGCCGCGATTCATGGAGGACTGCTTCTGTTCTCGCTGGCGGGTGTGATTCTCGGGCTCGGCTACAGCTTCTACTCCGGAGCGGTCGAGGCGTGGCTTGTCGACGCGCTCAAGGCGACGGGATACCGGCGTGAGCTCGACCGGGTCTTCGCCCGCGCCGGCGTGGTTGCAAGCATCGCCACCCTGGTCGGGACGGTGGCGGGGGGCGTGTTCGGGCAGATCGACTTGTCCGTCCCGTACCTCGTTCGAACGGCGCTCATCCTGCTGGCGCTGGCGGTCGGGTTTCGAACCATGCACGACATCGGCTTCACGCCGCGGACGTTGCAGTTCCGAGGCATCGCCGGGGAAATGCGGAAGGTCGCACGCACGGGGATGACGTATGGATGGCGAGCGCCCGCGGTTCGTCTCCTCGTGATGGAGTCCTTCATCGTCTGGGCCTTCTGGGCATGGGCGTGGTACGCATGGCAGCCCTACTTTCTGGAGCTCTACGGCCAGAACGCGATCTGGCTGTCCGGCCTGATCGCCGCCCTCTTCTCTCTTGCCAGCATCGCGGGGAACACGTTGGTCGGGCGAATCGCCAAGCCCGAGCGGCGCCGAACCACGATCCTGTTGGGCGCATCCGCCGCCACGACGGCCACGATGGTCGTCACCGGAGCCATTCAGTCCTTCTGGATCACCGTACCGGTGTTTCTTCTCGGCGCGGTCGCGGGCGGCGTCCTTCAGCCGATCCGCCAAACCTACCTTCACCATTCCATCCCGACGTCCGAGCGAGCCACCTTGGTCTCCTTCGACTCACTGGTCGGGGCGCTGGGGAGCGTCGGAGGACAGACCGGTTTGGGATACATCTCTCAGGAACGCTCGGTACCGGCGGGCTTCGTGGTCGGCGGCCTGGCCACGATCCTGGCGCTACCGATCTTCACCCGGCTTCGAGCGCTGAACGAGCCGGCCGACCGGATCACGGCCGAGGCGCCCGAACCGGAGCACGCCCCGGTCGCGGCCGCCAGCAGCGGAGAAAGTGATTAGGGCGAGTTTCCGTCGGGCATGACCAGGACGCACCGGATGGGAGCGAGGCCGTCGGCGATCCCAACCCAACTCGCTCCTTCGTCGGTTGAAGCGAAGACCTGCCCGTCTTCGGTGCCGAACACGGCAACCCCGAGGTCCGGAGCGGCATCCAGGCCGTAGCTATCGATGTTTCCGTCGAACCATTCGGGAAGGCCGTTTCGGCACCGCTCGAGTGGACCGCCGTCGACACTGCCCCGATAGACGGCGGCCTGTCCACCTCGTGGACCGTTCGAGGCCGAAACCAGGACCGTATCCCCGACGACCGCGACACCCCTGCAGTAGCTCGCGTGCAGGCCGTCGGCCCGCATCGTCCACGTCTCGCCAGCGTCCGTGCTGGTGGCGAGACCCCAGGCGCATGCTGCGAACACGCGGTTCCAACCTGCCCAGACCTTGTGGACATCGGAATCGATATCGATCGTCGGCTCCCACGTGGCTCCGCCGTCCCGCGACCGGACGATCCCTCCGACGTGCACGTTCACGAACACGGCGTCGTCGTCTTCCGAGATTGAACGGGAGTCGGGAGGACCGCCCCATGGCGTGTACCACTCTGAGCGGCCCTGCACTTGATCAAACGCGGTGACGGGCTCGGCGGCGTCCTTTTCGACGCGGTAGAGGTGCGCCTCGGACGTCCCAACCAGCACGCCGGCGATGTCGGTGTCGGCGAGGCAGTTCGCACGGTAGCGATCCACCGTGGCCATGTGAGACCAGCCCTCGTCTGTTGTTCGCCAGATCTCGCGCCCGTCAAGGACCGCCCAATAGTGGGTACCGGTCCGGGCGAGCGCCGTCACCTTTCGCCCCTCGTGTTGATCCTGACCGGGCGGCGGGCCCGAAAGGTCGAACACCGCAATTCCGTCAACCGTTCCGACCAGAAGGCGAGGCACGCAGCGATGCTCTCACACCCGTCGCCGGGGTAGAAAGGGGCCATGAGCCCAAAGACAGAGATTTATCTGGAGGTCGGTACCCGGAGGGTCTTTGCGGGCGCGCTGACATGGCCGGGTTGGTGCCGCAGCGGCCGAACTGAGGACGCGGCCATCGAGACGCTCCACGACTACGCCCGGCGATACGCCGCCGTGCTGTCGGCGGCCGGCATTACGTTCACCCCACCCCGCGGTGCCGGACACTTGCAGGTGGTGGAGCGGCTGAAAGGCGACGCCACCACGGACTTCGGAGCCCCCAGCATCGCGCCCGCCGCTGATGACGAACCGATCAAGCCGGCCGACGCCCGAAGGCTGGGCAAGATCCTCGAGGCGTGCTGGGCCGCGCTGGATTCGGCGGCCAAAGCCGCCGCCTCAAAGAAGCTCAGAAAGGGACCGCGAGGGGGCGGCCGGGAGCTCTCGGCGATCGTGACGCACGTCCTCGATGCGGAGTCGGCGTATCTCCGAAGCATGGGCGGAAGCTTCAAGCGGGACGAGCGGGCAGACCTGTCTTCGGAGGCGTCCCGGCTCCGCGAGGCGATCCTCGAGACGCTGTCTGCCCGGGCGCGCGGCGAGCCGCCGCCGGACAACCCGCGACGCAAGGCAAAGCCGTGGACCCCGCGGTACTTCGTTCGCCGAACGGCGTGGCACGCGCTCGATCACGCGTGGGAGATCGAGGACCGAGCCGAGCCCTAACGGACCACGCCGAGAAAGCCGAGCAACAGCCGGTTCACGTGGTCAGCGCGGGTCAACGGCAACCAGTGGCCGCCTGAGATGACCTCGTACCGCCACTCCGCATTGACGTACCTGCCTGAGCCGGCCATCTGTGCCATGCCCAACGCGGCGTCGCGGGAACCAATGATCCCGAGGGTCGGAGCGCTCACGTTCGGGTAACGGACCAAACGATCAACTCGCGCATTGGCGCGGTACCAGTTGAGCGCGGAGGTGAGGGCACCCGGACGTGAGAGGTCTCGCACGTACTGCTGGAAGTCGTGGGCCTGGCCGAGCGCCCGGCGAAGCAAGGCCCAGTCGCCGGCCCGAATCATCGCCTCCGACAGAACCGGAATTTGAAAGAACAGGGCGTACAGCGACCGGAACGCCTGTCCACTCGACAGGGCCGCTCGAAGGAAGCTCTTGGGATGGCCGACCGAGATTGGGACCAGGCGCTCGACCCGCTCGGGATGGTGGCCCGCAAACGCCCATGCCGCGATCGCTCCCCAGTCGTGGCCGACGACGGTGGCACGATCAACATCCAAGGCATCGAGCACGGCCGTGAGATCCGCGAGGATCTTCGGCATGGCGTAGTCCCGAACGCGTG
>DATABA010000040.1:0-20700 GCA_036259835.1 Actinomycetota bacterium
CGAGGCGGCTTCGTTCCCACCCGGTCCGGCTGGCGAGCGAAGCTCGCCGAGCGGAGGGAAGTGCGAGGCATGGCACGACAAGCGACCGAGACAGGAGCAACGAACGTGCCCGATATCACCGCAGCCGAAGTGAAACGTCTCCGCGAGGCGACCGGCGCCGGGATGATGGCGTGCAAGCAGGCGCTCATCGACGCCGACGGCGACTTCGAGAAGGCCGCTGACCTTGTCCGGGAGCGTACGGGCGCGAAGATGGACGCCCGTGCGGCCGGTCGCACCGCCCACGAGGGCCTCGTGCACGCCTACCTGCACGCTCCCACCCCCGGAGTCCCACCACGGGTCGGCGTGCTCGTGCAGCTGGCATGCGAGACTGACTTCGTCGCGCGCAATGAGCTGTTCCAGCAACTGGCCAGAGACGTGGCCCTCCACATCGCCGCAGCCAACCCCCAGTTCGTCTCCGAGGACGAGGTCGATCCCGCCATGCTCGCCAAAGAGCGTGAGTTCGCCCGCAAGCAGGCACTTGAGGACGGAAAGCCGGAGCAGATCGTCGACCGCATCGTCGACGGCAAGCTGAGAGCCTTCTTCAAGGAGCAGGTACTGCTCAATCAGCCCTTCGTGAAGGACGAACAGCGGACCGTGGGCGAGGTCATCTCCGAGGTTCAGGGCATCATCGGGGAGAAGATCGAGGTCGCTCGCTTCGCCCGCTTCCAGGTCGGTGGTTAGCGGGCAGCGGGACTCGCCACCCTTCCTGCCGGACTGCGATGTGTTGCGGTACACGAGCGCTGCGCCGCCGGGGGGAGTCGATGGCTACCGCTGCACTCCCACGGGACCTAGCATCCAAGAGCGACGAAGAGCGGGGCGACGGAGATGAGCCAGTGAGCGACGATCCACGGGCAGGCGACCGGATGATCTTTCGTCGGGTGCTCCTCAAGCTCTCCGGCGAGGCCTTCTCTGACCCTGAGGTGAAGGGCGGGATCGAGCCCGACGTGGTGCAACGCATCGCCAACGAGATCGCCGATCTCAAAGACGCCCGCGGCACAGAGATCGGTGTGGTCGTCGGCGGGGGCAACATCTTTCGCGGTAACTCGCCCGCAGCCACCGCCCTGGACCGATCCAGCGCCGATCACATGGGCATGCTCGCCACCGTCATCAACGCGCTGGCGCTCCAGGATGCGCTGGAGAAGATCGGCGTCCACACTCGGGTCCAGACCGCCATCGAAATGGCCCAGGTTGCCGAACCCTACGTCCCGCTTCGGGCGATTCGGCACCTGGAGAAGGGACGGGTCGTCATTTTCTCGGCCGGCATGGGAGTTCCGTTCTTCTCCACGGATACAACTGCGGCCCAGCGCGCGCTGGAGATCAAAGCTGAAGCCATCCTGAAGGGCACCAAGGTCGACGGTGTGTACGACTCCGATCCGAACCTGAACCCCGGGGCCGTGAAGTTCGAGACGCTCGAGTACATCGAGGTCCTGAAGCGCGGTCTCACCGTGATGGATGCGACCGCCATCTCGCTGTGCATGGAGCACCGCCTCCCCATCCTGGTGTTCGACTTCCGGAAGGAAGGCAATATCAAACGGGTTCTGACCGGCGAGCCCATTGGAACGCTCGTTCATTCCGGAGCGCCCTGAAGCGGCGCCACGCCTCGGTTCCTTCTCGCAGTACCCGGGGCCGGTCCATTAGGCTCTCGGGGGAAGCGGCCACCCGGGGAAGGGACGTGCGGGCCGATGACCGTTGAACAAAGCCTGAGCGACGCCGAGCAGAAGATGCGAAGCGCCGTGTCCGTGACCCAAGACGAGCTTGGGACGATCCGCACAGGGCGGGCGAATCCGCGACTCCTCGATCGCCTCACCGTCGATTACTACGGCACGCAGGTTCCGCTCAATCAGCTCGCCTCGTTCAGCGTCCCCGAGCCGCGGTTGCTGGTCATCCAGCCGTTCGATAAGTCGGCGATCTCGGCCATGGAGAAGGCCATCCTCTCCTCCGATTTGGGGCTCACCCCATCAAACGACGGGAACGTGATCCGTCTGGCATTTCCACCGCTTACCGAGGAGCGACGGAAGGAGCTCATCAAGCTGGCGAAGGAACGCGCGGAAGACGGCCGGGTTTCGGTGCGGAACGTCCGTCGCCACGCCAAGGAATCACTGGAGCGCCTCGAGCGGGAGCACACGATTTCCGAAGACGACCTGAGACGCTCCGAGAAGGAACTGCAGCGGCTGACGGATCAGTATGTAGCCGAGATCGACAAGCTCCTCGAACACAAGGACAAGGAGCTGATGGAGGTTTAGATGGCCAGAGACGAGGACGAACGCGGCCTGGACGACGACCCGTTCAGGGATCTCGACCGGTTCTTTGGCCGCCAGGAGGACCCGCCACCTCCCCCTTCACAACGACCTACGGCGAAGCTACCCGAAGAGATCCGAAGCGACTCAATGGCGCAAGACGAGGTCCGAAGCGACTCGGTGGTGCCCGAGCCGACCGAAGTCGTCGATGCCGGGGAGGAAGACCTGCTGCCTCCCGGCTGGCTCCCGGAATCGCTTGGCGGAGGCCGGGAGCGGGACCCCACGGCCGTCGGCGGAGACCAGGGACCCGAGCTGACGGTCGACGCGCTCACCAAGCCACCGGCCGAGTACGAGGACTTGCCTGCGGCGGACGAGGAGCCGACGAGGGAGGAGCTGCGGGCCTGGGAAGAACCGGTCACGGCGGTCCCGCCCGAACCGGAGGACCCCGATCTTCCCGATCTCGCCGAGGTCGAGGCTGCCGCCGACGAGATGGCGGAGGACCTGCGAATGGGCTCCGGGGACGGCGACCTCCTCTCCGACCTCCTCACCCCCTCCGAGGCGCCAACCGTTGGACAGGAGGACGAGCTCGTCGGGCCGAGCTGGGAAGAGCCCACGGGTGGTCAGGCGCTGATCGCGGAGCCCGTCGCCCCTCCCGCGGACCGCAACATTCCGATGGCGCTCCTAACCGCCGCCGTTCTCGCGGTGGCCGGGCTCACCGCGCTGGCGATCTCGACCGCGGTGTTCGCCGTGATCGTTGGAGCGATCGCACTGTTCGGTCAGCTCGAGCTCTACGCCGTGCTCCATCGGCGCGGACAGCAGCCGGCGACCGCCCTCGGACTGGTGATCGGCGCGATGCTGATGACCGCCGCGTACATGCGGGGCGAGTCGGCGATGGTGTTCTTCGTCGTGCTCGCGTTGGCCCTCTCGTCGCTGTGGTACATGGCGGCCGCTCCACGGGCGAGGGATGGTGCACTGGCGAACATTGCGGCGACCATCCTCGGAATCGTGTACGCCCCACTCTTCGCCAGCTATCTGCTGCTCATCGTCAAACAGCCGTCCGGGCGGGCCATCACACTTGCCGTGCTGGGGCTTACGTTCGCCTACGACGCGGCCGCATTTTTCGTCGGGTCGGTCTGGGGGACCAGACCGCTCGCTCCGACCATCAGCCCGAAGAAGACCTGGCAGGGACTCCTGGCGGCCACCGTCACGACCTTCGCCCTCTCCATCGCCATCCTTCCGTCGATCGAGCCGGTCTTTACGCTTCCGTCGTCGGTCGCACTCGGCCTCATCATCGCCGTGTGCGCTCCGCTTGGAGATTTGATGGAGTCGTTCATGAAGCGGGATCTCGGCGTCAAGGACATGGGGTCCATCCTTCCGGGACACGGCGGAGTGCTGGATCGCATCGATTCGGTCCTTTTGGTGTGTCCAGCTGCGTTCTACTTTCTCCGATTGATCTCTTAGGGCATAGCGAAGAAGGCAAGTCGGAGGGGTAACCTCTAAGTCGTATGCGCACGGTCGTGATTCTTGGATCCACTGGGTCGATTGGGACCCAGGCGCTCGATGTCGTCCGGCGCAACCCGGACCGGTTCCGGGTTCTTGGACTCGCCGCCGCCACGAGCCACGAACTCCTGATCGGCCAGATCAGGGAGTTCATGCCGCCCCTCGTCGCGATCTCCGACGATCAGGCCGCCGCCGAGGTGAAGCAAATTCTCGGATCTATTCGAGGCGTCGATATCATTGCGGGCCCGGACGCCGCGGAGAAGCTCGCGCGCGACTCGGAAGCCGACATGGTCCTCAACGCGATGGTGGGGGCCATCGGGCTGGGTCCGTCGCTCGCCGCGCTTCAGTCAGGAAAGATGCTCGCCCTGGCGAACAAGGAATCGCTCGTCGTCGGCGGCGAGCTGGTGATGGATCTGGTGAAGGGCGAGCCGGATCGGCTGGTGCCCGTGGACTCGGAGCATTCCGCGCTCGCGCAGGTCCTCCGTGGCGAGCGCCTGGAAGACCTGAAGCGCGTCATCATCACCGCTTCCGGCGGGCCGTTCCGAGGATGGACCCGAGAAGAACTGGCGAAGGCCAGTGTGAAGGAAGCGCTTGCCCACCCGACGTGGAACATGGGTCCGAAGATCACGGTTGATTCGGCGACCCTCATGAACAAGGGCCTGGAGGTAATCGAGGCGCATTACCTGTTCGGGCTCGACTACGATCGGATCGACGTCGTGGTCCATCCCGAATCGATAATTCACGGTTTCGCCGAGTTCACCGACGGAAGCACGATCGCGCAGATGGCCATGGCGGATATGCGGCTTCCGATTCAGCTGGCGCTGGGGTTCCCCGACCGACTCCGGACGGGCATCAAGGGTGTGGACCTCGCGGCGCTCGGAAAGCTCACCTTCGAGGCGCTCGACCGAGAGGCGTTCCCCGCCCTCGACCTCGCGTATCGAGCCGGCCGGCTGGGGCAGACGTATCCCGCCGCTCTCAACGCGGCGAATGAGGTCGCGGTCCTTGCGTTCCTCGATGGAAAGATCCGCCTGATCCAGATCGCCGACGTGGTGGCGGCCGTGCTGGATGAGCACGAAGGCGCACCCGTGGTCTCCGAGGTCGCCCTGGCCCGCGCCGACCGCTGGGCGCGAACCCGCGCCGCGGAGATCATCGAGAGCCTGTAACGCGCTCGCGTTGAAGGATCGGTTCTGATGGGAGCGTGGCTCGGCGTCGTCATCTTCATCGTGGCGATCCTGATTGCGGTCCTCATCCACGAGGCCGGCCACTTCCTGAGCGCCAAGGCGTTCGGCATCAAGGTCGAAGAGTTCTTTGTCGGGTTCGGTCCTCGCCTGTGGTCGTTTCGCCGCGGCGAAACGGAGTACGGCGTGAAGGCCCTGCCGCTCGGCGGCTACGTCCGGATCGCCGGGATGAACCCGTTCCAGCAAGTCCCGGAGAAGGATCGCCCGCGGACGTTTCCGGCCAAGCCAATCTGGCAGCGAGCGATCGTCATCTTCGCGGGGCCGGTGACCCATTTCGTGATGGCGGTCGTGTTCCTGGCCGTGTTCCTGATGGCCGTTGGCGTGGAGAACGACAGGCGGCCGACGATCGGGGCGGTCGAACCTCGTCTCGGTGGGCGCCCTTCGCCGGCTGCGGCCGCTGGACTGAAGCCCGGCGACGAGATCGTCGCCATCAACGGTTCGCCGGTCGGTTCGAGAGATCGCCTCGTCATGTTCACCAGGCAGCACGTCGGTCAACCAATCACCCTCACCGTGGTCCGAGACGGCAGGCGATTCAATGCCACCGTTTCGCCCGTTCTCGCCCAAGTCGGAGAGCGGCGGGTGGGCCGGCTCGGGGTTGTCTTGGGCGGTGTGCGCGACCGGGAGAATCCCGTTGCTGCGTTCGGCCGCGCGGTGGTTGAGGTCGGGAGCGTCACGAAGGCCATCGTGGTTCGTCTGGATGACGTGTTCGGCCTCTCGGCGCTCAGGGGAATCGGTCAGGTGCTCATCGGCTCGCGGCCTCGAACGACCGAGGACCCCGCGAGCGTGGTCGGTGGAGCCCGCCTGGCAGGCGAAGCCGTCGCTGCCGGGGCGTGGGACTACCTCTTCAATCTGCTGATCGTGTTCAACATCTTCGTTGGCATCGTGAACCTGGTACCACTGCCACCTCTCGACGGGGGCCATCTCGCGGTTCTCGCATACGAGAAGGTCCGGCGGCGTCGTCCCGACCTCAGAAAGCTCGCACCCGTCACCGCGTTGGTCGCGGCGTTCATGATCCTTCTCGTGGTGAGCCTGACGTACATCGACATCGTCGAACCGCTGCCGAACCCGTTCCGCTGACAGCACAGGTTCTCCACATCTCCCGAAGAATCCGCGGTCGAACGTCGGGTCTAGGATGATCTTCGGTGACGAACATTCTCATACGGTTGCACGCGTCCTCGGTGATCCGAGCGTGAGCGCGAAGAAAGTCCTCGTGGTCGAAGACGAGGAAGCCATTGCCGAAGCAGTTCGGGCGCGGCTTGCCAGTGAAGGGTATGACGTCGCGGTCGCCGTCGACGGCCGGCGGGCCATCGAGGCGGTGCGCCGAGACCGCCCGGACCTCGTGATCCTCGACCTCATGCTCCCGGGCATGGATGGACTCGAAGTGTGCCGGGAGATTCAGAAGGACCAGTGGATTCCGGTGCTGATGCTCACGGCGCGAACCGAAGAAGCGGACAAGGTCGCGGGTCTTGCCGTGGGCGCCGACGACTACCTCACCAAGCCGTTCAGCATGCGTGAGCTGGTGGCCCGGGTGAGAGCGATCTTGCGGCGCATGGAGCGGATTCAACAGCCCAGCGGTGCTGAATCCGTATCGAGGTTCGATCTCACCGTGGACGGGGCGCGCCGGCGAGTCCTCAAGGCGGACGAAGAAGTTCCGCTCACGCCCCTCGAATTCGAGATCCTGTTCACTCTGGCGCGGAGCCCGGGGGTGGTGTTCAGCCGCGAGCAGCTCATGGAGCGCGTGTGGGGGTATCACGATTACGCGGGTGGGAGAGTGGTCGACTCCCACGTCGCCCGGATCCGGCGCAAGCTCGGCGACGAGGCCGCCGAACCGAAATACATCCGAACCGTCCACGGTGTTGGGTACGCGTTCAAGGAGAACGGCATGCCCGCTTCGGTTCCGGCTTCCTCGGTCTGATCGCGATGCGGCCGCTCGACCGGTTGCCCTCGATCAGGGCGAAGCTGGGGTCGGTCATCGTCTTCGCTGTGGCCGTGACCATCCTGATCATGTACGTGGCGGTGGGATTCGCGTTTCGCCGTTATGAGCAGGACCGGCGTTTCCGAGAGCTGCTCATCCGAACGAGAGCGATTGCGGCCCTGGGCTTCGACTCCGCTGGCCGCCCGTCGGCCCCCTTACTGAAGGCCATCAACCGCGTCCCCAACCGAGTCGTCGTGGTCGACGCCGCCGGCAATCGGCTGGTGGGTGACCTGCCGGTTCCGTCGACAGTGGGTCGCTCGTTGAGCGGCCAGCTGGATACCGGGGAGATGGCGGATCAGGAATACATCGGGGTTCCGATCATCCGAGACCGGGCTGCGCTCGGCGCGATCTATCTGGCTCAGCCCGTGGAAGGTTCGGGAATCGCCGGAGCCATCGCCGGGACGGCGAGGTTCGTCCGAACCGTGTGGTGGGAGCTGCTGGTGGCGGGCGCCATCGCGGCCTTCATCGCGCTGGCGATGGCGCGGTTCCTGGCGCGCGGAATGACGCAGCCTCTGCGAGACATGGCCGAAGCAGCTCGAGGCATGGCACGGGGCGACTACCGGCAGCGCGTCCACACCATGAGCCGCGACGAAGTCGGACGGCTCGCAGAAGCGTTCAATCGAATGGCCGGGGAGATGGAGGGAGTCGAGCGCCTTCGGCACGACCTCGTGGCCAACGTTTCGCACGAGCTGAAGACCCCGATCTCCGCGCTCCGTGCAAGATTGGAGAACCTCCTGGACGGGGTGGAGAAGCCGACACCGGAAATCCTCGAGGTGATGCTCAACCAGTCCGAGCGGCTGTCCCGCCTGGTCGATCAGCTCCTGGACCTTTCCCAGCTCGAATCCGGTGGCGTGCCCCTGGCCCGGGAACCGGTCGAGTTCAGCTCGCTTGTTCAGCGCGTTACAAGCGATGTGACGGCGAGCAGGCCGGAGCGAACCGTTCAGGTCCGAAGTGAAGTGCCGCCGGACCTTCCGATGGTGGAGGCGGATCCGGAGCGCCTTCACCAAGTGCTGTTCAACCTCCTGGACAACGCGTATCGCTTCACGCCTACGGGCGGCGTGGTGACCGTTCGGGCGGCGCGCGAAAATGGAGCGCTTCGCGTGTCGGTCCAGGACACGGGTCCGGGGATCCCGGCCGAGCATCTTCCGTTGGTGTTCGAGCGGTTCTACCGGGCCGACCCCTCACGCTCCCGCAATGACGGCGGAACCGGCATCGGGCTCGCCATCGCGCGGTCCGTGGTCGAGGCGCACGGCGGAAAGATCTGGGCCGAAAGCACCGTGGGAAAGGGAGCCACGTTTTCGTTCGTGTTGCCGGCCGATGAACGCGAGACCTCGAAACGAGACGGCGGCGACTGAGATACTTGAATCGGTGAGCATTCAGCGGAGAAAGTCGAAGAAGATCCGCGTCGGCTGGGTGGACGTCGGCGGAGACGCCCCGATTCGCGTCCAGTCGATGACCACGACGCGAACGGCCGACGTCAATGCGACGCTCCAGCAAATGGCGGCGCTCGTCGCGACCGGCGTCGACATCGTTCGCGTCGCGGTTCCCCACTGGGAAGACGCGGAGGCGCTCGAGCAGATCGCTTCGCACGCAACGGTGCCGGTGATCGCCGACATTCACTTCCAGTGGAAGTACGCCATGGCGGCGCTGGAAGCGGGAGTCCACGGCCTGCGGATCAATCCGGGAAACATCAAGTACCAGGACAAGGTGCGGCTGATCGCCCGAGAGGCGAAGGCCCGTGGTGTGCCGATCCGAATCGGGGTGAACGCCGGGTCGCTCGAAAAGGATCTGCTGGAGCGCTACGGGCGCCCGACGGCGGAAGCGCTGGTGGAAAGCGCGCTGAACGAAGCTCGCATCCTGGAGGACGAAGACTTCTTCGACATCAAGATCTCTGCCAAGCACTCGAACGTCAGGGAGATGATCGAGGCATACCGGATGCTCGCCGAGAAGGTCGAGTACCCGTTGCATCTCGGCGTCACGGAGGCAGGGCCCATGCCGGCGGGTGGCGTGAAATCCGCCGTCGGAATCGGAACGCTTCTCGCGGAAGGCATCGGCGACACGATCCGCGTGTCGCTCACCGACGACCCGGTCGAGGAGGTCAAGGTCGGCAACTGGATACTTCAGTCCCTCGGCCTCAAGAAACGAGGACTCGATCTGGTGGCATGTCCTTCCTGCGGTCGAGCCGAAGTCGACGTCCTCGGGTTGACCAAACAGGTCAACGAAGCGCTCGAGGCCCGCGGCTTGAAGGCTCCCATCCGCGTGGCGGTGATGGGATGTGTGGTGAACGGGCCGGGCGAAGCCCGCGAGGCCGATCTTGGCATCGCCGCGGGAAAGGGCTACGGGCAATTGATCGTGAAGGGTGAGGTGCGGGAGCATCGGATCCCCGAGAACAAGATCGTGGAGGTCGTGGTGGCCGAAGCGGAGAAAATCGCCCGGGAGAAGGAACTCGAGACAGCGGGGGCCTCGAACGAGTAGCCGCCGGACCGCCGCCGCGGCGCTCGAGCCGCTGATTCGCCGGCTCGCCGGCAATCCCCCTCCCATCCGGTTCGAGTTCTGGGACGGCAGTTCGGTCGGGCCGGTGGATGCTCCTGCGCGCGCCGTCGTCCGATCTCCTCGCGCCCTGCGGCGCCTAGTGACCGCGCCCGGCGAGCTCGGGCTGGGGCGGGCGTACGTTGCGGGAGACATCGATCTCGAGGGAGACCTCGACGCCGTCTTGTCGTTGGGTGACGACCGCCCGCAGTTGAAGCTGGGGCCGCGAGATCTGGCGTTGGCGTCGCGAGCGATCGCTGCGAGCGGCGGTTTCCGTCCGCTTCGCCTTCCGCCCCCACCTGAAGAGGCGCGTCTTCGAGGACGCCGTCACTCCCGCGCCCGCGACGCCGCGGCGATCTCCCATCACTACGACATCTCGAACGACTTCTATCGGCTGGTGCTCGGTCCTTCCATGACGTACTCGTGTGCGTACTTCGCGTCAGCTGGTTCATCGCTGGAGGACGCGCAGCGGGACAAGCACGAGCTGATCTGCCGAAAGCTCCGGTTGAAGCCGGGTGAGCGACTCCTCGACGTTGGGTGCGGCTGGGGAACGCTCGCCATCCACGCCGCCAGCCGGTTCGGCGTGAGCGTCGTCGGTGTGACCCTCTCCGAGCCGCAAGCGGAGCTGGCCGAGAAACGCGCGTCCGAAGCCGGCGTCGGGCACCTCGTCACCATTCGCGTTCAGGACGAACGGGACGTGGACGACGGACCGTACGACGCCATTTCGAGCGTGGGCATGTTCGAGCACGTGGGTGCCGAACGGCTCTCCGAATATTTCGGGCACCTTCGCCAGCTGTTACGGCATGAGGGAAGGCTGCTGAATCACGGGATCTCCCGGCCACCGTCCCGCGGTGGCGGATTCCGAAGGAACAGCTTCATCTACCGGTACGTGTTTCCGGACGGAGAGCTGCACGAGGTCGGGCACGTCGTCAGCATCATTCAGCGCGCGGGGCTGGAAGTGCGAGACCTGGAAAGCCTTCGCGAGCATTACGCGCTGACGTTGCGGAAGTGGGTGGCGAACCTCGAAGCGCATCGCGACGAAGCGGTGCGGTTGGTCGGCGAGCCGCGATACCGGGTCTGGCGGCTGTACATGACGGGCGCCGCTCGGAACTTCGACGCCGGCCGGGCGCAGGTGCACCAGATCCTTGCGGTTCGAAGCGATCGCGGCCGGTCTGGGCTGCCCCTTCGCCGCGGCGACACCGTCCTGTCCTAAGTCCCGTCTTCCGAGCCGCCGGCCTAGCGGCGTGCGCGCGCCAGGATCTCCTCGACCACGTCTCCCTTGGCGTCCGCGTAGTACTGGACGTACCTCCACTCGCTGGCGGCGAGCTCGCGTTTCTTCTGTTCGTACAGCGAGCGGTCTTCTTCGTTCGATCGAAGCCGATCTCGGAACGACAGCATCCGATCGATTTCCGCGGATCCTTTCGGGAGGACATGGAGATTGACGTCGGCATCGGGGCCCTTGAAAAGCCGGTGTTCGTACCAGTCCGGCTCGCGAATTCGGAGGATGTAGCCGGCGGCTTGAAGGTCCGGGACGTATGCCTCTTCCCGCGCCGGGTCGGCCACCACCACGAGAACGTCGACGATCGGCTTCGCCGAGAGACCTGGAACCGCCGTGGACCCGACGTGTTCGATCATCAGTGCCCGCTCACCAAGCGCGCCGCGAATGCGTTCCGCCTCGCGGGCGAAGAGTTCGGGCCAGCGGTCGTCGTAGGGAACGATCGTTATGGGACCGCCGTGCACCTTCAGCTCACCGACGGTCGCCGCCCGAAGTTCGTCCTCTCTCGGCGCTTCATCCTTATTCGCGTCCACGGCATCGCTTATTCTGAGTGACCAATGCGAGCTTCCGAGCTATTCGTGCGAACACTTCGCGAAGCGCCGGCCGAAGCAGAGGCGCCCTCGCACAAGCTGCTGGTGAGGGCGGGGTACATCCGCAAGATCATGGCCGGCGTGTACGCGCTGCTCCCGCTCGGAATCCGCACGCTCCAACGGGTCCAGCGCATCGTCGAGGAGGAGATGAACGCCGCGGGGGCGCAGGAGGTGCGTCTCCCTGCGGTACTGCCCTCCGAGCCGTGGAAGCAGTCGGGCCGGTGGGCGGCGTACGGCGATGAAATGTTCCGTTTGAAGGATCGAAGTGGGCGCGACCTCTCGCTCGGACCGACCCACGAGGAATTCTTCGCCGAGATCGTGAAGGGCGAGTTCTCCTCGTATCGCGATCTCCCCGTGAACCTCTATCAAGTCCAATGGAAGTACCGCGATGAGCTCCGGCCACGAGGGGGGGTGATCCGCGCTCGAGAGTTCCTCATGAAGGACGCCTACACGTTCGACCGCGATGTCGACGGCCTTCGCGTCGCTTACCAGAACATGGTGGAGGCGTACAAGAAGGTGTTTACCCGATGCGGTCTCACGTTCCGGATGGTGGAAGCGGATCCGGGTCTCATCGGAGGGGACGTCAACCACGAGTTCATGGCGCCCGCGGATGTCGGGGAGGACCTCTTCGTGTTCTGCCCAAACTGCGACTACGCCGCGAACGTGGAGGCGGCCAGCACGCGGCGTCCGGAAGAGTCACCGCAGGACGACCCGGAGGCCCTGCAGCTCGTCCACACGCCGAACCGCGCGGGCATTCAGGATGTCGTCGAGCTGCTCGGCCGCCCCGCGGACGAAATGCTGAAGTGCATGCTGTACGACGTCGGCGGAACGCCGACGGCGGTTTTGGTTCCCGGCGACCGCGAGATCAACGAGAGCAAACTGGCCAGGGTCCTGGCTCCCGCGCCGGTCCGAATGTTCACGGACAATGACTTCGCGGCGTACGGCCTGCCAAAGGGATACGTCGGTCCTCAGTCGCTCCCGGAGGAAGTGACCATCGTCGCGGACCATTCGGTCCGCGCCCGGAGCAACTGGGTGAGCGGCGCGGGTCAGCCCGACTACCACGCCACCGGCGTGAACGCCGCACGCGACTTCACCGTCGACCGCTGGGAGGACGTCTCGCGGGTACGCGAAGGGGACCCCTGTCCTCGCTGCGGTTCGCCCCTCCAGGTCAGCCGTGCGATCGAGGTCGGGCATTGCTTTCAGCTCGGCACGCGGTATTCGGTGGCGATGAAGGCGACCTTCGTGGACGAAGACGGAACCGAACAGCCCTACGTCATGGGGTCCTACGGAATCGGCGTGTCCAGGATCATCGCCGCCGTTGCCGAGCAGTGGAACGACGACGCCGGTCTGAAATGGCCGAAGGTCCTCGCTCCCTTCGATGCGGTCGTGATTCCCACGAACATGGACCACCAGGCGGTCGTCGATGCGGCCGAGCGACTGTACGGTTCGCTCCGCAAAAGAGGCGTGGACGTGGTCATCGACGACCGTGACGCCAGCGCCGGCGTGAAGTTCGCCGACGCTGACCTCATCGGGTATCCACTTCAGGTCGTGATCGGCAAGCGAGGCATCGAATCGGGGAACGTCGACCTCAAGGCCCGGGCCACGGGAGAGCGGACCCAGGCGCCGCTTGACGCGGCGCCTGAAGCCGCGATCGGGATCTTGGAGTCGGTGCCATGACGCGGAGCATCCAGTGGTGAGCGTTCGAACGCCGGCCGAGCTTCGGAAATTCGTCTGGATGCATTCCGATGTGGAGGCCGTTCTGCAGCGATGCGGCATCGACACGTTCGACCTCATCCTTATCGACCTCGACGGCAACTGGACGCGGTGGGTCTTTCCATCCCAAGAGGCTGCCGAGGTCGTGGCCGACAGACTTGAGATCCCGCTCCATCGCGAATGGGATGAGCGAATGGTCAAGCGGATGAACAAACGGGACCATTGGAACGAACCGGGGGGCCAACGCAGGGCGCTGTAACAAAGCAAGCGAGGTCTTTCGAAGAAACCTCGGTGCTATACTTCCTTTCGAGGACTGGGGCAACACCGGACGTGGGCTCGCCAGCCCACGTTCTTTTTCGATTAGGGCGGAGTTTTGCGATGGACCTGGAGGGGTGGGTCCGGCCGGTGGTGGAGGCAGCCGGCATGGACCTGGTCGACCTCGCCTTTCAGCGAGGGAACGGCGTCCACCTCCTTCGGGTCACCATCGACCGAGACGGTGGAGTCGATCTCGACGCCATCGCCGACGTAAGTGAGCGGATCAGCCGGCGCCTGGACCTCGAGGGGTTCGAGCCCGGTCGCTACACGCTCGAAGTGAGCTCCCCCGGACTCGAGCGGCCTCTGCGCCGGCATCGCGATTTTTCGCGAAGCGTGGGAGAGAAGGTGAAGGTGAAGACGTCGCGTCCGATCGACGGCGTTCGAAGTATCCGCGGAACCCTCGTGGAGGCGACTGAAGACGCCGTGCGGATTGAAACGGACGAGGGCGAGCGGCAGCTGTCGTACGACGACATCGCCTCGGCCCGGACGGTCTTCGAGTGGGAATCGAAGGGTGTGAAACGGTGAACCAGGAACTGATTCAAGCGCTGAGAGAGCTGGAACGCGAGAAGGGCATCTCGTTCGAGACCATCCTCGCCGGGCTCGAGGATGCGCTCGCTTCGGCGTACAAGTCATGGAAACGCGGCTTCGGCGTGGAAGAGGAACCGGACGGTACTCGAGCCAAGCTCGACCCCGAGACCGGGGAGCTCCGCATGTGGGTCCAGACGCTCGACGAGGAGACGAGCGAAGTCACCTCCGAGACGGAGGTAGACGTTCCCGACGAGTTCATGGGCCGCATCGCCGCCCAAACCGCGAAGCACGTCATCTACCAGAAGCTTCGCGACGCCGAACGAGACATGACCTACGAGGAGTTCTCGGGGCGGGAGGGCGACATCGTGACGGGGATCATCCAGCAGGACTCGCACCGGTACACGCTGCTCGACCTCGGCAAGGTTGAGGCGTTGCTGCCGCAGGCCGAACAAGTTCCATCCGAGCCGTACCGGCACGGGGAGCGGCTGAAGGCCTACATCGTCGAGGTGCGAAAGACCACGAAGGGACCGCAGATCGTCGTGTCTCGGACACACCCGGGGCTCCTTCGCAAGCTCTTCGAGCTGGAGGTTCCGGAGATCGCGCAGGGCCTCGTGGAGATCAAGGCCGTCGCGCGTGAGCCGGGGCACCGATCCAAGATCGCTGTGGTCTCGCACGAGCCCGGAGTCGACCCCGTCGGCGCGTGCGTCGGCGCGAAAGGCTCGCGCGTACGCCTGGTCGTGAACGAGCTCCGAGGCGAAAAGATCGACGTCGTCCAGTGGATTGACGATCCGTCGCGGTTCGTGGCGAACGCGCTGGCCCCAGCGAAGGTAAAAGAGGTCAGGGTGGACGAGACCACCGGGACGGCACAGGTGATCGTTCCCGACTATCAGCTGTCGCTGGCGATCGGGAAAGAAGGACAGAACGCCCGCTTGGCCGCCAAGCTCACCGGCTACCGGATCGATATCAAGAGCGAGTCGCAGATGGCCGACGAGGAACGGTCCCGTCGCGAACCGAAAGCTAAGAAGGAGCAGACTCCGGCCGCCGAAGCCGGCGCTCCATCTCCCGAGACCGTGTCCGAAGCCGGGCCGGCATCAGAAGAGCCTTCGGGAGACGGCTCGGCGCCGCTTCCCGAGGGTGAGGCCAGGATTCTCGAACAGGCCGCGGAAGCGCCCGAGGTCGAGGTGGCCGCGCCGGGCGACGCTTCCGTCCCGCAGGTACACGGCGGAGCGGCCGCGAAGGCCACCGCCGACGAGAGGGCCGAGCAGCCGGAGTCATCGCCCTCGGCCTGAACGTGGCGCTCGAACGGCAGCCCGAACGGACCTGTGTTGGTTGCCGAAGGAAGGCTCCCAAGTCGGAGCTTCTGCGCATGGTTCGGCACGACGACGGTGACATCTCGGTCGATCCGAGTGCGAAGGCCCCCGGACGAGGCGCCTATGTGCACCCAACGGACGACTGCATCAGGACCGCTATTCGGACCCGTTCCGTCGCCAGGGCGCTGAGAACGCAAATTCTCGGCGACCGGACCGGTAGTCTTATCGAAGAAGTAATCAAGGCAAGGGAGAGCAGCCGTGCGGATCCATGAGCTGGCCAAAGAGCTGGGCGTTGCCAGCAAGGACATCCTGGCTTCGCTTCAGGAGATGGGGTACGAGGGGCGGACGGCGTCGTCGACCGTCCCCGAAGAAGCCGTACCCAGGATCCGCGCTGCCCGTGGAAAGGTGAAGCCCGGCAGTAAGCCCCGCACCGCCACGGCCGACCAGCTCCCAACCAGAAAGCCGCGAGAAAAGAACAAGGCCGAGGAGCCGGCCGGCGATGGACAGGTCGAGGCGGAGGTCGCCACGGCCGCGATCGAGGCGCCGCCGGAGGTTCCTCCGGAGCCCCCGGTGGGGCCGGCCGTTGAGGAAGCTGCACCGGCGCCCGCGGCGGCTCCCCCCGTGCGAGTAAGCCGGGGAGCGAGCCCTCAGGAGCTGGCCGAGAAGCTCGACACGACGCCGGCCGATGTCGTGAAGATCCTCCTTCAGGCCGGCGAGATGGTCTCCATTACGCAGTCGCTCGGCGACGGCGCCATCGAGCTGGTGGGAGCCGAGCTCGGACGGTCCATCGAGATCGGCAGCCCCGAGGAGGAGCTTGCCGAACCCGAGGAGGAGGAGGTCGACGAGAGCCGGCTCGAACCGCGGGCGCCAGTCGTCACCGTGATGGGGCACGTCGACCACGGCAAGACCTTGCTCCTGGACGCCATTCGCCGGACCGATGTGGTGGCAGGGGAGTTCGGGGGAATCACCCAGCACATCGGGGCGTACCAGGTCCAGCAGGACAGCCGGGCGGTGACGTTCATCGACACGCCAGGCCACGAGGCGTTCACCGCGATGCGGGCCCGAGGGGCGCAGGCGACCGACGTCGCGGTGCTGGTGGTCGCGGCGGACGACGGCGTGATGCCGCAGACCATCGAGGCCCTCAACCACGCGAAAGCAGCGGGCGTCCCCATCGTGGTGGCCGTCAACAAGATCGACAAGGAAGAGGCGGATCCGAACAGGGTTCGTCAGCAGCTCGTCGAGCACGGGCTGGTTCCGGTGGAGTGGGGTGGCGAGACCGAAGTCGTCGACGTCTCCGCAAAGACCGGACAGAATCTCGACAAGCTGCTCGAGACCATCGGCTTGGTCGCCGAGATCCAGGAGCTGAAGGCCGACCCCCACGGTCCAGCCCGCGGGACCACGCTTGAAGCCCACCTCGACAAGGGGCGAGGTCCTATCGCCACCGTCCTGGTCCAGCGAGGAACGCTGCGGCCGGGGGACGCCGTGATCTGCGGCATGGCGTACGGCAGGGTCCGGGCCATGATCGACGAACACGGCAGGCAGGTGAAGGAGGCTGGTCCCTCGAAGCCGGTCCAGGTCCTGGGGTGGTCACACGTGCCCGAGGCGGGAGACGACTTCCGCGTCGTGGCGGACGAACGCGAGGCCCGGCACATCGCCCAAGAGCGCGAGGCGAGGATGAGGGCGGCAGAGTTGGCTGCGACGCGCCCCACCGCTTCGCTCACCGATCTTCTGGTGCAGGCTCGGCAGGACGAGCTCCCCACGCTGAACGTGATCGTGAAGGCCGACGTGCAGGGATCGCTGGAAGCGATTGGCGACGCGCTGGAGAAGCTACCCCAGGATGAAGTTCGGACCCAGATCGTTCACCGGGGTGTGGGCGGCATTACCGAGAACGATGTTTCGCTGGCCGCGGCGTCCAGGGCCGTGATCATCGGGTTCAACGTTCGTCCCGACGTGCGCGCGCGTGAGGTCGCCGAGACCGAAGGCGTCGACATCCGCCTGTACCGGGTCATCTACCAACTGCTCGACGACATTCGGCAGGCCCTGTCGGGGATGCTCGCGCCGGAAGAGCGCGAAACCGAGCTGGGAACCGCCGAGGTCCGTGCGTTGTTCCGAGTGCCGCGGCTCGGCGTGGTCGCGGGGTGCATGGTCACCAACGGGACCATCCAGCGAGGCGCGCTGGCCAGGCTGGTTCGTGAAGGGACGATCATCTACACGGGCCGAATCGCCTCACTCCGCCGGTTCAAGGACGACGTGCGGGAAGTCGCGGAGGGATTCGAATGCGGGATCGGCCTGGAGAACTACCAGGACGTGCATGAGGGCGATCTGATCGAGGCGTACGAGGTCCGCGAGATCGCGCGGACGCTGGCCTAGCGATGGGGGAGGGAAATGCTGGCGGCGCTGTGCAGGTTCGACCTCCGCATTCCCGGGTGCACGTCGCTCAAACAGAAGCGCCACGTGGTGAAGACGTTGACCGCGTCGCTTCGACAGAAGTTCAACGTGTCGGTGGCCGAGGTCGACCATCATGACCTGTGGCAGCGAACGACCATCGGAGTGGCTTCGGTCGCCGAGGAGGGCTACCACCTCAAGCGGGTGATGCATCAGGTGGAACGTCACATCGGGACGTTCCCCGCCATCGAGATGATCGACGCAGATCTCTCGTTTCACGGGCCTGAAGATTGAGCAAGACGTATTCAAGGAGGAATGACCGATGGGTACAGGGGCTCGACCGGAGCGAGTCGCGGAGGAATTCCGGGAGATCCTCGCCGAAGAGATTCCCCAGCTGAAGGACCCGCGGGTGGGTTTCGTCACCGTGACCCGCGTCGAGGTCACGCCGGACCTTCGAAAGGCCATCGTCTACTACACGGTGATGGGACAGGACAAGGATCATCGCCGAACCCGTGCGGGACTGAACTCGGCCAAGGCACACCTTCGAAGCGTGCTCGGCCAGCAAGTCCGCTTGAAGTTCACGCCCGATCTGGAGTTCGAGGAGGACGTGGGGCTAGCACAGGTCGAGCGGGTCACCGAGCTGTTGAAGCAGATCTCATCGAGCGGCGATTCGGAGACCTCGGGCGAAGGAAAGGCAGCCGAATGATCCAGCCTGAAGCCGCGGCTCTCGTCAGCGAGACCGACGCCACGAAGCCGGCGGACGGCGAAGCGTTGAAGCGCGCAGGTGAAGCGCTCCGCGCGGCCACGAACGTCGCCCTCGCGTGCCACATCAATCCGGACCCTGACGCCATCGGCTCCATGCTCGGCCTCGCGCTCTGGCTGAAGTCGGAAAGGAAAGAGGTCGTTTGCTCGTGGGGTAACGATCCGCTGCAACGGCCCCGGTGGCTCTCGGTGCTATCGGGCTCGGACCTCATCGTCGAGCCACACTCGTTTCCGTCGAAACCGGAGGTCATGGTGGCGCTGGATACTGCCTCGGCGGACCGGCTCGGGCCGCTCGGCACCAATGCGGAGGCTGCGGAGTGCGTGATCGTGATCGATCACCACAGGACCAATCCCGGATTCGGCTCGATCCTCGTGCTCGACCCGGATGCCTCGTCCACGTCCGAGATGGTCTTTCGGTTGATCCGATCTGCGGGAGGAACGCTGACCCCCGAAATCGCGGCGTGCCTCTACGCGGGGATCGTCACGGACACGGGCCGCTTCCAATACGAATCGACCTCACCGGAGACCCACCGCGTCGCGGCGGAGCTTCGAAGCCTCGATTTCGATCACACGACGATCGCCCGGGCACTCTTCGAAGACATCTCGCTGTCCGCACTCCGCCTGTCCGCCATTGCCCTGGAGCGAGTGGTGCACGTTCCGGAGCTCAGTCTGGCCTGGACCTATGTCCTGCAGGCGGACCTCTCCGTGGACGGCGTCGACATGTCGGAGACAGATGACCTGATCGACTTCGTCCGCGTCGCACGCGAAGCCGACGTGACGTGCGTGATCAAGCAGCAGCGAGACGGGAACTTCAAGGTGAGCCTCCGTTCGAAAGGAGACACGGACGTCGGGGCTGTGGCCAAAGCGTTCGGGGGCGGCGGTCACCGCCTGGCGGCGGGGTTCACGTCGCATACCGGCGTCGCCGAGACCGTTCGACGGGTGGAGGAAGCGCTCCGCTCAGCCCGGTGAGGACGGACACGAGTCAGCCACCGCTGGCGCCGCAGGCAGCCCAGAGCGGACTGCTTTTGATCGACAAGCCTTCCGGCATCACGTCGCACGACGCTGTCGATCGCGTTCGCCGAGTCCTCGGCGTTCGGAAGGTCGGCCACGCCGGGACCCTCGACCCGTCCGCCACCGGGCTTCTCTTGATTGGTGTCGGCAGGGCGACGCGGCTGCTTCGGTTTCTGGGCGACCTGCCCAAGACGTACGAAGGGACCGGAGTGCTCGGCGTGGAGACGACGACGCTCGACGCTGAAGGCGAAGTGGTTCGCGAGTCGTCCGTCGAGGTGACCGAGTCTGCGCTGAGGGAAGCCCTGGCCGGCTTCATCGGTCGACTCGAGCAAGTGCCGCCTGCCTATTCGGCGGTGAAGGTTGGAGGAGAGAAGCTCTACCGAGCGGCGAGAGCCGGCCGGACGGTTGAGGCGGCGCCACGCTCGGTCGAAGTCTTTGCGTTCGATCTCGCTGGCTTCATCTCCCCGCGCTTCGAGTTCGCGGTGCGCTGTTCGTCGGGGACCTACGTTCGGTCGCTCGTTGCCGACGTGGGCGCTCGGCTCAGATGCGGGGCGCACCTCGCGAGCTTGCGCCGAACGGCGATCGGCCCGTTCTCGGTCGAGGAGGCGGTGAGTCCTGATGAACCCAGACCGCTCCTACCGTTGGAACGCGCGGTGGAACACCTGCCGTCGTTGACCCTTCAGGAGGACGAGGCGAAGGCTGCGGTTCATGGCCAGTGCCTGGGGCCAACGGGAATCGCAGGTCCCTATCGAGCCATTGGACCGGACGGCCGCCTCATCGGGATCTACCGCGACACCGGGGCAAAGGCCTGCCCCGACGTCATCCTCGCCCCGCCTGCATGACGCTGGGCGGCGAGATCCATCTTGTACCCTCCGGGCCATGGAGGTCGTTCGGGGGATCGAATCCGGCTCCATAGACGTCGAAAAAACCGCCGTGACCATCGGGTTCTTCGACGGTGTCCATCGCGGGCATCAGGCCGTGATCGGGCGCGCCGTGGATGTGGCGAATCGCGAGGGGTGGACATCGGTCGCCGTGACGTTCGACCGGCATCCGCGCGAGGTTCTGACACCCGGAAGCGTCCCTCCGTTGCTGACGACGCTCGAACGCAAGGCCGCGCTCATCGAGCAGATCGGCGTGACGACGCTGGTCGTACTGGAGTTCACCGAGGAGTTTTCGCGCTGGTCACCGGAGGAGTTCGTGGCAAAGGTGCTGGTGGAACGACTCAGGATCGCCCACGCGGTGGTCGGTTCGAATTTCACGTTCGGCCACAAGGCGAAGGGGAACCTGGCCGT